>CAKZKA010000257.1 GCA_937120965.1 uncultured Chloroflexota bacterium
TCTGGTCTCCCCGCTTCGACAGGCTCAGCGCAGGCGCTCCAGCTTCGCTGGAGAGGGGGAGGGGGTGAGGACCACCCGGCGCATCCCAACGCCATAACGCCCGTCGGCGCTCATACGTTCTGTCCGCCCCTGAATCCCGACCCGCAGGGGCAGACCTGCACCTACACGCAGCGCGCAGGCACGCGAGCCTGCCTGTACACACGGGTAAACTCTTCGGCGAAGGCCTGCGCCAGCGCAGGGTCCTCGATGATCAACAGGTTCTCGTCGTTCACTTCCTCGGCGCGGCGCGTAAAATTGTACGAGCCGGTAATGACCACGCGCCTGTCCACGATCATCACTTTATGGTGCATCGTGTGGCAGTTGCCGTCGCGGTGTACATCGAGGCCAGCCGCGCGAAGACGCCCGTACTCCGAACCCGAGCCGTTGGCGTTGCGCGCTTCAAAGACTGCCCGTACCGGCACACCCAGCCGGTGGCGGGCGAGCAGCGCCTCGGCGATGGCGTCGTCGGTAAACGAGAACGCCAGCACGTCTACGCTCCTCCGCGCGCGGGCCAGATGCTCCAGCACCTGCATGCGCACCGGTTGGTGCGGTGAGAAGAAGGTGGCAACCGTCGCCCCCGGCAGGCGCACCAGTGGATAGGGCGTCGCTCCGCCCTTCAGGCTGCCGAAGCGCCCTGCGGCCATACGCTCGAACTCGGCGACGTAGTTCGCCACTACCTGCGGCGCGGTGATGCGCAAGAGATTGTTGTTGTTGCGGTAGGTGTCATTCACCGTCACGTTCCACGAGCCGGTCCAGACCACGCGCCGGTCAAGGATCACAAACTTGCTGTGCAGGAAGCCGTCGCTCTGCTCCCAGCTTATGGTTGCGCCGGCCTCTTCGATCAGCCCGGACCAGCGGGCCATAGCCGGGTGGTGCAGACTTTCGCGATCGAGGGCCAGACGCACCTGTACGCCACGGGCGCGGGCGCGGATCAGCGCCTCGGCGACGCTGACAAGATTGTACTCGAAGCTCGCCAGCTCGATGCGCTCTTTCGCGGCGGCGATATCGGCCAGCAAGGCCCGCTCGAAGGCCGGGGCAACCCGGTTGCGCGGCACGTCGGGATATTGCAACTCCGGGGTGGTGAAGTAGACCGCCAGTGCTCCGGCTGCGGTCAGGTGGGGCCGGGTGGGCGAGCCGCGCAGGAGTCCAGCGCGTTCCGAAAACCCATAGGCGAGCGTGGCAACGAGCAGCAGGGCCAGGACGGCCAGCATACGCCCGGAGTGGCGTGGGGGAGGGAAGGAAGGCATAGTGCGTGTGCGGATTGCAGCGTACTGATTACAGATCGGGTGCAGCACGAACGATGCGATGAACATGCACTGGGAGGGCTGCGCCCTCCCAGGCCCTCTCCACAGGGAGGGGTATGGGAAGCCCGGTTTCTCCAGGTTCACCCCGGGCGCGCAGGGCTGCGCCGCAGCCGGGTACGCAAAGAAACCGTCTCGGGCAAGGGGAAGTTACGCTGCCAGGGGAACGAGGAGCAGCGGCATCCTACAACCGCGATCGCGGGTCCAGCGCGTCCCGGAGACCATCGCCGATGTAGTTAATGCTCAGCACAGTGAGGAAGATGAGAAAGCCGGGCCAGAGCACCATCCAGGGGGCGAAATCGAGGAAGTTCTGGCCCTCGTAGAGCAGGCGGCCCCAGGTGGGCGTATCGGGAGGAAAGCCCAGACCCAGGAAGGAAAGCACCGACTCGGTAATGATCGCCGCGCCGACCCCCAGGGTTGCCGCGACGATGATCGGGCCAAGGGTGTTGGGCAGAATGTGGCGGAACATGATCGTCAGCTCACCGACGCCCAGCGCGTGAGCGGCCTCAACGAACTCCTTCTGTTTGAGCGAGAGGAACGAACTGCGCACCAGACGCGCCACCGTCATCCAGTTCAGCGCGCCGATCACCGTGACGATCAGGATGAAAATGCCCGTTTCGGCCCCGAAGGTGCGCCGCAGGCTGTCGCGGAAGAGAAAGATCAGCAACAGCAGCAACGGCACCACCGGAAGGGCCAGAAACAGATCGGTAATACGCATCAGAATACTATCAACACTGCCGCCGAGAAAGCCGGCTACGGCGCCAATAAGCGTGCCCAGGGTCGTTGCGATCAGCATCGCCGCCATACCGACCGACAGCGACACGCGACCGCCGAGCATCACCCGCGCAAGCACATCGCGACCCAGATCGTCGGTACCCATCGGATGCACCCGGCTCGGCGGCTGCAGGCTGCGTGCAAAGTCAATCTTGCGGGGATCGCCGTGCCAGACCACGGGGCCGGCGATGACCCCGATAGCCAGGAGCAGGAACACCACCGCGCCGGCCACGGCCATACGGTGGCGGCGAAAGCGTCGCCAGGCATCACTCCACAACGAGCGCCGTGGCCGCGCTACCTCCGCGAGCGTCGCGCCTCCCAGCGTCGTGGGCGCCGCCGAGGTGTTTCCAACGGATGGGTTCGCTTCCGACATGTTCGTTCCTGCAATGTGTGTTGATGGCAGTCGCCCACGCGGGCAGGAGCGCAGGGAACCCCGGGTTTCCCATTCTTCGCGTGAAGACCCATGCGGCTGCGCCGCACAACGCTACGTGCTCCTGGGAGGGCGCAGCCCTCCCAAACCCTCCCCAGGGGGAGGAGCGTGGGGAAACCCGCTTTCCCCACTGTTCGCGTTAGTCGTAGCGTATCCGCGGGTCAAGAACACCATACAGAACATCAGCAATCAAATTAAAAAACACCACCAGCACCGCAAAAATGAACGTAATCGCCATCACCACCGGCGTGTCAGAGTTCTGGATCGACTTGATCAGTAACTCCCCGATGCCATTAATGCGAAAGATCTGTTCGGTCACAATCGCGCCGGTGAAGATGGTCGGCACGCCCAGGGCCAGCAGGGTAACCACGGGGATCATACTGTTGCGAAACACGTGCCGTAACACCACCACCTGCTCGCTGAGACCTTTGGCTCGCGCGGTGCGGGCATAATCCGCGGGCAGGTTTTCCATCATAGCGGCGCGCACGAAGCGGGTGAGCGAGCCGGTCTGGAACAGGGCCAGCACTGTCACCGGCATGATCATCTGGCGTACCTGGCGCACAAAGGTCTCCCAATCGGTTACGCGCAGCGTCGAGTCGTAGATAAAGGGCAGCGCGTTCAGGCGCACGGAGAAGATCAGGATGAGCACCAGGCCGGTGAAGAAGGTCGGCACTGAGAAGCCGATGAAGGCGAAGGTCGTGGCCAGGTTATCGAAGAGCGAGTAGGGCCGCACAGCCGAGATAATGCCGATGGGGATGGCAATAAGAATGGAGACCAGATAGGCCACCCCGACCACCTGCAGGGTCTGGGGCAGACGCTGGGCGATCAGGTCCAGCACGGGGACGCGACTGGCGAAGGAGTAGCCCCAATCGCCCCGGAACAGCGCGGTCAGCCATTTGAAGTAGCGGATGTACCACGGGTCGTTCAGCCCCAGGCTCTCGCGGATCTGCTCGCGCGCCTCGGGCGGCACCGAGGGATCGGCGGCGAACTGCGCCAACGGGTCACCCGGGGCGAGGGCGAGGATAGCGAAGATCACCAGGCTGATGCCCAGCAGGGTGGGCACGGCAAAGATCAGGCGGCGGAGGATGTAACGACCCATGAAGAATCCGTGTGCTTGAAACTGTACATTGTCGCGGTGATAGGCCCCGGGCGGTCAGGCCATACGCCACGGGAACGAACACGAAGATTTCTGGCATAGCCGCGCGCTCCCACACCTTCCTCCGGCAGGGGCCAGGAGAAACCCTCATTCCCCAATACGCCGTGCAGCGAGGTGTGGGAGGGCTGCGCCCTCCCACACCCTGCGACCGTCACTTGTACCAGTTGGCAACGTCCCACAACTCCGAGTCCCAGCCGGAGGGGTTGTAGCCCTGGAGATCCTTGCTGGCGCCGGCAACGCGCGGGCGCGCCACCAGTGGGATCATGGCCACATCGCTGACGATCAGCGCGTCCATCTGGCGGGCGATCTCCACCCGCTTGTCGGGATCAAGCTCGGCGCGGAGCTGGTCGCAGAGCGCATCGTACTCGGTATTCTGCCAGCGCATATTGTTGGTGCCGCGCCACTCGTTCTCTTTTTGCGATGCCGCGCTGGAGACCCAGCCGCACAGATGCGCCGTCGGGTCCGGTTCGGGAGCGCCGGTGGTGTACATCTGGATATCGGCGAAGAAGTGGCCAATATTGTCGGGGTTGCCCGGATCACTGCCGAAGAACACGCTCCCGTCCACGCTCTTCAGTTCCGTCTCCACGCCAATCTCGGCCCAGTTAGCCTTGATCAACTCCTGGGTCTTCTGGCGCAGGGTGTTGACGCTGGTCTGGAAGAGCAGGCTGAGGCGCACGCCATTCTTCACCCGAATGCCATCAGCGCCGCGCGTCCAGCCGGCCTCGTCGAGCAACCGGTTGGCCTCATCGATATCCTGATCGCAATCCTTAAAGATATCGGCGATGCTTTCGGCAAACGGCGGGTACCAGAGAAAGGTGCAGGTCGGATAGCCGGACGGGCCGTAGAGCTGCTCGGCGATGGCTTTGCGATCAATTGCCAGGGCCAGGGCCTGACGCACCTTCAGGTCGGTCAGGAAGGGATGCGGCTGGCTGAGCTGGCCGCGCTCGTCGCCGAGGGCCGGGTCGGGGTTGGTGAAGTTGATCAGCAGCCGTTCGACATTGGCCGTGTTGTACGTAACCAGGTTGCCCTGGCCGCCCTGGCTGGCCAACTGCTGCAACACGGCGGCCTCTACCTGCAAGTTCCAGGCCCAGTCTACCTCGCCAGCTTGCAAGACAGCGCGCGCCGCTGAGGGGGCGTCGCCGCCGCCCTTAAGCTCCACTCGCTTGAAGAAGGGCTTGTCGGGGTCGCGGTAGCGTTCGTTCAGTTCGTAAATCACCACGTCGCCGGGTTTAAACTCGACCAGCTTGTAGGGACCGGTGCCAATCGGCGCCAGATTGGCAGCCTGGCAATCCGCCGCGGTCGAGGCGGCTTCACCGACGCAGTCCTCAAACTGAGCCTTCTGAATAATCGCCCCGCGCTGGCTGGTAAACACCTGGTAGGGATAGCTGTTGGGCGCCTCCCAGGTCACCTTGACCGTATACTCGTCCAGCGCCTCAACCGTCTTGATGCCACGGAAGGCCGCGACGCTCGTACACGCCGTCTTGGGATCAGCGCAGTATTCATACGTAAACACCACATCGGCGGCGGTGAACGGGCTGCCATCGGACCACTGCACATCTTTGCGCAGCTTCCAAGTGATCGAGGTGAAATCCTGGGCCACGCCGCCATTTTCGACGGTAGGGATCTCCTCGGCCAGCATGGGCACGAAGTTGCCCTCAGGATCAATCGCTGCCAGCGGCTCAAGGATCAGCCGCGAGGCATCAACGTCTTTGGTTCCGACGGCCAGGTGGTTATTAAGAATGGTGGGCGCCTGCCAGTAGAGAATACGCAGCGTATCACCGGCGCCGCGTCCGGCGCTGGGCGTGGGCGCCGCGGTGGGCGCAGGAGCCGCGGTGGCTGCAACCGCCGCCGTGGGCGAGGCCGGCGCCGTGGTGGCCGGCGCTGTGGTGGGAGCCTGTGCCGGGGGAGCGCCGCCACATGCCGCCAGCGCGATTGCGCCGACGAGCACGGCGGCCATTAAGGACCAGATCCGTTGCTGGCTCACGTTGACCTCCTTAAGCAATCCAGGGAAACAACCTGCGCTTCAGAGCGGTGTACGGCTGCGCTTTAACCGCTGGCCCGGGGCAAGGGGGAACCCCGGTGGGGCGAAAGATCTTTCGCCCCGGCTGGGGGGCCGGGAAGCGACGGGCCCCGCGAGAGCCAGGCCCTCCTGACTCCTCCTCCGGACAGGGGCGGAGTGCGACTCCCAAACCCTGTTCTGCGCCTGTCACACGCTACTGGATACAGATTATTCGGTAAGGTAACACACCTTTTCCGGGCTTGTCAAGTTCAAGGGGGGGGTTGAGGTTTTTATCGCATTATAAAGGCAGAAAGTCGCTTCGAATCCTGTTATATTGTAAAGAGTTACTGGACTGATCAGCTTTCTCGCTGTCCAATATTAACAGGGCGTTGATTGGTGACAAGCCTCCCCCACCGGGGGGCTTTCACAGGTAGCGTCCTGATGCGATCCGCAAAAAAACTCTCTCCCTGAGAGTCGCTGGAGGGAGGAGTCCGATTGCCTCCCCCCCGAGGCAAGGGGCAACCAGGTTTCCCCCACCCCCGCCTGTGGGATGGCAGACCCTCCCGGAAAAAAGTTCACCCGGTCAGGGTGCGGCACAGCCGCGATGACGCCTTTTCGGACGGCCTCTTAAGGCGCCGGCGCGGCTTCGGGCGTGCCAGCGCGGTCTCGGCGGAAGACGATGCGACCGCCAGCCATGGTCAGCAGTACCTGGCCCTTGAGGCGCTGGCCGTGCAGAGGGGTATTCTGGCCTCGCGAGACGAAGCGCGTCGCGTCCACCGTCCAGGTGGCATCGGGATCAAAGATGACGATGTCGGCGCGTGCGCCGGGGCGCAACGTGGCCGGGGAACGGTCGAGTACCTGGGCGGGTCCTTCCGTCAGCCTGGCAACGAGATCCACCAGGTCCATCTCGCCACGATGCACCAGCGAGAGCACCAGGGCCAGGGCCGTCTCCAGGCCGCTGATGCCGGGCGCGGCCAGTCCGTATTCGCACTCCTTTTCAACCCGCGATTGAGGGCTGTGGCCGGTGGCAATGGCGTCAATAGTGCCGTCGCGCAGTCCCTCGGCCAGGGCCTCCAGGTCTTCCTCGGTCCGCAGCGGTGGGCAGACACGGGTGCTCGGGTCGTAGGGCGGCAGGCGGGTGGCGTCGAACCAGGACGGCAGGCCCAGCTCGGGGTGCGGGCTGCGCTTGCGGCCTGGCCGGGACTGGGGAGGCGGCGGTGGATCGTGCGCGGCAAGGCTGCCCAGCACCCAGCGATCGGTGAGCGTCAGATGGTGCGGCGACACGTCGGCGGTAACGCGCACGCCGCGGGCCCTGGCGGCGCGAATGAGGCTCACGCCACCCGCGGTACTCACCTGGCAGATGTGCAGATGGGCGCCGGTCAGTTCGGCCAGGGCAATGTCCCGGGCGATCAGCGCCTCTTCGGCGGCGGCGGGGAAGCCTGGCAACCCCAGGCGCGTGCTCACTGCGCCTTCGTGCATGGCCCAGCCGGCGCTCAACCGCGCTTCCTGGCCCAGGCTCATCACCGGTAAGCCCAGGGCAGCGGCATAGGTCAGCGCATGCCGCATCAACGCGCTGTCGCTCAATGCTCGATCGCCATCACTGAAGGCGATACACCCGGCCTCGGCCAGTTCGGCCAGGTCGGCCAGCGCGCGCCCCTCACGGCCCACGGTTAGCGCGCCTACAACATCAACGTGCACGTGACCTTCGCGGCGGGCCAGCTCCTGCACCAGACGCACCGTCGCTGCGGTATCGTGGGTGGGATAAACCGTGGGCATAGCGCAGACAGTGGTGAAGCCACCGTGGGCTGCGGCCAGGGTGCCGCTGGCTATGGTCTCTTTGTGCTCTTCGCCCGGCTGGCGCAGGTAGGCGTGGAGATCGGTGAAGCCTGGCGCCACCACCGCCCCGCGGGCATCAATGATCTCAACATCGTCACCCACCATGTGCTGCTCCGCGGCCCGGTCGGCGATCTCGAAGAGACGCTCTACCTTGCCGTCGGTCACCAGCACATCTCCCACCGTGGCAACCCGCTGCGTCGGATCGATGATGGAGCCATTCCTGATCAGATAGCGCATAGGACCTCGTTGTGGAGCGGGTTCGACCGGTTATCCTGCCAGGCGGTACAACAGGGCCATCCGCACGGCGACGCCGTTGGTCACCTGCTCTTCGATGACCGCATTTGGAGCGGTCGCGGCCTCGGGTGAGATCTCGACGCCCTCATTCATCGGGCCAGGGTGCATGATCAACACACGTTCGCCAAGCCGCGCCAGCCGTTCGGGGTTCAGCCCGTACAGCCGGGTATACTCGCGCAACGACGGCAGCAGACCGGCCTGCTGTCGCTCTTTCTGCAAGCGCAGGGCCATCACCACATCGGCGCTGCTCAACACCTCGTCGAGATGATAGGAGACCCTCACCTCCGGCCAGGTCGCCGTCCAGTAGGCCGGCGGGCCGAGCAGCGTCGCCGGCCCGCAGAGGGTCACCCGGGCGCCCATGCGTGTGAGGCCCCAGAGATTTGAGCGGGCCACGCGGCTATGGATAATGTCGCCGAGGATGAGCACGTGGACGCCGTGGATCTGGCCGAGGCGTTCGCGAATGGTGAAGAGATCGAGCAACGCCTGGGTGGGGTGGGCGTGGCGCCCGTCGCCGGCGTTGATCACCGAGCCGCGGAAGTGCCGGGCCACCAGGTACGGGGCGCCAGCCTGGCTGTGGCGGATCACCACAATATCGGCGCCCAGGGCCTGGAGTGTGCGCACAGTGTCAACCAGAGACTCGCCCTTCTCGACGCTGCTCCCGCGGGCGCTGAAGTTGACGATATTCGCCGAGAGGGCGCGGGCGGCCAGCTCGAACGAGATGCGCGTGCGGGTGCTATCTTCGTAGAACATATTCACAATGGTGCGCCCGCGCAGGGCCGGTACCTGCTTGATCTCGCGGGAGAGCACTTCCTTCATGCTCTCAGCCGTCGTGAGGATCTCCTCGATCTCGGTTGATGAAAAATCGTCCAGATCAATCGCGTGGCGGCGGCGAGGGTGTTCCGTCGAGGATGGTGCCATACCGTTACTGCCATTTCCTGCGGCGCTCTAGCCGTCTACCGGGGGCGCACGATCACCACTTCATCAGCCTCATCGCCGGCCTCGCGCAGATGCACCTCGATCCGCTCGGCGCGCGCGGTCGGCACGTTCTTGCCTACAAAATCGGCCCGAATGGGCAACTCGCGGTGCCCCCGGTCCACCAGTACCGCCAGTTGAATACGATCCGGGCGCCCCAGATCGGTCAGCGCATCGAGCGCGGCGCGCACGGTGCGACCGGTGTAGAGCACATCGTCCACCAGCACAACCACTTTGCCGGTAATATCGGTCTGGATATCGGTTTTACGCACCAGGGGCACAGGGCCGCGCAGCTTCAGATCATCGCGGTAGAGGGTAATATCGAGATACCCCACCGGCACGCGCAGGCCCTCGAAATCGGCGATCGCCGCGGCGATACGCTCGGCCAGCGGCGCCCCGCGCCGGCGAATGCCCACCAGCACCACATCGGCGAGACCGCCATTGCGCTCGTCAATCTCGTGGGCGATGCGCACCAGCGCGCGCCGGATCTCGTCGGCGGTCATGATCTGCTTCTGTTCGCTCATTGGTTAATTGCCCCTGGACATTTAACGTGAACATATGGGGAACCCGGGGTTCCCCACGCCCCTGCCTGCCGGGGCGTCAGGCACCCCCACCTCCGGTTGGGGGATGGGCAACTCGGGGTTCCCCTTTCTTTCAGGGGTAGAGTTTTTTGGGCCACGGCGGCTTTGTCCTCACCCCCCTGTCCCCCTCTCCCTGAGCGGGAGAGGGGGAGGATCTTCCCCCCTGCCCCCCGCGCTAGCCGAGCTGGAGCGGGAGGATCAGCCTGCTCCCGCCCCCCTCTCCACCGTAGGTGGAGAGGGGGGAAGGGGGGGTGAGGACCTGCCCACACCTGAGCGCCAGCGATCCTACGGACCCACAGAGCGGTTGAGGGCAACTCAGGCGGCTTTGTCCTCACCCCCCGCCCCCCTCCCAACTTGTGGGTAATGCACAGCCCGCCAGGGAGAGGGGGGAACGGGCTTAGGGACGCCCCATGTGGACTCTCCCTCTCCCGCTCAGAGCCGGGGGGTGAGGACTTGCGACAGCCATGGCTTCCTGATGCGCTCTGCAACAAACGCTATCCCCGATGAGGTTTCCCCGTCCCCAAAGTAAGCGCGCGGGACAAAAAAAGACCCACGCCCCGAAAAGCGGGGAACCGTAGGTAGAGGCCACGCCGGCGCGCGATGATCCGGCCATTGCATTGCTCCTTCACAGCCTCACAGGGCTGCATTAAAGGCGGGGGCATTGTAGCACCGCGATGGGGCCACGTCAATGGCCGGATCGCCAGTACGTGTTCACATGTGGGGTAAGGCGTCACCCCGGGAGCGCAGGCGTCTTTTAGCATTTGAGATTGTAGATTTCGGGTTGCAGGTCGTCGCTCAGGGCGCCCGGGCGGGCTGTAACGCGGCGCTCCTTGCGGAGTGTTCATATGGCGTTGGTGTCCCGTCCTCCCTGGCGTTCGAGGGCAAACTGCCCGCGCTCTCAGGAGTGAGCGCCAGCCGATGCAAAAACGTGGTACGATGGGTGCGGTTGCACCGTTACCTGTCCGTCACCTCCAGGACCACGCGCATGCCTCGAGTGTTGTTGCTTCACGCCTCTGTTGGTACCGGCCACAAGCGAGCCGCCGAGGCACTGGCTGCTGCCTTTGCCCGTCGTCAGCCCGGCGAGGTGCGGGTGGAAGACGTGCTCGACCACACCTCACGTCTGTTTCGGGTCGCTTACGCCCGCTCGTATCTGGAACTGACCGACCGCGCGCCCCTGGTCTGGGGCTATTTTTACACCCAGAGTAATGTAGACCCCAATCTGGCCGAGTTTACCAATAACCTGCGCCGGATCGTCGAGAGCATCGGCACCACCGGGCTGAAGGATCTGTTGCGGGCCTTTCTTCCGCAGGTGATCATCTGCACCCACTTTTTACCCATGGAGCTGCTGGTGCGCTACCGGCGCAGCGCGCAGTTGACCCAGCCGATCTATTGTGTCATCACCGATTATGCCGCCCATACGTTCTGGACCTATACCGAGATTGACGGCTATTTCGTCGGCGATACGCAGACCCGCGACCAGTTGATCGCCCGCGGGGTGAGCGCCAGGCAGATCTGCGTCAGTGGTATTCCAGTCGATCCGCAGATCGCCGAACCCAAGGACCCGGTGGAGATTCGCACCCGCTACGGCCTGCCGGTGGAGGGGCGGATCATCACCCTCTTTGGCGGCGGGGTGGACGATGAACACGTGCGGGTGATCGTGCAGGGTCTCAAGCGCAGTGAGGTCGAGGCCACGCTTATCGTTGTGGCGGGACGCAACCCGACTCTGGTGGAGCACCTTGCCGAGGAGCGTTCCACACCCCGTCTGAATCTCCGGCTGTACGGGTATGTCAATTTTGTCGATGACCTGATCATTGCCAGCGATCTAGTGATCACCAAGGCAGGCGGGTTGATCGTGAGTGAGGTGCTGGCGCGTGGCGTCCCGCTGGTGGTGATTGATCCCATACCCGGGCACGAGGAGTGGAACGCCGACTACGTTGTTCGTTCCTGCGCCGGGGTTCAGTTGCGAATGGCCGAGTCGGTGCCGGCAACTGTGGAGCGGTTGCTCAACCGGCCCCGATTGCTGGCCGAGATGCGCGAGAATGCCCGCTGTGTCGGCCGGCCCCGCGCCGCCGCGGTCATCGCGGAGAAGGTGATCAGCGATTTCAACCATCGGCGTTACCATTGAGTGGTCCGTGAACATGGCGCCCCGGCACTGCCGCCCCGTTCCATCTCCCCGCGCCGGTGAAGGCGCCTGGCTCTCTCTCCGAGCGGGGCGGGCCAGGGAGGGGCTGAGCAGCAAGCCGAATACCCGCGTTACGGACCCCTGCCTGAGGAAGGTCTATGAGTGGCTCGGTAGACGTGCTTTTTGCGATCTCGGACACGGGTGGCGGGCACCGCAGCGCCGCTGTTGCCATCAGCGCCGGACTGGACGAGGCCAGCGGCAATGCGCTCTCCTGGTCCATTGACGATATTCTGCGCCTGACCGACTTTCCGGGCGTGCGCGGCGCGCCCGAACATTACGAGCGGCTCTCGACACGCTGGCTACGGCTGTACGATCTGACCTTTCAACTCACCAACACCACCCGCACCGTGGATGTGCTCTCGCGCCTGGTCTTTCTGACGGCGCGCCGCAACCTGGTACGTCTCCTGCTCGAGCGCCAGCCCCGCCTGGTGGTCTCCACCCACCCGCTGGTTCACCGTCTGGTTGTGGCAGCGCGACAAACGCGCCGGCTGCCCTTTCGGGTGGTTACCGTGGTGACCGACCTGGTGAGCCTGCACGCCTCGTGGACGTACCCCGGCGTCGATCTGGCCCTGGTGCCGACTGACGAAGCCTACCGGATTATGTACCGGCGCGGGATGCGGCCCTCCAAGCTGCGCCGCACGGGGTTCCCTGTCCACCCCAAGTTCGCCAATTACATCACGCCGCGCTCCGAAACCCGCCGGCAGTTGGGGCTGGACGAGCGGTTTACCATCCTGCTCACCGCCGGCGGAGTCGGCTCGGGGCGGCTGGGTGAGCTGGTGGTGGAGTTGGAGCGCGCCTTTCCTGAAAAGCAATTGCTGGTGGTCACAGGCAAGAACCGCGCCGTGTACGATGAACTACAGCGCCGCCACGGTTCACCGTACAGCCACATCTACGGGTTCGTAGACAACATGGAAGCCCTGATGGCGGCGAGCGACCTGGTTGTGACCAAGGCCGGCCCGGGGACGTTGATGGAGGCCCTGGTCATGCGCAAGCCGGTGATCGTCACCGAAGCAGTGGGCATGCAGGAGCGGGGCAATATTGACTTCGTGCTCAACTACGAACTGGGCCTCTTCTGCCCCACCAATGAGCGCATCCTCGGCGCGGTGCGTGAGCTGGAGGAACCACAACGCTACACCGACACGGTGCAGCGTCTGGAAGGGGCGGTGCCGCGAGACGGCGCCAGGCAGATCGCGCAGATCTTGATGGAACAACTCTCGCTGGTGAATGAGCGGATCGGCGCTGAACCGCGCCGCCCACGGCTGCTGCCGCTGCGCCCCTGGCGGGGGCGGTTGCAACGGGGCCGCCGGACGCGGTAATGCCGCTCAGGTACGGTCGGGCCTTCCGGTATGTCCGTTGCGCGCCAGTCTTGCGGGGTTGCATCCTTCCGCATCACCGCGGCGTCTGATGGGCTACGTCGCCAACCGGCGGCGCCTCCGCGGTATAGGGCACGGCACGAATGATCACGCGCTGGGTGTACTTCTGAGGACCGGTGAGCGGCCAGCACGTCACCAGGGTTACGACCTCATAGTCGGTTGGGGCGATCAGGCGCGCGTTCTCGGCGCGCTGCTCAGGCGGCGCGCCCTCTTCGGTCACCACCAGGCGTTCCTTGACCGTGTAGAGAAATTGCCGCCCCTCGCTGTAGAGCACCACCGGCTCGCCGGGCCGCACGTAGAAGAGGTCGCGGAACACCTTGCCGTACCCGCCGACGTGACCGGCCAGCACGATGTTGCCGCCTTCACCGGGGTTGGCCGAACCCCGGTGTTGCCCGACGGCGTATTCGGCCACCTGCCACACCGCCACCTGCTGGCCATCCTGCTCTACGACTTCCCACCCGACCTCGATCACCTTCGAGTCAACCTTGATGCTGGGGATAACAACGCGCTCGACCAGGGCAGGGCGAGCCTCCACGGCGTCACGCGAGGGCTGCGCCGCGCTCTCACCGCCAAGCGCCGGCGCCTCAAAGGCGGGCAGAGCCCCGGGTGACGCCTGCGGCAAAACCGCAGGCGCGCCGACCACACCGACATCGGCCCGACCAGCAGCGCCACCCATGAGCACCCGCGGCGCAGCAATGTCACTGTCGCCACGGGCAGCCATGCGGTGGTAGGCAATCTCCGCGTACACCCCGCCCACGTAGAGCAGCAGGTACACCCCGGCAACCGCCAGGAGATTGCCCAACGTCCAGTACAACCGGCGCCGCCGCGTCGTCCGATTGACGCTAATAATTACATCACCCGTTCTCGATGGTGTCACCATACCCGAACACAAATATCAGGAGTGATCCAGTGGCTCCGCGCCGCGCTGTATGCGAAGGTTCGGAACCACGGCGAACAGCGACAGGTTCAAGGTCATCCGTTTTGAGTATACCATCGGGCCGTAACGGGTGCGAATGGACATTCAGAACCGCCTGCTCCTCTCACCAAACACTCATTTGACGCTAAACCTTCAAGTGCCGTACCCTGAATTGAGGCCGCGTCGCCGATGCCGCGGCGTTTCCGGGAGAAGCGCGTCGTCGCCCGAACAACGAGCGTTCACGGCGCTGGCGCAGGTATCAGGAGAATGCCCTATGCTGCAACGAGTGCTTGTCGCGCTTCTGCTCGCCGGCGTGCTGGCCGCCTGCGCCGCCCCGGCCGCTCAGACTCCCACCGAAGCGCCCACGGGCGCCCCCGCTCCGACCACGGCGCCCACCACCGCTCCCGCCCCCGCCACCGGGGCCACTGTACCCGCGACCACTGGCGCGGCAACGACTCCTGCCGCCCCGGCTGGCACTGGCGTAGTTGTGTTTCGCATCATTCCCGAGGAGTCGGAAGTGACGTATGAGGTCGGTGAGACCTTCCTCAATCAGAACAACCGCTACGCGATTGCCGTAGGCCGCACACAGCAGGTCAATGGTGAAGTGCGCTTCGACCAGACCAACCCGCGCAACAGCAGTGTGGGCACTCTCACCATCGACATCAGCACCTTCACCTCGGACAGCCCGCGCCGTGACAATGCCATTCGCGACCGCTGGCTCGAATCGGCGCGCTATCCACTGGCGACCTTCACCCCGACGACAATCGAAGGTCTTCCCGACACCTACACTTCTGGCGAAGAGGTAACCCTGACCATCACCGGCGACCTGACCGTTCGTGACGTGACCAGGCCGGCAATATTCACCGTGACCGGCGCGATTGATGGCGAAACGATGCGCGGTGTGGCTGAGACGCAGATCAAGATGACCGATTTTGGCTTCGATCCACCGGATATCGCGGGAGTGCTACGGGCCGAGGACGATGTGAAGATCAGCTTCAGTTTCGTGGCTCGCCCTGCGCAATAAGCAGGGCCGCGTGGGTAGAGGCGTGGAGGTGTGTAGGGGCAGCCGGCACGCCGCCAGACAAGCAGATTCGGGAGGGCTTCGCCCTCCCGAACCCTCCCCCTGCGGAGAGCTTGCCACCTCCACAGGCAGGAACGTGGGGAAACCCGGTTTCCCCATATGTTCATCTCAGGCGGCGCTGGTCAATTCGATCGCATTGAGACGCACGAGCGAGGCGCGCAACAGGGCAAACTCTTCATCGGTCAGGCGCGCAAGCAGAGGGTCCGCGGCAGCGCTCGCTTCGCTCAGCAGCAGGAGCGCGCGCATAGCAGCCGCCAGTCCCGCCTCCGATGCCATGTCACCGGCGACGAAGTGGGGAAGCTGCCCTTGTGGCGGTTGTCTTAGAGAACGCGCGGTGGTCATGGCATCTCCTCATCATTCAGTAGATTTTCCTTAGTGTAGATCCGGGATGTAACCAGAGTCAAGAGCATTTTGCCCCGACTGCCGTGAAGAGCGGGAACTCTGGTGTCGTCGGCCTCTCCTCCAGCGGGGGAAGGAACCGGGCTCCTCTGGAGGGGGGCGAAACGCTGCGAACCCTCCCCGCCAGGAGGGGCGTGGGAAAACCCGGTTTCCCGATACCCCAACTAACTGGTGGGGTCGCCCGGCACACCGATGGGCAGGGGCGTGGGGAAACCCGGTTTCCCCATGTCCCAACCGCTGTTGGGAGCGGCTGGCGCCCCCACAGGCAGGGGGACGGGGAAACCCGGTTTCCCCGTATGTTCACGGTACGGAGGGGGTTGGGGAAACCCGGTTTCCCCATGTCCCAACCGCTGTTGAGAGCGGCTGGCGCCCCCACAGGCAGGGGGATGGGGCAACCCGGTTTCCCCGTATGTTCACAGTACGGAGGGAGTTGGGGAAACCGGTTTCCCCATGTCCCAACCGCTGTTGGGAGCGGCTGGCGCCCCCACAGGCAGGGGGATGGGGCAACCCGGTTTCCCCGTATGTTCACCTCAGTAACTCCAGAAGGCTTTCAATCACATACGTAGGCTGGACGGGCGAGCCGGGCAGATCGGCGCGTTTGCTGTCGCCGGTAAGCACCAGGGCAGTGGCCATACCCGCGCCAGCGCCCATAGCGATATCGGTCATCAGCCGGTCGCCGACGATGAGACAGCGCTCGGGGGGGAGTTGGAGTAAGGCTCCGACCGTGCGGGCCATAATTGGCGAGGGCTTGCCAACGTTAACCTCGCACCTGGTGCTGGTGCATGCCTCGATGGCAGCGATAATCGCGGCTGCGTCGGGCTCGCCGCCGCCGGGCACCGGGCAGAAGCGGTCGGGGTTGGTGGCCACCAGGCGCGCGCCAGCGCGAATAGCGTCGAAGGCTACCTGGAGCTTGTGGTAGGTGAAGGTGCGGTCGAACGAGGCAACCACCAGGTCAACCTCACCCGGGCGCTCACTCAGCCGGAAGCCCGCTGCAGTCAACTCGCCGATCAACGGGGCCTCGCCGCAGACGAAGAGCGTGGCCCCCGGCGCGTGCTCCAGCAGCCACTGCACCAGCACGTGCGACGAGTTGACCACCTCGCCCAGTTCGGCTTGCAGGCCCATCCCACGCAATTTGGCGACGTACTGCTCGCGGGTCCTCGTCGGATTGTTCGAGAGAAAGGCCACCCGCCGGCCCTCGGCCCGCAGGGTCGCCAGCACCTCCACCGCCCCCGGCAGGGGGATGTCACCCAGGTAGAGCGTGCCGTCCAGATCAAAGATGTAGCCGTCGTAGCGTGGGATGCTCATAGTTGCCAGCGGTGATCATCGCGGCGCGCAGATGGCTGATTATACCTCATGATGCTGCATCACTGGAGGGGTGTAGAACTCTGTTCGCGTGTGGTATATTTGTGCTACCATCAATGCACAGAGGAGAACCCCATGCCGTCATCCCGGAATCGCCTTGGCGTCGTTATCAGCGGCTCGCTCATCGAAGGGCTAACGGCCCGGCTCGACGCGCACACGAACGTCGAGGATATGCGCGTCGGCAAGTTTGTGGTAATCCAGGGCGACCGGCACGCCTTCTTCTCGATGGTGACCGACGTTACACTGGCGTCAACCAACCAGGAGGTGCTGCTCGACCCACCCGACGGTGACCGTTTCGTCCACGAGGTGCTGGCCGGGACGGCCACTTACGGTACCCTCGAACTGATGCCGCGGCTGATGCTGCCCCTCGAGCAGAGCGAGCAACCCTTGCTGCCGGTGAAGACCATTCCCCGGCACTTCGCCCCGGTGTACGAGGCCGATGCGGAGGATTTCGGGCGTGTGTTCGGGCAGGCCGGCGGCGCCTCGTTCGAAATCGGGCGCCCGCTGGATATGGACGTGCCGGTGTGCCTGAACCTGGAACGGCTCGTTGAACGCTCCAACGGCATCTTCGGCAAGAGCGGCACCGGCAAGAGTTTTCTGACCCGCCTGCTACTCTGCGGTACGATCTTCGCCAATGCGGCCAGTAACCTGATCTTCGACATGCACAGCGAGTACGGCTGGGGCGCTCCGTCGGAGGGTGGGACGTTCGTGAAGGGTCTGCGCCAGCTCTTCGGCAGCGAGGTGCTGGTCTATACCATTGATGCTGAGGCGTCGCGGGGGCGGGCCTACGACGGCGACCTGGTGATCGGCCTGGACCAGATCGAAGTCGAGGACGTGATCGCGCTGGAGGAGGAACTCAATCTGAGTAGCACGGCCACCGAGTCGTCGTACCTGCTCTACGACCGTTACAAGGAGGGCTGGCTGCGGGCCTTGCTGGACATGGACAGCGAGGCGATCCGCGAGTTCGCCGAGAGCAGCGGGGCCCACGCAGGCGCGATCAGCGCGCTCAAACGCAAACTGGCCCGTATCTCCCGGCTAAGCTTTGTGCGTGAGCGGGCCGATTTTTCCGCCGTGGATCGGTTGATCGAGGCCCTGGCCGCCGGACGCCACGTGGTGCTGGAGTTCGGCCGCCACGACAACAGTCTGGTTTACGTACTGGTGGCCAACATCATCACCCGGCGCATTCACCGGCGCTGGGTGGAGCAGACCAACCGCGCCATCCAGAGCCAGAACCAGGCCGACCGCCCTCGTCCACTGATGATCACTATTGAGGAGGCCCACAAGTTCCTCAACCCGCACACGGCGCGCCAGACGATCTTCGGCACGATTGCCCGCGAGTTGCGCAAGTATGGCGTGACGCTGCTGGTGGTGGATCAACGGCCCTCCTCGATTGACCCGGAGGTGCTGAGCCAGCTCGGCACACGGGTTACTGCCTTGCTCAACGACGAACGTGATATCGAGGCGGTGTTTACGGGGGTGAGCGGCAGCGCGGGCCTGCGGGCAGTGCTGGCTTCGCTCGACAGCAAGCAGCAGGCCCTGGTGCTCGGCCATGCGGTACCCATGCCCGTGGTGGTTCGCACGCGCCCCTACGACACAGCGTTCTACGCCGCGATGGAACGGCGTGGCTCGCGCCGCGGGGCGCCAGCGCCCGGCCCGGCCCGCTCGGCCCAGGAAGAGATGGACGAGTTGTTTCCGGATTAAGGGGCTGCGGTGAACGTGGCGAAATCGGGTCACTCCGGCCGCCTGGCCGCCAGCGGGGAGCCGCGGACCCTTACAATGCCCCCGCCGCCTCGTGATCGAGCATCCACACCACGGCCCCGTGGCGCGGGCGCACGATCTGCGCGGGAATGGCATGGGGGTCGTAAGGTCCCCGCAGGGCGGCGCGAACCATTGGAGCTTTGTCGGCCCCCGCGACGAGAAAGAGCGCCAGGGTGGCGCGGTTCAACGCCGCCGGGCTTAGCGTCACGCGAGTAGAGGGCGGCTTCGGAGCACCCTCCACTGGCAACGCCCACACATCGGGCGGCGCATCGAGCTGCGGAAAGCCCGGAAAGAGCGAGGCGGTATGCCCGTCGGGACCCATGCCCAGCACGGCGACGTCAATCTGGCCGTCGTGCAGCGCGAGCAGGGCCGCTACCTGCTGGTGGTACACTTCGGCAGCGCGCGCAGCGTCGTAGTAGGTCGCAACGGGGTACACCTGTAGCGATGGAATGGGCACGTGAGCCAGCAAGGTCTCGCGTGTCAGGCGGTAGTTGCTGTCGGGACTGCTGAAAGGCACGAGCCGCTCGTCGCACCAGATCAGGCTGACCCGCTCCCAGGGCACCCGGCTCCGCAGCGGCTCTGTAGCCAGGCGCCCGAACAGGCCCGGCGCCGCCGATCCCCCGGATACCGCAAGCAGCACTCGCCCCCGCGTCTGCCCAGCCGTCTCGGCCACGGTCGCCACACGTTCCGCCGCCGCCGCCTGGAGGTCCTCCAGGCTGGCGTAGATCTGCACATCGGGTTGTGCTGGCACGATCTGCAACTCCCCGGGGTGGGTCCGTAGCGCTCCGCACCCCTGTCTGATGTGAAAATAGCCGGCCCACCGGGAGGGTTTGGGAGGGCGTAGCCTTCCCAAGAACAATAATATTTTCATTCTGGCGTTGTGCGGCGCAGCCGCATGGATGACTGAGGTGAAAATACGGGGAAACCGGGTTTCCCCATCCCCCTGCCTGTGGGAGCGGCAAGCCCTCCCCACCGGGAGGGTTTGGGAGGGCGTAGCCCTCCCAAGAACACGTATTTTCATTCCGCGTTGTGCGCTCCGCGCATGGGGCCTAATGTGAAAATACGGGGAAACCGGGGTTCCCCATTCCCCTGCCTGTGGGGGCGGCAAGCCCTCCCCACCGGGAGGGTTTGAGAGGGCGTAGCCCTCCCAAGAAAAACCCATATTCATCTTGTCGTTGCGCGGCGCAGCCGCGTAACCACCAGAGCCCCCGGCTCAGGTAGCCACCAGGATCTCAATCAAGCGCAGGGCATCGTCACGAGCTGCCTCGTGGGGTTGGGCGCGCATATAGTGGTAGGAGGCAAGCCAGAAACTGGCGAGCAAGCGCAAGAGGGGCAGCCGCTCTTCCTCGGTTGACGAGAGCGGCCCGGCCGCCCCATAGCCCTCCAGCAAGCCCTCGCGCCAGGGTTCGGGGTACACCGGGCACAGACCGCACGCCAGATCCCACAACCCATCACCGCCTACCCAGCGCCCCGGCTCCTCAATCGCCTCCAGATGCACCCCGGTTCCGGCAGTGCAACGCACAACCGCCGGGCCAAAGGCGCCGTGCATCAGCACAGGCCGGATCACCTCCAGGCGCTCGTCGTCGAGCAGCAGGGCGACGGCCGCGCGTTCCGCCTCGCTGAACAGCAGCGCATCGGTAGGGGGCAGGGCGACGTGCTCACCAATACGCCGCAGCACCTGGCGCCAGCTCATCTGCGGCCAGCGCCCCGTTATGCGCGGGCGCCCCGCCCCGGGGGTGCTGATTCGGTGCATGCGCCGCAGGGCGCGCCCGGCCTGGCGCCCCGCGCCGCGCAGCAGGTGTGGCTCGCCCAGCGCCGCCGCGGGCACGCCCGGCATAAAGGTTTCCAGCGTGTAGGCAAAAGGCACCAGGGTACACGACAGGTCTCGCTGGATGAGCCGCGCTGCGGGCAGGTTCTGGGCGCTCATCATGCGCAGAAAAAAGACGTGCGCCGCCAGGTCATCTTCGGGAGCGATCCGCAGGATCAGGTGCTCATCAGGCGTCGAGATGCGCACCAGCAGGTGCTGCTCCGTTTGCCCGTGGAGGGTTACGGCAGTGGGTCGCAGATTCAGCGCGCGCACCACCAGCGCCGTGTACTCGCCCAGATGGGCCAGCAAGCGCCTCCAGGCATCGCTCATCCCTTCGCTGACCGGAGGGACATAGTGGTTGAGATGGGTATAATCCATGTTTCTGAGGTGAACATAGCCCGCCCGCGGGAGGGTTTGGGCGTAGGGGCGCGGCGGCGCCGCGCCCCTACCCCCTCCCAGGAAACAACCCGCCCGCGGGGAGGGCTTGGGAGGGCTTCGCCCTCCCAGGAAACAACCCGCCAGCGGGGAGGGTTTGGGAGGGCGAAGCCCTCCCGGGAAACAACCCGCCAGCGGGGAGGGTTTGGGAGGGCTTCGCCCTCCCAAAAATAATTATTTTCATTCCGGCGTTGTGCGCCATACGCATGACCGTCTGATGTGAACATATGGGGAAACCGGGTTTCCCCATCCCCCTGCCGGCTGGGTTTAAGGGCGGACAGAACATCCGAGCCAACGTGGGTTGGACCGCATTGGAACGCTCCCGCGCACGGCTCTGCTCTCCCCTCTCCAGCGAAGCTGGAGAGGGGGAGGGGGTGAGGACCAACCAGCGCATCCCAACGCCATAAAGCCCGTCGGCGACCATATGTTCTGTCCGTCCCTGAAGCCGGCTGTGGGGGCGCCAGCCGCTTCCAACAGCAGTTGGGACATGGGGAAACCAGGTTTCCCCAATCCCCTCCCTGCGGGGAGGAGCCCGGTTCCCTCCCCCAGCGGGGGAGGGCCAGGGAGGGGGCGGCCCTCCCAAAGACGCCCCATGTTCATCGCGGCGTTGTGCGCTCCGCGAATGGGGCCTGATGTGAACATATGGGGAAACCGGGTTTCCCCATTCCCCTCCCTACTGGAACACCCCCGTGCGCGGCTCTGCTCTCTCCGCCGGGGTGAGGACCAACCAGCGCCTCCCAACGCCATACCTCCGCCCGGCGAGAGGGCCTGGAAGGGCAAAGCCCTCCCACGAAACCCGTTGTATTCCCACGCCTAGCCCTGCGGAGCCACCTCAGGCAAGACGAAACGCAACACGCGGTTGGTGGCTCGATCCGCCACCCACACCGCCCCCTCGGCATCCACAGCCAGACCGCTCGGACTGGTCAGGGCGATCAGGTCGTTGCCCTGGCCGCTCCAGCGCAGCAGTGGATCGCCGCGCAGGTTGAACGAGATGACCTGGCTCCGGCTGGGTACACTGACGAAGACAGTGCCGTCGGGGCCGGCGACAAGCGCAGGGTCATCATACGTGTTCGGGCGCCAGCCGGATACCTGCCAGGTGACGATAGGGATGGGGCCGACGCGCCCGGAGCCGTCGGGTGCAAAGACCTGCACCCGGCTGTTCCAGGTATCGGCGACGTAGAGATTGCCCTGCGCGTCCACCGCCAGGCTGGTCGGCTCGTTGAACTGACCCGGCCCGGCGCCGGCAGAGCCAAACTGGTAGAGGAACGCGCCGTCGCTGTCGGTCACAATAATGCGGCGGTTACCCGTATCGGCGATGTACACATTCCCCCGGGCATCCACCGCCACGCCGCGCGGCCCGAACAGGCCCAGGGGGGCGGCGGCGTTACGCGCAGGATCGCCTTCGGTGATCGTCGCGCGCCGGCCGTCGCCCAGGTCCTGCTCGCCACTGCCCCAGGCAGCAACGGCTCGACCCTGAGGATCGTACTTGACGATGCGCGCGTTCCAGGTATCGGCTACGTACAGGTTGCCCTGAGCGTCAACGGCCACCCCGCGCGGCTCGTACAGCTCGCCGAGGGCCCCGCCCTGCCCGCCGAGGCTGCGGATCAACTGCCCGTCGGGGCCGTAGACATGAATGCGGTGACCACCGGTGTCGGCGACGTAGAGATTGCCCTGCGCGTCAACCGCCACGCCTGTCGGCTGACTGCCCCCGGCGGGCAGCGCCAGCGCCTGCCGGGCCACCAGGCGCAGATCGGGGGTGGTCGGAGCAGCCATCGTCGCCCCCATGCCGCCGGCCACCAGATCACTGCGCACCCATACCTCCATCTCACGAGCGCCGGGAACCAGGGGGTAGGGCAGCTCGCGGTGCAGCACGTAGCGGCCCAGCCAGTTCCAGTTCTCAACCCGGAACGGCCAGAGAAGCGGGGCGTAAGGCCCATGCACCTCCGCCGAAATGTCGCGCCCACAGCCGCCCGAGCCGCCAGCCCCCGGCGGCTTGAGCAAATCGTCCACTGGCGTCCATGTGCTGTAGTAGAAGCGTTTGTAACCGGGGCTGTTGGGAGAGCACTTATCCCCTTCGGGGAACCACCAGTTAAACACCCCTGCCGGGCCGTAAGGCTGCACATAGGCCTGCTGGAGCACGCTCCGCACCGCTTCGGTCACGTGGGGGCGGTAGAGCAGCACCACGGGCGCCAGGGCGGTTGAACCATCGGGCATCGACACCACGAACGTCTGCGGGCCGGGTTCGGTTTGAAAGCGATCGCGCTTCGTCCAGGCCAGGTTCTTGAAATCGCGGAAGTACCACTGGAGCGGCCAGGCCAGCGACCCCTCGCCGCTTTCGTCACCGCTGTCAATGAACACCGGCATACTCAGGCCGCCGGTCTGGTCCTGCGGGGTACGGTTGCCACGGGTCAGGTTAATCGCCATTTCACGAATATCGGCGACATAGCGGGGCACCTCGGGGGCGGTCTGGGTATAGATCAGCGGCTCGATCGGGGTATCGGGATGGTGATACACAACCATCCAGGTGGCCCGCACGGTATAGGCGCCGATCCCCAGGGCCAGCGTCAGGCCGACCAGGGCGAGAACCAGCCGCGCGCCGAGCATGCCGGCCAGGGTAAGCAAGGCGTACACCAGGCCCCCGGCAATGAACAGGGGTACCAGGCCCTGCAAGAGATTGCGCTGCCACTCCTGGCCCGGGGCGCCGGCCCCTATGCGCCAGAGCGCCACACCAATGGCAACGACGGCCAGGGCAGTAACCAGCGGCACCAGTCCGAGCAACACATACGGCCCGGGGCCGTCCACGGGCGAGTCGCCGGTCTCGCCAGCGGCAGGCGCCGCGCCTACCGTGCGCCCTTCACGCGCAACGACATCGAGCAGGCGCGCCAGCACCCAGGCGGCCAGCAGCGCTCCCGGCAGGGCCATATGCAGCACCAGCCAGGGCATTTTCTCGCCGGCCCAGGAAAAAATGATCACCGCCGTCCAGAACCAGAACGTGGCGAGCAACGGGTAGAGTCCCCAGGGCTGCAATTCGCCGGGCAGCGCCGGCAGCCCGGTCGGCGAGGGGCCTGACGGGGCGTCCTCGGCGTTCGCCTCTGGCGCCTCGTCGCCCGACACCGCAGCGGCGGCGCGCCGGCGGGCCAGGAAGCGCCGCGTCACGGCGACGATCAGCGCCACCACCACGCCGATAGCGGCCAGCACGGCCAGCGGCTCGTAGAGCGGCAGGAGCATCAGGTAGTAGTACCAGGGCTGATCGCCACGGGCATACTCCTGCTGGCTTCCGAGCCAGTAGGCCAGGCCGGCGTAGAGACCGTCGAAGGCCCCGCGCATATGGGCAAAGAACGACGAGTAGAGCACCAGGTAGATACCGCCCAGTATCGCCAGAGCGATCCACAACGTCGTTCGCTGTTCGTTCCACAGCACGCGCAGGCGCGGCAACAGGACCGGCGTGGGGTCCCACAACTGCTGGCAAAGCCAGGCCAGCAAGAAGGCCGAAGCCACCAGGAACGCTTTCTCGCCGAAGTACAGCCCCTGGCCCACCGGAATGCGCGGGTTCACCAGCATCAGAACCAGCGAGACGCCGATCACGGCCAGCAGGAACCAGTTCAGGTAGCGGGCGAAGCGGCTCTCGGCGAGCAGGCGCATCAGCACAAAGACGCCAAAGATAAACAGCAGAATGTAGTAGAGTTCGTGGGTGGCAATTGCCAGGGCCACCGCCGCAGCCGTCAGGTACAACCAGCCCGCGCGACCACTATCGAGCCAGCGCAGCGCCCCGATGAGCATCCACAACTCCCAGAGCACCATCAGGCCATCATGGCGCGCAAAGCGTGTGTAGTAGAGCAGCGAAGGGGAAAACGCCAGCAGCGCCGCTGCCACCAGCACCCCGCGGCGCCCCAGGTAGGGGCGCAGCCACCAGCTTGAAGCGACCATCACGATGCCGGCCACGGCCATTGGCAGGCGGGCCTGGGCATCCCCGTCACCAAAGAGGAAGTAGGCCAGCGCAGTGAAATAGTACAACGACGGCCCGTGGTAGACCGGGTCGTAGCAATAGGTTGGCGCAGTGACCCCACCCCAGCAGTTGAAGCCGCCTGCGCCGGTGTACAGACGCCAGCTCGACCAGGCGTGGATGCTCTCGTCGTGGTGGAGCGCCATCGCGCCCAACCCCCAGAGGTGGGTAATGACGCTGGCCAGCACAATCAGCGCAAAAACCGCGACGTCGCGGGTGAGCCAGGCCAGATTGACCGGACGGCCGAGCGTCCGGGGCTGTGCAGGCTGGTTAAGTGTCTCGAGTGCCATGCTTTATGTGCGTGGTGGTCCGATACGAACATGCGGAAACCGGGTCTCCCTGCACCCCTCTCTCCGGGGCGAACTGGGGAGAACACAGCCCTCCCACGCAGGGGTGAGGGGAAACCGGTTTCCTCTCACCTCTCCTGGCGGTTTAAGGGCGGACAGACCATCCGAGCCAGCGTGGCTTGTACCGCAGTAGAAAACCCGGTTGACAGCCTACTTACCGCGCAAGTCACCGCCAAAGCCCACGCCTATCTGGTCGGCAAGCTCGGGGCGCACGGCGATGATCACATCGGTTGAGCCGAGGGGCTCGCCGAGATCGCGAAACATCAGAAAGCGCCACCAGCGCTCGCCCACCCCACGATCGAACGGCGCGCGCAGGGCCTGACCCAGCAGCGACACCTGCTCCAGCGGCGCCTCACGCCAGCCCGGCCCCAGCCGATAGACGTGATCCTCCGGGAACCACCAGCGCAGTGGGTAACGCTGGACCACAAAATCCTCCAGGTAGCGCCGGTTCTCCGGATAGCGGTCGTAATTCTCCTGGAGCAGCAGCACGGCCATAATCCGAGGGTCAGGCGGTGCCATCAACTGCCCGCCTATGCGCTCGGCAGCGCTAAAATCTCGCAGGTACCAGCTCCAGATGGTCTCGTTATCGTAAATAATCGGCAGCGCCAGGCCGCGGCCCCGGCGGATAGAGGCTTCCTCCAACCGCCGCACGACGCGCATCATATCCGGCGAGGTCTGCGTATAGACCATTGCCTCGACGGGCACATCGCCATTCACATAGGCCAGGCGGAAGGCGGAACGGAAGGTGTAGAGGCCCACTGCAACGCCCACACAGGCGGCGAGCAGGGTCAGAGCGTGTCCCGGCCCCCAGCGCAAGCTCGCGCCCGTGGTCAGCAGCGCAATCAGCGCCAGGGCCGCCGCCGGCGCCACCCAGGGCGATAGCGCCGACTGCTCACCGAAGGCCACGATGGCCGTAAGCAGCACGAAGCTCAACCCGACGATGATCGCAAAGAGCGTCGCGTAGATCGCCCAGGCAGCCCGACCCGCCGCGCGGGCCAGGGCCACATCCTCAGCAGCCAGTTCCGCCTCTTCAACCGCGCGCCGGCGGTTCCAGATCAGGCGCTGGGCGCCCCAGGCAGCCAGCAAGGTCCACGGCACACTGATATGGATGGTCAACCAGGGCATCTTCTCGCCGGCCCAGGTGTAAATGCCCAGGGCGGCCAGCGCCCACCAGGCCAGGAAGTAGATGCCCACATCGGCTTTACGGACAACACGCGGCGCCCCTTCCACCGCCGTTTCCGGCGTCGGCCCGGAACGGCGCGCGGCCCACAGGGCGTCCAGCGCCACCAGGACCAGTCCTGCTCCGCCGAAGATCAGCAACAGCGGCTCGTAGACCCCGAGCAAAAAGAGGTAGTAGTGTCCGGGCTGCCCACCGCGCTCCACATTATGTTGCGCGAGCCAGTAAAGCAGGGACCCGCTTACGCCGCTGATCACGCCGATGATGTTGGTGAAGAAGGCGGTGAAGAACACCGTGTAGATACTCAGCACGATCAGCAGGGCCACCAGCCAGCGCCGGTTGATACCGAGACTGGCGAAAACCTCCGCCGCCGGATCGCCGCGCTCGCGGGCGGCCTGCCAGGGCGTGCGCCCATCGGCGCCGGGGCGCCGCCAGATCAGGTAGATCAGCATCGCCAGCACACCGATGGTCGTCCCGATTGCCAGCAGCACCGCGGGATGGCGAAAAAACTGCCACAGGTCGCGCAGGTAGAGGCCAAGATTGGTGAACAGGTCGCGCCCGCCGTCGTCATCGGCGCGATTGCGCACGCGCAGCGCATAGCCGTTATCCTCAGTCTCCAGCGGCGGCCAGCCGAACCAGCCTGGCTGCGCCACCACCAGTTCGCCGCTCTGCGGATCGCGCACGGCATGGTGGGCGCCGTCCACCTGCGCGTGGCCGGGCATCACGAAGATCAGCGCAGCGACCACCACTCCCAGGAGGATCACCAGAGCGATGCCAGGGCGGTACACGCGCCACAGAAAGGCCACCGCCAGGGGCGCGGCCATTATCAGCAAGAAGAGGTAGGTCGTTTCCTGGTTCACCAGCATGAAGGCGAAAGCAGCCGCGCCCACGAAGAGCCAGAGCGAGCGACGGGTGGCGCCGTAGCCCATAAGCGCCGCGAACACCAGGATTTCGCACACAACCGAGTAGATGTCGTGGCGGAAAAAGCGCCCCACGTACAGCGCCACCGGGGAAATCAGCAGGTACACCGCAGCAATCAGCGCCGCAGGTCGCCCGAGGGTCTGACGGAGGAGGTAGGGGGAGAGCGTGAGAGCCGTGCCGGCGAGTGCTGGCCCCAGACGAGCCACGAAGTCGTTATCGCCAAAGAGGAAGTAGAGCGCCGCACCGAGGTAGTAGAGCAACGGGCCGTGGAGCAGCGGGTCGTGGATGTACCCGCGGCCCACCAGCAGGTACCACGAGTAGGCCGCGTGCAGCGTCTCATCGTGGTGCAGCGCCCGGTCGCCAAGCGCCCACAGATGGGCCAGCAGGGCTACCGCACCGAGCGCCAGGTAGGCCATCTGCTCGACCGTGAGTAACCAGGGCCGGAGACCAGCGGCGCCCGCGCCGGGGGCAGGCTCAGGGGCGGCCCGTGGCCGCGACAGTTCAAGCGTTGACATGCGCTACCTGTAGGCCCAAAACGCGCCTGTGCCACATTCTGTGGCATTGTACACGATGGGGATGCGTGGGGCAAGGCCAATGGGAGGTGTGGAGATGTGGAGGTGTTTTCGGGTTATGTGCTTGCAGCTCCACACTTCCACTCCTCCGCGGCCCGCTCACTGCGGTTCGAGGAACAGCACGTCAGTGGTATGGCGTTCAACCGCTTCCCGGCTCCACAGGAGCGGACAGTAGCCGCCTGCGCGCCAGGCGCCGGCCAGGTCGGCGTAGTGGCTGCTCATCGGATGCCCGCTCTGCCCGGCGGGAATAACCACCCGTGCCGCGTCCCAGTCGCCCGGATCGAAAATCTGGCGGTAGGAGGGGGCGTTGTAGATCGGCCCTGCCGCGGTCTGGCGCGGCACGTACTGCTGGTTCACCGTGTCCACGTCGCCGCCGGTGGGCCAGGGGCCGCGGTTGAAGATCGGCGCCAGCGCCGGGACGCTCCCCAGCGGGTGGCGCAGGGTCAGGGTGTGTACCTTGCCGTAGCTCCATCGGGCCGGATCGGGGCCGAGTCTCTCGCGCAGCTCGGCCACCGCCAGGCGTAGCGCCTCACCAAGCACCGCGCCCCAACTGCGCTGGCCGCCGAGCCAGGCATCGGGCTGTGCCGGATCGGCGGCTTCGGCCCGCGCCAGCACCTCGGGCAAGGCCCGCTCCAGGTAGCTGTTCGACGGCAAGGCGCCAAACGCGCCCAGGCCGCCCTGGGCGCCGATCAACTCGCCAAGCTCGGCATAGACTACCCGCAGCAGGTGGTAACGCACCGCGTCGTAGACCGCGCCAGCAGGGGCGTCGGCGGTCAACTCACCGTCCCAGGCCGCCAGCAGGTCACGCGCGGCTCGCTCCAGGCGCTCCTGGGGTTCCAGACGCGCCACCAGGCGGGCCAGACGCAGCCCCGGCAGGCAGCGCAGGTCGGCCTGGATGCGCGCGAAGCTCCGCACATCGTGCCGCTCCACGCTGTTCAACAACTCGGTGATCCGTTCGGCGCGGTAGGGGTTGGCCCACTCGCCGTGGATCGCATCGTGGTAGGGATGGCTGGCGCCAACGATCCGGTTGTTCGCCGTGACGACCAGGCCACCGGGCGGGTCGAGGACGGCGGGCAGGGCCAGGTTAGGGATAAAGCCCTGCCATTCATGCTCGCCATCCCAACCGGGCGCCGGGGTCTGCCCGTCACCCCTGGCCCTCACGGGCAAACGGCCGCCCACCGCGTAACCGATGTGGCCATCCACGTCGGCATAGACGAAGTTCTGTGGCGGCACGTCCCAATCCTCCAGCGCGGCGCGGAACTCGTCCCAGTCGCGGGCGCGGTTGAGACGCAGCACGGCCCGCGTCACCGCCGGCGAGGGATCGAGGGCCGTCCAGCGCAGGGCCAGCGCCTGATGCGGCACGGCCGGCTCGGCGCGCCGGAACGGCGAGCCTTCCGGGCCGGCAATTTCATCAATGATCGGGCCGTGATGGGTCAGGCGCACGTCAATCAGCACAACTTCTTTCTGGCCCTTGACCACGATCTCCTCGCGCAGGCTCTCCACCTCGCGCCACTCGCCGCGCCACTCGTAGAGGTCGGGGTTTTCGGGATGAAAGCGTTCGATGTAGAGATCCTGGTTGTCGGTCATGGTATTGGTCTGGCCCCAGGCGATGCGTTCGTTGTGCCCGATAATCACACCGCAGGTGCCGGGGATGGTGGCGCCGGCCACGTTGAAATCGCCACCCTCGAGATGGGCCAGGTACCACAGGCCGGGCAGCCCCAGGCTGAGATGGGGATCTTCAGCCAGCAAGGGCCGGCCCGTCGTGGTACGCGCACCGGAGACGGCCCAGGCGTTGGAACCTTGCGGTGTGCCGCTCTCGCCGGTAAAGGGGGCCGCCTCAGCGGCAAGACGCAGGGCGCCCTCGCCGAGATGCGGCGGCAACTCCGCCTCGGGGGGCACGCTGACCACCGCCGCGCCCGGGTAGCGCGGCGCAATGGCCGCGGCGCGCTCGTGGCCCACGGCGGCGATGATCTTGCTGTTCAGCAACTCGCCCGTCCAGTTCGCCGAGAGCGTCAGGGCCATGATCTTGGGCCAGACGAGAATATCCACCAGCTCCCAGGGGCGCGGCTGAAAACCCAGGAGGGTAAACTCCAGCGGCAGCCGCCCGCGGCTGGCTTCCAGACAGGCGTTGACGCCACACACATACGCCTCGAGGATCATGCGCGTCTCATCATCGAGTAACGCGACCTCACGGCGCGCCAGGCGCTCAAAGCCCAGGGTACGCACAAACTGATCGGAACTCAAGGCCACAGGCCCGAAGATTTCGGCCAGTTGCCCCCGCCCGGTGCGGCGGTTCAACTCCATCTGCCAGAGCCGGTCCTGGGCATGCACGTAGCCCAGAGCGGCAAACAGATCGGCGTTACCGGCGGCATAGATATGCGGAATACCCCAGCGATCGCGGCGCACCTCGACCTCGGCGGCGAGACCTGGCAGCGGCTGCCGCCCGCTGACCCGGGGGAGCGAACGGCGCAAGGCGGCGACGGCGCCGATCCCCACGGCGCCAGCGGCAAGCCCGACGGTAAGGCCAAGAACCCGAGCGAGGCGGGGAAGCTCTGTCATCGCATTACACCTTTCTCCTGGGGAAAGCCGTGTACAGGTCCCATTCGCGGGGAACACAACGCCACGATGAAAACAGGTGTATGTTTGGGAGGGCTGCGCCCTCCCAAACCCTCCCCTCAGGGAGGGGCGTGGGGAAACCCGGTTTCCCCATATTTCACCTCAGCCCTGCCCCACACCATAAGCCGGGTTCCCCGTATTTCCATTTGCGCCGTATAATGAAAAGGTGAAGAACACCTGAGGCCGCAGCGGCAACCTATGCGCCACATCGAGTTTTCTCCCAACTTGAGCGCCGATCTGCAGCAGGTAGAGCAGATCATCCACGAGCGGACACACGCCCGCGCCGCGGTGATCAGTATCGCCGGGTCGCACCTGTCACCGCCGGACGTGCCCCGCTTACGGGCCGCGCTGGTACTCCTGGCCGCGCAAACTGCCAGTTACCATCTTGAACAGGTCATCCACGCCGCGGCGGCGGTCGAACTGATCCACGCTGCTACCCAAACCCACAACGATCTGGTAGATGAAGCCGAGCGCCGTCGTGGTCGGCCGCGCGCTGGCCCCTGGAACCACGGCGTAGCCCTGATGGTTGGCGACTACCTGTTTGCCCTGGCCGCCGGAGAGATGGCCCTCAGCCCTGACCCACGGGTGATCATCTTCTTTACCGAGGCGGTCAAGCAGATCACCGAGGGGATCTTGATGCCAGCGGCGCCGCTCCAGCCGCTGGAGGAGGGACGAGCGCGCCACCTGGAACGCATCGGCCACACCGATGCCGCGCTCATCGTGGCCGCCTGCAAGGCCGGCGCCGCCGCTGCGGGCGCCGATCCAGAGCACATCGAGACCCTGGGTCACTTTGGCCACGAGCTGGGTCTGGCTCTGCGCCTCGGCGACGAGGTGCGCGATTTCACCGAACATAACGGCAGCGCGGCCCCGGGCGCGAGCCTTCGCGCCGGAGTGGTGACCCTGCCGCTTATCTTCGCCGCGGCCCTCGGCAACGGCCCGCGCCTGGCGGCTGCCCTTGACAGCACCGATACCGCCGAGCAAAGCTGGGCCGTTGATACAGTGCGCCGCTATGGATTGACCCCGGCCCGCGCGGAGGTGCTGCGCTGCGCCGAGAGCGCCCGCGGCATGCTCGCCCGGGTCCCTCCCGGTCCCGGGCGCGAAGCGCTGGCTCGCATCGCCGACTATGCGGTGCAACGCGCCGCCTGAACTATAGATCCTGCCGCTGCCGCCCGATGGCCCATCCCAGGGCCAGCCCCCCCAGGGCAAAGAGGATCGCTGCGCTCGCCAGTCCCACCAGCAGGTGACGCCAGCCCAGCGGCCCCCCCAGCAACCACCAGGCCAGCATGGTCGGCACGCCGACGAGCGCCAGCGCCACCAGGGCCAGCGGTACGGCGCCGCGGAGGAACAACACCACTCTGTGGAACCATTCGCCCAAGCGGCTGCTCCAGGGCTGAGGTGAATATATGGGGAAACCGGGTTTCTCTACGTCCCTCCCTGCGGGGAGGGTTGGGCGTAGAGACGCAGCGCCGCTGCGTCTACACGTTCCGGCGTTGTGCGGCGCAGCCGCATAGGTGTCTGGCGTGAACATAGGGAAATCCGGGTTCCCCCCACCATCAACAGGCGCCGCGCATCACTCCCTCTTCAAGGCCTGCAACTGCACGATCAGCGCCTCGGCAAGCGCGACATCCTGCGCGCCGACGACATCGCGGGCGACGACCGTAAGGGCGTCGGCCATTGCCGTCGGCTCGGCGCCGCCGAGGGTCTCCAGCGCTGCCTCGGTGGCGGCCATATCGCCGCCCAGCACCACCTCGGCGGCTTCGCGCACCTCTGGCGGCGCCTGGCCCAGCACCTCCGCCACCGGGGCGCCGCCGAGGACCTCTCCACCGCCCATCGCCACGCGCAGTTTCGCCATCGCGTCAGCCGCGGTGGCCCGGGCATCGAGATGCACGTCCGGGGGAGTGCTTATCTCAGTAACGACCACCTCGTAGAAGAGATCCGTGCCATTGGCCACCTGCCCGTGCACGGTGCTGATCGCGGTATGCGTGGTTTGCGCTGCCATACCTTGCCCGGCGCCTTCGGCGGCGCCGAGCACGGTCACCGGCTCTGCGCTCACCAGCATCGCGCCGAGGGCCAGGCTACCCGTCGCCGTACCATGCAGGCGCACGCGGTAGGCCCCCGCGGGCGGGTTGGGAATGACAGCGATATTCAGATGCTTGCCACCGTGACCGTGATCGCGGGCGCGTACCCGGCGCGGGCGCGCGGGGGCGCCCAACACTTCGACCGGCGCGCCCAGAACACCCGCGCCAGGCAGGGGTGGGCCGGCCGGCGTCTCCACCACCATCGTTACCGGCGAGGCGGTAAGCACCACCAGCTTCGTCTCCTCGACCGGCGGCGCGCCGAGTGGGGGTGTCGGAAGACCCGGCTCTTCAGTTCTCCTCAGTTCTTCGAACAGCAGATCCAGCACCTCGGGATGATCCGGCAGCACCCCGTGGCTCGTGCCGGACAACGGATCGAGATTGTTGATGTTCTGATGCGCCAGCTCGGCGCTGGCGGAGCGCACAGTGCCGTCGCCATCAAGGTCAACCTCGTCCTGCACCGGCTCTCCGTCGGGGAACCGCGGCGGATCCCCCGGCGGAATGGGCGGGCCGCCCACCACAATCGCCCGGATGGTCGGAAAGCCCTTCGCCCGGATCGTCGTAACCGGCACCCGCCGGGCCAGCAGTTCCAGTTGCGCCGGCTGGTTCAGCATCAGGCCCACCAGGTTGCGCTCCCGGTGCGAAGCCTCAGGTTTAGGCAGAGGAGGACCCGGGTGATTGAGCAGGTAATTGTCAATCGGCAGCAAATCGCGGAGACCGGGCACCTGGGTACGGATGGTCCGCAGCGGGTCCAGTTGCGTCTGGAAGGGATGGGTGTGCCGGAGGTACCAGAGGTACACATCGAAGACCGCCTTGACAGCAGGATCGGAGCGCAACTGGCCGCCGCCCCAGGCGTAATAGGCCTCGCCTGCGCCACGATGAGGCGTGCCCAGTGTGAACAATCGGGCAACATCGTGGGCATAGTCAGGCCCCTGAATGTAGCTCCGCGCTACCAGACCGCCCATGCTGTGGCCCACCAGGACGACCTTGTCGGCGCCAGCGCGTTGCTTCGCCCGGTCAATCCAGGGCTTGAGGTACAGGCGCGCCGCATCCTGGATCGACTTGCGCCAGTCGTAGAAAGCCACGAACAGATCCCTGTCCCGGACGTAGCCGGCGCGTTCGAAGGCTTCGAGGAAGTGTTTTCCGTAGCTGATAAAAGGCGGAAAGTTCCAACCCGTGAGGCGTGGCCCCTGAAAATCGAGCAGGACCAGCAGGTTAAATGAGCCACACAGACCGGGCACAAAGATCACAGGCATGCGCGCCATTTGTGGTTCCCTCTATCAGGAGAGATCTGATGTGAAAATAGCCCGCCCGCGGGAGGGTTTGGGAGGACGTAGCCCTCCCAGGAAACAACTCGCCAGCGGGGAGGGTTTGGGAGGGCTTCGCCCTCCCAAGAACAATAATATGTTCATTCTGGCGTTGTGCGGCGCAGCCGCATGGATGACTGAGGTGAAAATAGCCCGCCCGCGGGAGGGTTTGGGAGGGCTTCGCCCTCCCAAGAACGATAATATGTTCATTCTGGCGTTGTGCGGCGCAGCCACATAGATGATGGATGCGACGGGAAGCCTCGCAGCAGGGCAAAGCCTTTCCCACTCATCACAACCAGGTTAACAGACCAGACGTGCCGGCAGCGGCAAGGAGACACAGAACAGGTTCATCATAGGCCCTCGACCCGCGGCCGTCAAGGTCGCGCCGGTAGCGCTCCCAGGGCTGAGGTGAAAATACGGGGAAACCAGGTTTCCCCAATCCCCTCCCTGCGGGGAGGCGCCTGGTTCCCTCCCCCAGCGGGGGAGGGCCAGGGAGGGGGCGGCCCTCCCGAAGACGCCCCATGTTCATCGCGGCGTTGTGCGCCCCGCGAATGGGCGTCTGAGGTGAACATAGCCTGCCGGCGGGGAGGGTTTGGGAGGGCTGCGCCCTCCCAAGAAAAACCCATGTTCATCTTGTCGTTGTGCGGCGCAGCCGCATGGATGACTGAGGTGAACATACGGGGAAACCGGGGTTCCCCATACCCCTGCCGGTGGGGGCGCCTGGCATCCCGGTGAACAGGAGCGGAGGGAACCCCGGGTTCCCTATGTTCACGTTGCAACAGTACGTGTTCACACTTCTCCTGGGTGCGCGGGCATCTTGCCCGCATCCAGGCCCTTGCGGGCGGGACGCCCGCACGCCGGGGGTGACGCCTTACCCCACATGTGAACACGTACTTGCAACAGGCCTGTTGCGCAATTCTAAAGTTATGGTAAAATCTCGCGGCCAGTAAGAATCCGAAGCTCATACTTTGGCTTTTGCGTTCCTCGTGTTCGAACCTTGCGTAACCGTCGGCGTGACCCCATGGCAGGCTGACGTTCGCGTTCGTCTTGTGAGGAGGAAGGTATGCTCAAAGGCCTCATTGTTCTGGTCGTCATTGCTGTGGCGCTGGCTCGAGGCGGCTCCTTGCGAAACTTCGCCGCGCTCGACCTGCGCTGGCTGCCCCTGGTGGTTGGTAGCTTCGGCCTGCAATTGTTGATCTTTACGCCCTTCCGTGACACAGCGCTGATCCCCTTTGCCACTGCCCCCCTCTACCTGCTCTCGATGGTGCTGCTCGTGATCTGGATCTTGCTCAATCGCCGGATTCCCGGCGCCACCCTGATCGCTGTCGGCGTACTGCTGAACACGATTGCCATTGCCGCGAACAACGGCTATATGCCGGTAGCTCCCGAGGCAGCGCGCTACGCCGGTCGCCTGGAGCACTATCCCATCGAGGGTCTACCGGTGAGCAACAATTCGATCGCCGTTGCCGACAACGTGCGGCTCTGGTTCCTGACCGACATTTTCCCCGTGCCCGCCGGCATTCCCTTTGCCAATGTCTTCAGCCTGGGCGATGTGCTGCTCACCCTCGGCGTCGCCATACTGTGCTACCAGACTATTTGCCGCCCTGTAGTCGCTTCCCCGGCCCCAACCCCCGTGCGGACCCCGCCCCTTGGCGCCGGTCAGTAGACTGGCGCGCAAGGCGGTCCCTGGAAGGGCCTCATCCTCCCGGCGCTGCGTGATCTTCGAGCCTGCGTGACCCATTATTCGCACCGATTACACACTCATTCCCAGGAGGCAAGGAACAACCATGACCGCAGATGCCCAATCATTCAGCCCGATGCTGCTCGAACAACTGATTTACCAGGTTCGAGGCGTTCAGGGAGCGCGACTGATCACCGATCCTCAGGGGCAGATTGACGAGATCCACGTGGTTGGCACACCCCAGCGCAACCCCAAGCAGATTGTGCGAGACATCGAGTCCATCCTCTACGTGCGGGGCGGCATACGTCTCGACCACCGCAAGATCAGCCTGGTACAGGTTGCGGAGCGTGAAGCCGCTTCAACAGGGCGCCGGCTGCAACTGCTGGAGGTGTCGATCAGCGCGGGCGAAGAGGAAACGCGCGTTGAGGTGCTCCTCGGCCTGCAGGAGCAGCGGTTCAAAGGCAGCAGCGCCTGCGGCATCACCGACCCTGCGTCGCGCTCCCTGCTGGCCGCCACTGCCACCATCGAGGCCCTCAACCGCGCCATCGGCGCGCAAGGCTCCTTTCGGCTCGAACGGCTGCAACGCCAACCCCTGGGTGAGCTGGACACCTTCCTGACACACCTTTCATTCGTGCTCGAAAGCGGCCTGGAAATCCTCCTGGGGGTGAGCATCGTTCGTGAAGACGAGGCCGGCGCTGCGGCGCGGGCCGTGCTCGACGCGGCCAACCGTCGGGTTGAGCGCCTCTTGAGTAATTTAAACATCTGAGCGACTTGCGCGATCTCAACTTTTTTGTTACTATTTCGGTGTGAATCGGAAAATTTACGGTCGAAGTGTCCGAGCGGAATGGGGCAGATTGCCCGAAGCGGAGCGGAGGGGACCCGAGGCACACTGGTCATATCCAGCAACAGCGAAGAAAGGGGTCTCCGAAGATGAAGTGGCACGCCGTAAACCTCTACATCAAGATCTCTCTGCTGATGGGGGCGATCGCCTCGCTCCTTCTGGCGGCAGGTGCAGGGGGCAAGTGGGGCTAGGTTTTAGCCGTTCCCGGTTCGCGCGAGCAGAAGGGTTCACCCCTTCTGCTCGTTCTTTTTGTAGCGCGATGGTTTGGATCAGGCGCTATACTTCCTGGTACTGCGGTTCCACACGCGATGCCTGGCCAATCGTAAGCTTCGAGCAGCCTGACCGGAGCTATGCCTCGCGATCGGCAACGGCTTGCCGAACAAGCACCGATTGACCGCTGGCCTGACAATTTTGTGGTGACAGCCGGATGATTGCACGGAGAGCCGCGCCCTCCCTCACCTCTTCCCGCTCTATCCACCAGGATCACCTTGTCAGGCCACTGGTTCGGAGCCGTGGGTTACTCAGGTACCAGGCTCCGTCACGAGATGAGCGTATGATGAGCACACTCCCAAGGGCGGCGCGCTGGTACATATATACCTTGTGGGGCGTGGCGCTGTGCGGCGTCGTTGTGACGATCATCTCTGCCCAGGTCCCTTTGTCCGGTCTGGTGGCGCTATGCGTTAGTGCCGTCGCTCTTGTGCTGGCCGATTACTTCGAGGTTGACTTCGGTCTCGATCAGCGCCACCGCGTGGTCATGACCGTTGTTGATGCGCCCATCATCTTTCTTGTACCCGTAGTTGGTCCGTTCGGAGTCCTGGTTGTGCTTCTCGGTACCCTGGTGGTTGACCGGCTGCGCAGGCGGCCCTGGTACAAGGGCCTCTTCAATGCTGCACAGCGCAGTATCACCTTTCTGACCCTGATTATCATCTACTCCCTGCTGGCCACACCGGGAAGCCCGCCATTTAGCGGTCTCCGCGGGTTACTGGCCTTTGTGGCTCTGGCTGCCGCGTATTACGCCCTCAATACGGTCCTGGTCTCCACGATCGTCGCCCTGGCCAGCAGTCAGCCACTGCTCGAGATCTACCGCGCCAGCTTTCGCGAGGTGCACTGGGTGCATTTCATTACCCTGCCCTTCGGCGCCATCCTGGCCTGGATCTGGTCAACCAACCCCTGGTTGACCCTGGCCGCCGTGCTGCCGCTGTTTATGGCTCACCACTCCTTCAAGACCATGGCCGCGTTGCAGGAAGAAAGCCGGCGTAACCAGGACCTGGCCAACCACGCCACGCGCCTGGTTGATGAACTGCGCGCCAGACAGGAGGAGTTGATGCGCTCCTCCCAACTGGCTGCGCTGGGCACATTTGCGGCAAGTGTAGCGCACGATTTCAACAACCTCCTCACCGCCATTTACGGCTTTACACAGCTCGGGCTGAGCACCGACGATCCCCAGGAAAAGGATAACGCCCTTGATGTGGCCAGACGCGCCTGTGCCCGCGGCCAGAGCATCACCCGCGGGCTGCTCTCGTTTACGCGCTGGCGTGAACCGAGGCTCGAGCCCTGCCAGTTGAACGACCTGGTGCGCGAAACAATCGTCTTGCTACAGCCCGATTTTATCCGCCTGAACGTGGTGATTGAGGAACGCCTGCAACCCCTGCCTGTCATTTACTGCGATAGTGGCCAGATCACCCAGGTGTTGATTAACCTGCTCACCAACGCCCGCGATGCGCTGCGCGACCGGGGTTACGGGCGCATTATCGTCAGCACGCAGATCATCGAGGATCAGATCGAACTCTCGGTCCAGGATACGGGAGTTGGCATACCCGCCGAGATGCTCACCCAGATCTTTCAACCCTTTGTGACAACCAAACAGGCGAGCAACAGCAAAAACTCCGGCACCGGCCTGGGGCTGGCGATCTGTCGCACCATTGTCGAGAACCACGGTGGCGTCATCCAGGCCGCGAGTGAGGTGGGCCAGGGCACGACGATGACCGTTCGCCTTCCACTCAGCAAACTGGTGACCCGTGGTATGCCCGGCGACGACGGGGAGGCAGCACCGGGCGTGGAGCACAACCCGCACCACGCCGACGCGCCGCATTCGCTGGCCTGAGGTAAACCAGGGGAAACCCGGTTTCCCCATATGTTCACATCAGCCGTCTATGCGGCTCCGCTGCACAGCGCCAGAACGAACATGCTTGTTCTTGGGAGGGCTGCGCCCTTCCAAACCCTCCCGGTGGAGAGGGCTTGCCGCCCCCACAGGCAGGGGCATGGGGAAACGCGGTTTCCCCATATGTTCATATCAGGTGAAGCGTTGCGTATCAAACTGACCCTGCCGCGCATTGTGACGCGTACCGTGCGGCGTATCACGCATCTCGCGTGCAGCATCACGGGTGTGAGCCTGCTCGCGCTGCTGGCCGCCTGCGCTGCTGCGGTCCCGCCGGACCCACCCGCTCCCTACGGCCTGGTCGAGCCGTTCCTCAGCGCCTGGCGACGCGCTGGCGGCGAGGCCCTCGGGCCGCCGCGCACGCCGCCGCTGTGGATCGACGATTTCCAGGTGCAACTCTTCGCGCGCCACGCTATCATTGCCACCGATGGGCAGCGCGCCGTAGCCGAGCCTCTCGAGCCGGGCTGGGAACGGCGCTATCCCGATGAGCTGCTGCGCCTGCCCGCCGCGCCGTTCCGCGCCTCCCTGAGCAACGCGGCCCATCCCGTGGCGCGCCCTCTGATCCCATTTACTGCCACACTGCGGGTGCCCGGCTACAGCGGTCCCCTCGAAGTGCGCCTCTTCGACAGTTCTCTGCGACCCGCGGGGGTGGCAACGACCGAGGTTACCGCTGGCTATGGTGAGATCACCCTGCTACCGCGCGGGCACGCCGGCGAGCAGTGGGCCATCGTGGTGATCAACGGGCAGGTGGCCGGAGCACGCAGCCGCTTCGTTACGCTCGATCCTGTCACCGAGCTCCATACCGGCCAGCCCGACCTCGACGCCCTCTACCCCCGCTTGCGCGCTTTCATGCAACAGGACGTGGTCGCCTATGACCTCGACGGGCGTCCGGTGCGCGGCTATCGCTCGCCCGACAATCCTCTCCTCTGGTTGCGCGACCATGTCTACCAGGGTCGCGGCTTTCGCTACTTTGAACGCGATGTGACCAGCCTGCTCGACGCCTTTCGCGCCGCCCAGCGGCCCGACGGCAGCTTCCCCGACGTGATTGATTACCCCGAGCGCTCGGTGCGCGCCTTTCGCAAAGAAGTCGAAAGTGACCTGGAGTTCCTCTTCGTTCAGGGCGTTTACGAAGCCTGGCAAATGACCGGCGACGACGCCTGGCTACGCTCCAACCTGGAGGCCATGCGGCGCGCGCTGCGCTATATCACCAGCGACCCGCTGCGCTGGAACGCCGAACGGGGCCTGGTGCGCCGCCCCTACACTATTGATATGTGGGACTTCGCCTATGGCCCGACCACCATCAGCCCCGACGGGCGTCCGGCGCCCCGCCACTGGATCGACGCGGATACCGTCTGGGGCACGTTCCACGGCGACAATACCGGCCTGGCCTACGCCCTGACGCTGATGGCCCGGGTTGAAGAGCGCGTGGGCGACCCGGTCCTGGCCGAGACCTGGCGCGCCCGGAGCCGCGACCTGATGCAGCGTCTGAACGATCTGAGCTGGAACGGCCGGTTCTTCACCCACTTCATCCCCGAAGATCCGGCAGTGCGGCCCGAAGGGGTGAACCCGGCAGCGCAACTCAGCCTCTCCAACGCCTACGCCCTCAATCGTGAAGTGCTGGACCAGTGGCAGGGCCAGCAGATCGTTGAGGAGTACTACCGGCGCCGCGATTTTACGCGCGCCTTTGCAGAATGGTACAGCATTGATCCACCCTTCCCGTCAGGAAGCTTCGGAATGGCCGGGGGCAAGGGCGAAAATCCGGGCGAGTATGTTAATGGCGGCATCATGCCGCTCGTGGGCGGCGAACTGGCCCGTGGCGCCTTTCGCTATGGCCTGGAAGCCTACGGCTTCGACATCCTCCGGCGCTACGCCGAGCTGACCCGTCTTACCGGCGCGACCTACCTGTGGTATTATCCCACCGGTGTGCCGGGCGTCCAGGGGCCCGACACGCTGGCCACCGACGGCTGGGGAGCAGGGGCAATGCTCGGCGCGCTGATGGAAGGCGCCGCCGGGTTCACCGATCGGGCCAGTGGCTACCGCGACCTGCTGCTCGCGCCGCGCTGGGCCGCCGACCCGCGCTTCGAAGAGGTCTACGCCGTGGCCCGCTACGCTGCCGCCGATGGCTACGCGGCCTACCACTGGCGCCGCGAGGCGAATGCTATCACGCTGAACTTCACCGGCAGCGCCGAACGCGCCGAAGTGCGCCTCTTCGTGCCCCCGGAGATCGCCACTCGCCCGCTCCAGGTGACCCTCAACGGCGCCAGCCTGCCCGCGACCGTCGAGATCATCCGCACCAGCGCCTATGTGGCGGTACCGGTCAGTGGCGGCGATGCTGAGGTGGTTATTCGCTGGGAGGCTGGCAGCCAGTAGAGGCCCCGTGCGGCGCAGCCGCACGCTACAAGAATGAAACGAGATTCTCCTGGGAGGGCGCAGCCCTCTCAAACCCTCCCGCTGGGGAGGGCTTGCCGCGCCCACAGGTAGGGGTGCGGTTCGACAGGCTCACCGCAGGTGGGGAAACCTGGCTTCCCCGTATTTTCACATTGGAGCAATATACACGCAGGCTATGGCTACGACGTTCACCGCTACTCCATGGGGCGCCGATCACGCCCTGGCAGGCTTCGAGGCCCGTCGCCTCGAATTCCCTCCCGACAGCGAAGGACCGGTCATTGCCACGCTGGTGCGCCGTCGCGCCGCCACCCCGGCGGGCCGCGCAGTGCTCTACATCCATGGCTTTGTGGACTACTTCTTCCAGACCCACCTGGCCGAGGCCTTCAACGCCCACGGCTACCACTTCTACGCCCTCGATCTGCGCAAGTGTGGACGCTCACTCCTTCCCGGCCAGACGCCAAATTTCTGTACTGATCTCCCTGAGTACTATGCCGAGCTTGATGCCGCCATCGCCCTCATCTTCAACGAAGAGGACCACCCCTGGTTCCTGCTCAACGGCCATTCCACCGGCGGCCTCATCGCTGCGCTCTACGCCCACGAGGGGCGCTGGCGCGAGCGGATCAAGGCCCTGTTCCTGAACAGCCCTTTCTTCGCCTTTCACCTGCCGTGGCACCGGGTTGGGCCGGCGCGCCTGTTCGCCGGCCTGGGGCGCTGGTATCCACGTCTCGCCGCCAACGGCTCAGTCTCGCCGTTTTATGCCCATAGCCTGCACCGCAATTATCGCGGCGAGTGGCAGTTCAACCTGGCATGGAAACCGCTGGAGGGCTTTCCGGCCTATGCCGGGTGGATGCGGGCAGTGATGCGGGGACAGCATCGCCTCCAGGCCGGGCTGGCGATACCCTGCCCGGTGCTGATTATGCACTCGACGCGCTCGGTGCTCCTCCCGCGTTGGGACGAGCGACTGCTGCGCGCCGATGCGGTGCTTAACGTGGCCCATATGCGCCGCTACGGGCCGGGCCTCGGCCCACGGGTGACGCTACTCGCCATCGAGGGCGGCTTGCACGACCTGACCCTCTCAGCCGCTCCGGTGCGCGCCCGGGTTTTCGCAGAGCTGTTCACCTGGCTGGAATGGGCCGCGGCGCAGAACCAGGGCCGCTGATTTTATCCCCGCGCAGGGCGTGGTTTGGAGTGGCGGCGCCCGCCCCAGCCCTTCCCGCCGGGAGGGGTTTGGGGAAACCCGGCTTCTCCCATTACAGCAACCCGTAGGCCACGAACGCCCCAACCACGCAGCCCGCCGCCAGGGTCAGGCCGGCGACGACCTGCATCGGCGTATGGTTGCGCGTCCGCACCCGCGCCCATCCCAGGACCAGGGCGCACAGCCAGAGTCCCAGGCCCAGCGGCTCGGAGTAGAGGGCAGCCAGGGTTGCTGTCGAGCCCATGCTCGAGGCGTGGATGCTGATCTTCCAGTACAGGTTGATGAGCCAGGCCAGGACACTGATGGCAATGCCCGAGGCCACCATCGCCAGAATCGGCGGCGGCGCGCCAAGGGCGTGCAGCACAACCATACCGGCCACCAGGTTGACAATACCGAAGAGGTACAACTCGTTGCGCTGCGAGCGGACTGAGACATCGTCATCGGTATATGCGCCCTGCCGGAGACGCACGGTGAAAAAGAGCGTGGGCGGTAGCACCTGCAACCCGGTGCAGAGCAAGGCCCAGTACAGGCCCGTCTGGCGTGGCTCAACTCCGAGCAGGCCAACGATAAAGATACTGGCCACGCCGAGAAACACCGGATGGAGCACCTGCGAGATCAGCCGGGCCACGGCGTAGCCGCGGCCCGGCAGTGCGCCCCGCTGGATGGCCTCAGCAGTCAGATCGTTCTGTGAAAACATGATCAGGCGATCCTTTACTCGGTCCACCGGCGCCGAGGGTCCGGTAGCATGCCAATAAACGCTGCGCGGCCGTCTCCCAGCGAAAGCACCGCGCCTGCACCGGCCCGGCGGCCCGCAGGTGCGCGGCATCGTGCAGAGCGCGGGTAATGCCGGCGGCGATGACAGCTTCATCGAGGGGATCTACCAGCACCGCTGCCTCGCCGGCGACTTCGATCAGGCTCGACACGCCCGAGGTCACCACGGGCGTGCCACACGCCAGGGCTTCCAGCACCGGCAACCCGAACCCCTCGTAGAGCGAGGGGTAGACAAAGGCCCGCGCAAGATTATACAACGCCGGAAGATCTGCATCGGCAACAAAATCAAGAAACTGCACCCGATTCTGGATACCCAGCCGCTCGACCGTGGCAAAGATTTCCTCGTAGAGCCATCCTCGCCGTCCGGCAATGACCAGGTGCAGCTCCGGGTCATCAAGGCGGGCGAAGGCCCGCACCAGGCGCGGCAGGTTCTTGCGCGGCTCCAGCGTGCCAACAAAGAGGACAAAGGCCGCCGGCAACCCCAACCGCGCGCGGGTGGCCTCCAGCGCGGCGGGGGGCAGCGGCTGGAAGCGTGGGTCAACGCCAGGGTAAATCAGATGCACCCGCGATCCAGAGACGCCGAGCAGTCGCGCGAGGTCCGCCGCTGTGGCCTGCGAGTCGACAAGGACCATATCGGCGCGGCGGAGCGCCCGCGGCACGACGCGCGCGAGGTAGCGCCGCAGCCCGGCCTCGGCGCACTCTGGCCGCACCAGAAAGGTGAGATCGTGAATGGTGAGCAGGGTACGGACGCGGGTGGGCGGCAAGACAAAATCGGGGGCGTGCAGCAGGTCAATCGAGCCTATCAGGCGCTCGGCCGGCAGGGGCAGCCGCAGGCGCTGCCAGAGGATGGTCAGTAGACGCGGGCTGAGAGGCAAGGGCCGAAGCTCGACATTGGGGTGCGCGGCGGCCAGGGCGCGCAGATCGGCCAGGTAAGGCGAGGTGGCGGGCAGGGCGCCTGCGGCGTAGAAGAGTCGATAGGTGATCGACGGATCGAGACCGACCACGGCGCGGATCAACTCGCGTGTGTAGCGCCCGATCCCCGCACCCTGCCACACCGCCGCAGTGTAATCAACGCCGACGCGCATGCTACCACCGGGTTATGGTGAATCTCCTCCGAACCTTGTCTCAGGCCCCATGCGGCTGCGCCACACAACGACAGGATGCGAGGGCGCAGCCATCACCCCCCCCGGCAGGGGCATGGGGAAACCCGGTTTCCCCACATCCCTTCGAGGGAAGCATGGGAGGGCTGCGCCCTCCCAAACTCTCTCGTCGGAGAGGTGCGAAAGGGAACCTGCGGGAAACCCCCACCGCGACGAAGTCTCGTTGTAGGATTAGCGACGTTTGCTGAAAAGATAGGCGACGAAACCGCCAACGACAATGCTCCAGAAGTTGATCAGCCGGTCGAGGAAGGTAACCGCCGCGCCCAGGTGCTTATCTACGCCGAAGAAGGTGAGCACGACGGTGATCGTGCCCTCCACGACCCCGAGGCCAGCGGGCGTAATTGGCAGCGCGGTCAGCAGTGATGAGGAGAGGGCCACGAAAATAATCGCCGAGAGGGAGAGAGTGCCGATAGCCGGGCCAAGCGCCTCGATCACGAAGAAGAGCCGGAAGCCCTCGAGCAACCAGACCCCGGCGGTCAACACGATCAGGCGCGGCAGAATGGCGGGGCGGAACGAGCGCAGGGCGGCATACTCAAACCGCCCGTAAAACGCATGTAGCCGACGGGGCAACACCCGGTGCACCAGGGGGCTGAACCAGCGCATACCCGCCAGGCCGCTGAGGATCATGACTACCAGCAACCCGCCAAACCCGAAGACGATCTGCGTTCCTTCAGGCATATGCGCCCCGAAGGTGAAGTAGGCCGAGATGACCAGCATGCCAAACAGCCCGAGCATATCGAGCAGGCGTTCGGCGAAGATGGTGCCAATCGAGGTCGAGAAACTGACCTTGCCGTTATGCTTGAGCAGATAGGCCCGGTAGGCATCGCCGAGCTTGGCCGGCACAATACAATTCGCGAACCACGACAGATAGATGTACTCGATCAGCGCGGGCATCGAGGCCCAGCTCTGCCGGCCCTCATCAACCGGCACGCCCGCATTTCGCAACAGCACGCGCCAGCGCAGCGCCCGCAAAGGAAAGGTCAGGTAAAAAATGCCCAGGCCAGCCAGCAACAGCCAGGGGTTGGCCTGCCGCATGTGCTGCCAGGTGGTCGCCAGGTCAATATCCAACCCTCGCAGGACAAAGACAACAATCGCGATCGCCAGGCCAAAGGAGATAAGCGTGCGCGGGCTGCGCAGGCGCTCCCACAATGAAAAGCCTTCGCGCGCGATCTCGGCCTCGGCGGCAACATCCGACGTTACCGGCGGGCTCGCCGGCACCGGCACCTCCGCAGCAGATGAACCCTTGGTGTTGTCAACAATCATGCCTCAGCCTGCCTCCTGTGGGTGGTGCGCGACGGTATGTTCGTGAGGAGTATACCGTATTTTGCACAGTCGGGCCAATAACTGGTTTGTAAGGAAGTGTTCTGGTCTTTGCCCCTTCCAGCTCCGCCGGGTGGAGAGGAGGTCTCTAGATCGCTTTCCCGGTGGGCGAAGGCTGAGAAGCGGGCGAGTAACTATGAGATAACTCAGTTCACAGACTCACGACGATCCCGTTAGGAAGGTTCTGGGCCGGGCCGCCCTGACGTGACCGTTGGTCAATGGAGCCACGTGACTCAGTGTGTGGAGGTGTGGAGATGAAGACCAGGTGGTCGAGTTCGTCTGAAACACGCCTTCCACGGAGCGGGCAGCGCCATCACCGGCTCCCTCCTGCTACACGCGCCGTTCCATCTACCCTACGGGCGCCTGACGGACGGCAGCACTTCCAGTTGGTACCACTCCCAGAAGCGGGCCAGGCCGTCTTCAACCCTGGTGCCGGCTCGAAAACCCAGCAAGCGCCTCGCCTTCTCGGTGGAGGCGTAGGTGATTAGCGGCTCAGTGGGCGGTAGGGGCTGCGCCTCAATTACCGCGCGCATCCCGGTGATCTGTTCGAGCAAGGCAACGAAGCGCTGGAGTTCGACCGGGCTTGAGTTGCCCAGATTGAAGATCTCATAGCCCTGCGCCCGGTCAAGCGCCGCGAGAACACCGGCAACGATGTCGTCAATATAAGTGTAATCGCGATACAACTCGACCCCGCGCTCGAACAGCACGATCGGCTGCTCCCGTACCATTCTATCAACAAAGACGTACGGCGTCATATCCGGACGCCCGCGCGGGCCGTAGACGGTGAAGAAACGCACCACGCTCATTGGCGTGCCGTAGAGGCTGTGGAAGGTATAGCCGAGCACTTCAGCGGCTTTCTTCGTCGCAGCGTAGGGCGAAAGGGGGCGGTCGGTCGGATCACCTTCTTCAAACGGCACCTTGCTGGCGCGGCCATAGACTGATGAGGTCGAGGCCAGAACGAAGCGTTCCACGTCGTAGCGCCGGGCCAACTCCAGCAGGTGCACTGTGCCGCCGACGTTGACCTGTTCGTAGAGTGCGGGGTTGGCAATCGAGGGCCGCGGGCCGGGCAATGCTGCCAGGTGTACCACCTCTCGCGGGCGATAACGCTCAAAAATCCCGGCCAGCGCCTCGGCATCGCGAAGATCGGCCTCGACCAGCACAAACCCCGGCTGCGTAGCGGCCCAAGCCAGGTTGCGGCGTTTGCGCTCCGGATCGTAGTAGGGAGTGAAGTTGTCAAGACAGATCACCCGATCACCACGGCGCAAGAGCGCATCCACCGTATGGCTGCCGATGAAGCCCGCGCCACCCGTCACGAGGCAGGTCATCGCCGCTTCTCCTTCTTCGCATCAGATACTGCTGAGGTGAAAATAGCCCGCGCGCGGGAGCGTTTGGGCGTAGGGGCGCGGCGGCGCCGCGCCCCTACGCCCTCCCAGGAAACAACTCGCCGGCGGGGAGGGTTTGGGAGGGCTGCGCCCTCCCAAGAACAATAATATTTTCATTCTGGCGTTGTGTGCCCCGCGCATGGGGCCTACCGTGAACATGCGGGGAAACCGGGTTTCCCCTTTCCCCCTCCCTACCGTGAACGTACGGGGAAACCGGGTTTCCCCACCTGCGGTGAGCCTGTCGAACCGCACCCCTGCCTGTGGGGCGCCAGCCGCGCCCAACCGCGGTTGGCCAATGGGGAAACCGGGGTTCCCCATCCCCCTCCCTACCGTGAACATGCGGGGAAACCGGGGTTCCCCAGGCCCCCTCCCTACCGTGAACGTACGGGGAAACCGGGTTTCCCCACCTGCGGTGAGCCTGTCGAACCGCACCCCTGCCTGTGGGGCGCCAGCCGCGCCCAACCGCGGTTGGCCAATGGGGAAACCGGGGTTCCCCA
>CAKZKA010000258.1 GCA_937120965.1 uncultured Chloroflexota bacterium
GGAGGGCGTAGCCCTCCCAAACCCTCCCCGCGGGCGGGTTGTTTCCTGGGAGGGCGCAGCCCTCCCAAACCCTCCCGTACACGGCCTATTTTCACACCAGGAGAGACTCTTATGAACCAGGCGAGACCCGGCGCTTCCCGGCGCATCCTGGTGGTAGGCCTGACCGGCGCCGGTTGCGCCGGTCTCCCTGAGGCCTTGATCGCCCGCGTGTTGCACGCCGATCTACTGGTCGGCGGCGAGCGCCATCTGGAGGCCTTCCCGGCTTACCGCGGCGAGCGGCTCAGTGTGCGTCTGGGATTGCCCGCGGTGGCCCGGCGCCTGCGCGAGGCTCTCGACAGTGGCGAACAGGCGGTCGTGCTGGCGTCGGGCGATCCGTTGTGGTACGGGATCGGTGCCAGTCTGCGGCGCTGGTTCGCGCCCGAGGAACTGGAGATCGTCCCGGCGCCCACCTCGTACCAACTGGCCTTTGCCGCCCTGGGCGAGCCATGGCATGATGCCGCGCTTCTGAGCGCCCATGCCCGTCCTCTTGACGAGGTGGTTCGCAGCGTGCAGCGCGCCCCGAAGGCGGCCATCCTTACCGATGACCGTCACACTCCGGCGGTGATCGCCCGGGCATTGATCGAGGCCGGCCTGCCATCCGGCGCGGCCTGCGCCATCTGCGAGAACCTGGGCGAGACGGGGCAGCGCATTGTGCGCACTACCCTCGCTGAGGCGACCACCCGGACCTTCGCCCCCCTGAACGTCCTGGTGGTCTGGCGCGATGGGGTCGATCAGCAGCCCGATGCGGCGGCCCGGGCCGCTCTGCCGGCGGCCTGCGCTCCTGGCCTTCCCGACGCGGCCTTCAGCACCGAGGCCGGGCTGATCACCAAGCGCGAAGTGCGCCTGTTGAGCCTGGCCGAACTGGCCCTGGGGCCGGACGAGGTGTTGTGGGACATCGGCGCGGGCAGCGGGTCGGTGGGTATCGAGGCGGCCCGTAGCCAACCGACGGCCACGGTCTATGCGGTGGAACGCCGGGAGGCGCTGTGCGCCCACATCCGCGAGAACCTGGGCCGCTTCCCCGCCCCGAACCTGCACCTGATCCACGGCGAGGCCCCGGCCGCCTGCGCCGATCTGCCCCATCCCCACGCGATCTTCATCGGCGGCAGCGGCGAACGTCTGGAGGCGCTGCTCGACTTTGCGCAGCAACGGCTACGCCCTGGCGGGCGCCTGGTGCTCAACCTGGTGACCCTCGAACGGCTCCACGATGTGCGCCAGCGCCTGCCCGACGCGCGGCTCTACCAGGTCCACATCAGCCGCGGAACGCCCATTCAGGACGACCTGCGGCTGGAGGCGCTGAATCCGGTGTTTGTGGCGGTATGGGTGAAACAAAAGTAATTTGTTCTTGGGAGGGCAAAGCCTTCCCCCACCCTCTCGCCAGGGAGTGGCATGGGGAAACCCGGTTTCCCCTGTTTCAGGCTGACGGTGCTCCGAACTCGAGATCGGCAAGGTTGCTGAGCGAGTCAAAATCTTCGAGCAGCTCCGGCGCATACTGTTTGACCACCTGCCGTGCTTCCGCTCGTTCGGCCAGGGAGGCCAGGCCGAGGAGTCGCTGGACATCGGCAAGATCCTGGGTGCGACCAGCCTGGAGTTTGATCAGAACGAGGAATGGACGCGCCAGGACGGGAAGGCCAGCGAGGTCGTATACAGGGTTGCTCAACGCTGTATCGAGCCACGGATCGGCGCGGGTGAGCACATCAATTGGCGTTTCATCGTCCAGTTGGACCGTAAACCCGCCGATACTCAGGCTGCCCCTGAATTGATAGCCGGCATCGCACAGCGTTGTCTGAACTGCTGGAGCGTCGCGCTCGTGAATGAGAATGTCTATGTCCAGCGTTGCGCGCTCGGGCATATAGGCGCGGAGCGCGACTCCCCCGACAAGCACCCAGGGGATTGTACCGAGGAGGGCCGAAAGATCCGGAACCGGTTGCATAGCGGATCTCTGAGCATAGAACGCAGGTTGTGATCCTGTACCACGCGCAGCGCGCCGAAGCGCCAGACGTAAAAAATGCGTTGCGAGTCGTTCTGATGAGGCTCTATCGTCGGTATGACTCATATCAATTGAAGAGGGCGCAGCCCTGCCGGGAAAAACGTATGTTCATGATGGAGGCCTGAAAATATGTGGGAAGCTCTCCCTGGCAGGAGGGTTTGGGAGGGTGTGGCCCTCCCAAGAACAATTCATGTGTTCATTCTAGCGTTGTGCGCCCCGCGAATGGCGCCAGGCAACACACAGAAAGTATACCACGATGACCGATCACCCTCTCCTTACTGCCGTGGGCCTGGGCCCCGGCGACCCGGAGTTGCTCACCTTGAAGGGACTGCGCGCCATCCAGGCTGCCGAGGTGGTCTTTGCCCCCCGTGGTCGCGATGATGCGCCGAGCCTGGCGCTGGGCATCGCGGCCCCCTGGCTGGACCGCCAGCGGCAGACGATTGTCGAGGTCACGCTGCCGATGGTCCGCGAGGCGGGGCAGGTCCGCGCGGCCTGGCGGTCGGCTGCGGAGACCATCGCCGCGGCGCTGGAAGGGGGCCGGCGCGGGGTCTATCTGCTGCTCGGCGATCCGTTGCTCTACGGTACGATCATCTATCTCCGGCGCGAACTCGTCGCTCTGGCTCCAGGGCTGGAACTGCGGATCATTCCTGGCGTGACCTCGTTCGCGGCGGCGGCGGCATCTGGCGCCGTTCCCCTGGCGCTGGCCGAGGAGCGGCTGGCTGTGCTGCCTGCCAGCCACGAGGATGATCCGACCCGCCTGCGACGTGTGCTCGCCGACTTTGAGACCGTCGTGCTGCTGAAGGCCGGTCCCGCGCTGCCCCGCATCGTGGCTGCTCTGGAGGAGACCGGACTGCTCGAGCACGCCCTCTACGCCGAGCACGTCGGGATGCCCGAGGAATTGATCGTGCGCGACCTGCGCAGCCTCGACTTGCAGCGTCGCCCCTACCTGTCGCTCGTGATTGTTCGCCGAGGAGACCGTCTATGAGCTACCCCGTCAACCCTGGTACCGTCTACTTCATCGGCGCGGGGCCGGGCGCCCCCGATCTGATCACCGTGCGCGGGCGCGACATTATCGCCCGGGCCGATCTGATCCTTTACGCCGATAGTCTGGTGGACGAGGCGGTCCCGGCTACGTATGCCTCGCCAACGGCCCGTGTTGTGGGCAGCGCCGGCCTGGAGCTGGAGCAGATCGTCGCTCTCATGGTCGAGACGGCGCGGGCGGGCGGCGTGGTGGCCCGTGTCCATACCGGCGACCCGTCGCTGTACGGCGCGATCCACGAGCAGATGGCCGCCCTTGACGAGCAGGGCGTGCCCTACGTGATTGTGCCGGGAGTCACGGCAGCCTTTGCCGCGGCGGCCCGCCTCGGTGTGGAGTTGACCGTACCCGAGGTGACCCAGACGCTCATCATAACGCGGGTGGCCGGGCGCACCCCTGTGCCCCCCGGCGAGGACCTGCGCGATCTGGCGAGGCACGGCGCGTCGCTGGCGCTCTATCTGAGCGTGAGTCAGATTGAGCACGTCGTCGCTGCGTTGCTGGCCGGCGGCGCGTACAGCCCCGACACGCCGGTAGCCGTGGTCTACCGGGCCACCTGGCCCGACGAACAGGTGACCAGCGGCACCCTGGCCGATATTGCGGCGCGGGTGCGGGAGGCCGGCTACACCCGCCATGCTCTGATCCTGGTCGGCCCGGCGCTGCGCGCCTCCCGGCCTGCCACGCGCAGCCGGCTCTACGTCGCCGGGTTCGCGCACGGCTACCGGCAGGGACAGGCGACCACCGGCGCGCCGCCGGAGGAAGGCGAGGCGCCCCACACCGCGGTGATCGCCGTGACCCGGGCGGGGGCGCGCACGGCCGCTCGTCTGGCGTTGGAGCTGGGGGGCCGCGCGTATGTGCCGGCGAAGTTCGCCACCGAGGCGCCGGGCGCCACAGCCTGCACCGGCCCGGCGCGTGAGGTGGTGCGCGCCCTCTGGGGCCGCGCCCGCGCCCTGGTGCTGGTCATGGCAACGGGCATCGCCGTGCGCGCCGTCGCGCCGCTGCTTGCCGGCAAAGCCAGTGACCCTGCCGTGATCTGCCTCGATGAAGCCGGGCGTGCGGTGGTGCCGCTGCTGGGCGGCCACCGGGCCGGCGCCAATGACCTGGCCCGGCGCATCGCCGCGTTCACCGGCGGCTTTGCCGCTATCACTACCGCCAGCGACACCCGGGGCCTGCCCGCCTTCGACCGCCTCGGTCACGAGGCGGGATGGCGCATTGTCGAAGCTGCGGCCCTCACCCATGCCATGGCCTGCCTGGTCAACGGTGAAGCGCTGGGCTGTTATGTGGACCCGGCGCTCCCCGACCAGCGCCGCCAGCTTGCCGCGTGGCTCGCTGCCTGCCCCGATCTGACCTTTGTTGCCAACCCGGCGGAACTCGCCGACGCGCGCTTCGCCGCCGCACTGCTGGTCAGCCAGCGCGCCCTTGCCGATCACTGGCCCGTGCTGCGCGACAAGACGGTGGGCTATGCGCCGCCCGTCCTGGTGGCCGGTATCGGCTGCCGCCGCGGCGTGCCGGTCGAAGAGTTGCGCGCCGCTCTCGATGCCACGCTCGCCGATGCCGGTCTTGACCCGCGCTGCCTGGCCGCCCTGGCAACCGCGGCGATCAAGGCCGACGAACCGGGCCTGAAGGCGCTCGCCAGCGAACGTGGCGTGCCGCTGGTCATTGTGCCCGACGCTCAGCTCCAGGCCCTCGACCCCGCGCGCTTCAGCTCGAGCGCCGCCAGCGCTCATCTGGACCTGCCGGGCGTGGCCGAGCCGTGCGCGGCCCTGGCTTCCGGCGGGCCGCTGCTGGTTCCCAAACGCGCCTTTGCCCGCTGCACGGTCGCCGTAGCCCTCCGCCCCGACACCTCATCGGGGCGCGACTTCGCCGTTCCCACACCCCCACACCCCCGCACCTCCACGCCTTCACACCCCCACACCCCCTCCCCCGGCGGTCATCTCACCCTGGTCAGCCTTGGCCCCGGGGATCTGCGCCAGTTGACCCTGGCGGCCCGCCAGGCGCTCCAGGAGGCTGAGGTCGTGGTGGGCTACAACGTCTATGTCGAACTGGCGCGCCCGCTCCTGGCTCCGCACCAGCAGGTGCTCGTCACCCCGACGATGGGCGATGAACTGGAGCGGGCGCGCCAGGCCCTCGAACTGGCGCGGGCCGGGCGCCGGGTGGCCCTGATCAGCAGTGGCGACATTGGCATCTACGCCATGGCCGGGCCGGTCTTCGAGCTGCTCCACAATCAGGGTTGGGACGGGGCGCATCCCTCTGTGGAGGTGTTGCCCGGCATCAGCGCGTTTCAGGCCCTGGCGGCGCGGCTGGGCGCGGCGATCAGTCACGACTTCAGCGTGATCAGCCTGAGCGACCTGCTCACGCCCTGGGAGCTGATCGAGCGCCGCATCGCCGCCGCCGCCGCCGCCGACTGTGTGGTAGCCTTCTACAACCCGCGTTCGCGCGAGCGCCACTGGCAACTTGATGCGGCGCTGGCGATTCTGCGCGCGCATCGCCCACCGGACACCCCTGTGGCCCTGGGGCGCAATGTGATGCGCGCCGATGAGCGCATTACCCTCACCACCCTGGCGGAGGTTGACTCGGCCCGGGCCGATATGTTTACGGTGGTGCTGGTGGGTAATAGCCAGAGCTACGCCCTCGCCGGGCGCGTGGTCACTCCCCGCGGCTACCAGGCCAAACACCCCACCAGCTCCACAGCTCCACAGCTCCACAGCTCCACAGCTCCACAACTCCACAGCTCCACAACTCCACAACTCCGCAGCTCCACCCCTCCACCCTCCTACCCCATCGTGCTCACCAACCTGGCCGGCGCACCGGTGGTTGTCGTCGGCGGGGGGGCGGTGGGTGAGCGCAAGGTCCGGGGCTTGCTGGAGGTGGGCGCGCAGGTACGGCTGATCAGCCCGGAGGCTACTCCTCGTCTCCAGGCCTGGGCCGCTGCCGGGCGCATCGTCTGGCAGCCGCGGGCTTACGTCCCTGGCGATCTGGCCGGGGCGCGCCTGGTCTTCGCCGCGACCAACCAGCGCCAGGTGAATGCCCGTGTCGCCCGCGATGCCGCGCTCCACGGCGCGCTGTGCAACGTCGCCGACGCTCCGGAGGAGGGTGATTTCCACCTGCCGGCGCTGCTGCGCAGCGAGGAGCTGACCATCGCTGTGAGCAGCGGGGGCGCGGCGCCGGAGCGCGCCGCTGCCCTGCGCGACGCCATTGCCGCCTGGCGCCGATCCGCAAATGGGCAGCCCGACGGTGCGGCGCAGCCCGCCGGCGTAACCACCGCGCCCGCCTCCGAACGGCCTCCTGTGGAAGACGCGCCCCGGGGCAAAGCCTACCTGGTCGGCGCCGGGCCGGGTCGGGCCGACCTGATCACCCTGCGGGGGCTTGCCCTGCTGCGACAAGCCGAGGTGGTTCTCTACGACTGGCTGGTGGCCCCGGAATTGCTGGCGCAGGTCCCGCCGGGAGCCGAATTGATCTTCGTTGGCAAGGCCCACGACCGGCATACGCTGGAGCAGGACGCGATCACTGACCTGCTCGTCGCCCATACGCGCGCCGGGCGAAGGGTCGTGCGGCTCAAAGGCGGCGACCCCGGCGTCTTCGGCCACGCCGGCGAGGAGGCCCTGGCCCTGGCGCAGGCCGGGTTGTCCTTCGAGATCGTGCCTGGCGTCTCTTCGGCCCTGGCTGCCCCGGCCTACGCCGGCATCCCCCTCACCTTCCGCGGCATGGCCAGCGGCTTCGCCGTGGTGACCGGGCACGAAGCGCCCGGCAGTCCCCATCACCTGGACTGGGACGCCCTGGCCCGTGTGCCCACCCTGGTGGTGCTGATGGGCCTGCACCGCACCGCCGCAATCTGTGCCGCCCTGCAAGGGGCCGGACGCGCCCACGACACCCCCGTGGCGGTCATCAGCCGCGCCACCACCGCCGAACAGCAGGTTCTGCGGGCCACCCTGGGCAGCCTGCCCGCGGCCTTGCAGGCCCGTCCTCTGCCGACGCCTGCCGTGCTGGTGATCGGCCCGGTTGTCGCGCTGGCTGAACAGTTAGCCTGGTTCGACCCTGAGCGGGCCGCGCAGCATTTTGCGCCGTTCGACGACATGGTGCAGCAGGTGGAGCGATCAGATCGGAGCGATCCATGAGCACTGTGTTGCCAAGGCTGCTGCTGGCCGCGCCGATGAGCGGCAGTGGCAAAACCACCATCACCGCCGGCCTGATCGCCGCCCTGGCTGCGCGGGGCCTGGTGGTTGCGCCCTTCAAATGCGGGCCGGACTACATCGACCCCAGCTACCATGCGCTGGCTGCCGGGCGGCCCTGCGCCAACCTCGACGCCTGGCTCGTGCCTGCCGAGCGCATCCCCGGCGTGCTGGCGCGGCGCAGCCTCGGCGCCGACCTGGCGCTGATCGAGGGCGTGATGGGCCTCTTTGATGGCTACGCTGGCGACGACGATACCGGTAGCAGCGCCCACATCGCCCGGCTGACCACTGCCCCCGTGGTGATTGTGCTCGATGTGCGGGCGATGGCGCGCACTGCCGCTGCTCTCGTCGCTGGCCTGCGCGATTTCGATCCCCGTGTGCGCGTCGTCGGCGTCATCCTCAACCGCGCCGGCAGCCTTCGGCACGCCGCGATGGTACGCGCGGCCATCGAGAGCGGGGCGGGCCTGCCGGTCCTCGGTGCTCTGCTGCGCGATGAGGCGATCACCCTGCCCGAGCGCCACCTGGGGCTGGTGCCCACTGCCGAAGCGGGCCGCTGGCAGCCCTGGCTCGCCGAGGTGCGCTCCCGCGTTGAAGCCAGTGTGGACCTCGACGCCCTCCTGGCCCTGGCCCGCGCCGCGCCACCGCTTGACCTGCCCACATCGGCGTTGCTGGAACCGACGCCCCGATCAGCGCCCACGCGCAACCCATCGGGCAACGCTGGCGCCGAGGAGCGGGAGGACCCTGGTGGCCTTCGCCCCATTATCGCTGTGACTCGCGACGAAGCCTTCAGCTTCCTCTACGACGACAACCTCGACCTGCTGCGCGCCGCCGGGGCCAAGATCGCCTTTTTCAGTCCCCTGCGCGACGAGGGGTTGCCCCCCGGCACGGGGGCGCTCTACCTCTGTGGCGGCTTTCCCGAACTCTACGCTCCTCAACTCAGCGCCAACACTGCCCTGCGCGCGGCCATTCGCGCCGCCGCAGCCCGGGGCCTGCCGATCTACGCCGAATGCGGCGGGTTGATGTACCTCACCGAAACCCTGATTGACGCCGCTGGCCAGCCGTACCCGATGCTGGGATTGCTGCCCGGTCGCTCGGTCATGACCCCCCGCCTGACCCTGGGCTACCGCACCGTGCGCGCCAACAGCGCAAGCTGGCTGTGGGAGAGCGGCGAAACCGTCCGCGGCCACGAGTTTCACTACTCAGTATGGGAGAACCGGCCTGCCGACCTGCCCTGGCTCTACACCTGTCTCCCCGATGCCCTGCGCCCCGAATCGTGCCCCGAAGGCGCCTGCCTGGGCAACCTGGTGGCCTCTTACGTCCACATTCACTGGCTGGCCGCCCCTCACCTTGCCGGGCGCTTCGTTGCCGCGGCCCTGCAACGTGCCCGTGCTGAACAGCCGGACCGCCAACTGCTTGAAAAGCCGCTACAAAATCCCTCTCTAGATAGATGACAGAAGCGCAGGTTCTTGCGTATGATACAAACAGCGTGCCCTCGACGGCGCACACGCACGACAATGCAGCCTGCCGCCAGGCCAACCTGCCGCATGGGAGGGATTGAGAGGGCGCAGCCCTCCCACAAACGTCCGTTATCGCGAATCAGCCCTGGGTGAACCTGTGGTCCGGGTGCGCGGGAGTCCCGCCGGTATGCAGGCAAGGGTCGCGCACCCGGGTTGACCCGGAGCTTGTTCGCGCTAACGCAGCTCAATGAACCACAGGAGAAACCTATGTCTCAGCGCGTGCTTGTGGCCTACGCCACCAAATACGGCGCTACCGTCGAGATCGCCGAACGGATCGGCCAGTCTCTACGTCAGGCTGGCCTGGAAGTGGATGTTGCCGAGGTCAAACCAGCCCTTGACCTGACGCCCTACGCTGCCGTGGTTGTGGGTAGCGCCGTGTACGCTGGCGCCTGGCGCCGGGAAGCGATCGAGTTCCTGCAAGGGCAAAGCCAGGCCTTGTCCGAGCGACCGCTGTGGATCTTCTCCAGCGGGCCAACCGGCGAAGGCGACCCCGTAACCTTGCTCAAGGGCTGGCGTGTTCCCGAAGGGCAGCGCCACCTGGTCGAGCGCCTCCAGCCACGCGATGTTACCGTGTTTCACGGCAACATTGACACCGAGAAGCTGAACCTGGCTGAAAAGTTGATGATCAGCGTCATCAAGGCGCCCACCGGCGATTTTCGCAACTGGGAGGCGATTGAAGCCTGGGCCGGCGGCATCGCCGCTGCGCTCCAGGAGTCCGGCGCGCTCCAGTCTGCCCGATGACCATACCCGGGCCGGCGAGGCGGGGGTGGAACGGCGGCGCCCTCCCAACCCGGCCCGGCATGCCCGGAACGAAGCAACGTCCCCAGGAGACGCCATTGAGCCGGATCGTCCTCTTCACTGGCGGGGCGCGCAGTGGCAAGAGCGCCCGCGCCGAGCAGTATGCCCGCCATTTGGAGCGCCCGGTGGTCTACCTTGCCACTGCCGAGGCCCGCGACGACGAGATGCGCGCGCGTATCGCCCACCATCGCGCGCGCCGTCCTGCAACCTGGCGTACCCTCGAGGCTCCCCAGCAGGTGGCCGATGTTCTCGCCGCGCTCGATCCCGGCGCCGTGGTGATCCTCGACTGTCTCTCGCTCCTGGTCAGCAACCTGCTCCTGGCCCACGAAGATGATCCCCAGCCCGTGGTTGAAAGCGAAGTGATGGCTATCCTGACTCAGGCGCGCGCGCGTGAGCTTACCCTGATTGTTGTAACCAACGAGGTTGGCTCGGGTATTGTGCCCGAATACCCCCTGGGCCGAGCCTATCGCGATGTGCTCGGACGCGCCAATCAGCAGGTTGCCGCCGCCGCCGCCGAGGTCTACCTGGTTGTCTGCGGCGTTCCCATCGAGTTGAAGGCACTGGAGGCGGCATGGGCCCGCTCGACCCCGTAGCCCACGGCGCGCTGGACCACGCGGAGCTGGAGGCCCTCGGGCTACGGCCCGAAGCAGTGCTGGACTTCAGCAGCAACCTCAATCCCTTCGGGCCGCCGCCGGCAGTGCGTGAGGCCCTTGCCGCCCTCGATCCGGCTCCGTACCCCGACCGGGGTTGCCACCGCTTGCGCGCCGCTCTCGCCGCGCGCCACGGCTGTCCGCCCGAGGCTATCCTGGTGGGCAACGGGGCCAATGAGTTGATCCACCTCGTCGCCCGGGCGTTCCTCTGCCCCGACGATACCACCCTCGTGCTCGGGCCGAGTTACGGCGAGTACCTCCACGCCAGCCGGCTGGCCGGCGCGCACATGGTCGAGATGCGAACCGGCTACGCCGCCGGCTTCCAGCCCGATCTCGACGGCCTGAGCACCGTCATCGCCAGCGCTCGCCCACGCCTCACCTGGCTCTGCCTGCCCAATAACCCCACGGGCGTTGATCTGCCTGCGACAATGATCAACACCGTGGGAGAGTTGTGTGTGGCCCACGGCGGCATCCTGGTTCTCGACCGGGCCTATGCGTCGCTACGCCGCGACCAGGGGGCCGCGCCCGACGATCTGGCAGGCGCTCCGCCACCGGGCCAGATCCGCCTCTATTCTCTTACCAAGAGCTACGCGCTGGCCGGGCTGCGCCTGGGGTACCTGGTCGCTAGCCCGGAGGCGGTAACGCGCATCGGCGCGCACCAGCCTGCCTGGAGCGTCAACAGCGCTGCCCAGACCGCCGGCCTGGCGGCCCTGGGCGACACTGCCTTTCTCGTTGCCTCGATGCCGCGTCTCTGGGCCGCCAGTGACGCCCTGCACGCCGGCCTGACCGGCCTCGGGCTCGAAGTGTGGCGCGCCACCCTGCCCTTTATGCTCGTGCGCACCGGCGATGGCGCGGCGACACGAGCGGCCCTGCTACAGCGCGGCTGTGTCGTGCGCGACTGCGCCTCCTTCGGCCTGCCCGAATGGGTGCGCGTCGCTCCGCGTCGCCCCGACGAAAATGCCCGCCTCCTCGCGGCCTGGAAGGAGAGCCTATGCCGGCCCCGGTGATCATGGTCCTCGGCACCGCCTCGTCGGTAGGCAAGAGCGTCATCGTGACCGCCCTCTGCCGCATCGCAGCCAGGCGCGGGCTTAAGGTCGCGCCGTTCAAGGCCCAGAACATGAGCAACAATGCTGCCGTCACCGCCGATGGCGGCGAGATCGCCCGCAGCACTGCCGTGCAGGCCGCCGCGGCCTTTGTCCAGCCCACGGTTGAGATGAACCCGATCCTGATCAAGCCCGAAGGGCAGCGCCGCAGCCAGATTATCGTCGAGGGCCGGCCCTGGCGCACCCTCGACGCTGGCGATTACTGGCGCCAGCGTGAAGAACTCTGGGCGGTGGTCACCCGCAATCTGGATAACCTGCGCGCTCGCTGCGACCTGGTGATTGCCGAGGGGGCCGGCAGCCCCGTCGAGTTGAACCTGAAGCCGCGCGACATCGTCAACGCCCGCGTGGCGACCTACGCTCGGGCCCGCACCCTGCTGGTCGGCGATATTGACACGGGCGGGATCTTCGCCCAGTTGCTCGGGACGCTGGCGTTGCTCGAGCCGGAGGAGCGCGCCCTGGTCACCGGTCTGGTGGTCAATCGCTTTCGCGGCGATCCGGCCCTCTTCGCCGATGGGGTGAACATTCTGGAGCAGCGGGGCGGCGTGCCGGTGCTGGGCGTCGTTCCGTGGATCGAAGACCTGGGCCTGGCCGAGGAAGACGCCGTGGCCCTCGAACGCGGGCCTGGAGGGTCAGACGGCGCGCTCCGCATCGCCGTGGTACGGGTGCCCACGATTGCCAACTTCGACGACTTCGACCCCCTGGCCGCCGAGCCGGGGGTGAGTCTGCGCTATGTGGACGGGCCGGCAGAACTCACTGGCACCGCAGCGGTGATCCTGCCCGGCGCCAAGCACACCCTGGCCGCCCGGCGCTGGCTGCGCGAACGGGGTTTCGACGCCGCGTTGCGCGCCTTTCCCGGCGCGGTGGTCGGCATCTGTGGGGGCTACCAGCTCCTCGGCGCGCGCATCAGCGACCCGCTGGGCGTCGAGGGTGGCGGCGGCGAGGAGCCTGGCCTGGGCCTGCTGCCGGTCGAGACCACCTTCGATCGGGAGAAGCGCACCGTGCAGATCGTTGCCGAATCCCTGGCGCCCTGGGCCCCCGGCGCACCGCTGACGGGCTACGAGATCCACGCCGGGCGCACCAGAGTCACCGCCGGGGCAGCCCTGGCCCGCATCACCCGCCGCGGCAGCGTCGCCAGCGAGGAGCCTGACGGCTGCATCGTCGAAGGCGGGCGCGTCTGGGGTTGCTACATCCACGGCCTCTTCGCCAACACCGCCTTCCGCCGGGCCTGGCTCACCACCCTTGGCTGGCAGCCGCGGGCCACCGCGCCCACGCCCGACCCCTACGAGCGCCTGGCCGACACCGTGGCCGGCGCCCTCGATCCCCATCGGCTTGACCGGTTGTTGACCGACGGATAGGATAGTACCACGGGTGGGAAAACCCGGTTTCCCAACGTCCCGAGGGCGTAGCCCTCTCGCGCTCCGGGTTTAAGCTTCGCTGGAGCGGGGCCGGGGGTGAGGACCAACCAGCGTATCCCAACGCCATAACGCCCGTCGGCGCCCATACGTTCTGTCCGCCCTTGAAGGGCAGGGGGCCGGGGCATCGGGCCTGCCCTGCCCTTCCTCGCAAACCCCTGCCGCTGCGAATCGTGGCGGCACGTAGCGCGGAAGCGACCGCCCTGTCCGAGAATCGGAGCCTTCTGTGAACGCCTCATTCTTGCAGGTTCCCTGGCATCACCTGCCGCCCGACGAAACTCTCGACCTGCTCGAAACCGACCTCCAGCGCGGCCTGGATGTCTTTAGCGTCAAGCACCGTCAGGAGCAGTTCGGGCCCAACATCATCACCCGGCGGCGCGGCAAAAGCCCGCTGGTGCGCTTTTTGTCGCAGTTCCACAACCCGCTGATCTACATCCTCCTGGCCGCGAGCGTGATCACCCTGGTGCTCAAAGACGCGATTGACGCGGCCATCATCTTCGGTGTGGTCCTGGTCAACGCCATCCTCGGCTATCTCCAGGAATCGCGCTCGGAGCGGGCTATCGAGGCCCTGGCCGAGACGATGGTCACCGAAGCGACCGTGGTGCGCGCAGGTGTGACCAGCCGCATCTCCGCCACGGAACTGGTTCCGGGCGATCTCGTGCTCCTCCAGGCTGGCGATAAGGTTCCTGCCGACCTGCGCCTCGTGCGCGCCCGTGAACTCCAGATCGCCGAGGCAGCTCTGACCGGCGAGTCGGTGCCGGTCGCCAAGGCAGCAGAAGTCTGCCTGGAGCGTGACACGCCCCTGGCCGACCGTCGCAACATGGCCTATGCCTCGACCCTCGTCACCTACGGTCAGGGCGCCGGCATCGTCGTTGCGATTGGCAACAGCACCGAGGTAGGACAGATTTCCCGCCTGATCGCCACGGCTGAGGAACTGCAAACGCCCCTGACCCGCAAGATCGCCCGCTTCAGCCTGGTGCTGCTGTATCTGATCCTGGCACTGGCCAGCCTGACGATGGTCGTCGAGCTCCTGCGGGGCCGCCCGCTGGTCGAAACGCTGATGGCGGCAATTGCCCTCTCGGTGAGCGCCATTCCCGAAGGACTCCCCGCGGCGGTGACAGTCACCCTGGCCATCGGCGTCTCGCGGATGGCGCGCCGCCGGGCGATCATCCGCAAGCTGCCGGCGGTGGAGACCCTCGGCAGCACCACGGTGATCTGCTCCGACAAGACCGGCACCCTCACCCAGAACCAGATGACCGTGCAGCGCATCGTGGTAGATGACGCATGTTTCGAGGTCACCGGGGCAGGTTACCGGCCCGAGGGCCAGATCACGCAGCAGGGGGCGGCAATCGACGTCGCGACCCATCCGGCCCTGGTGGAGTGCCTGCGGGCCGGGCTGCTCTGCAACGACAGCCGGCTGGTCGAGCAGGCGGGGCGTTGGGAGATTGAGGGCGACCCGACCGAGGGCGCGCTGCTGGTCGTGGCGATCAAAGCTGGCCTGCGCCCCGATGAACAACACGCCGCATTGCCGCGCCTCGACGCGATCCCCTTCGAGTCGCAGCACCAGTACATGGCCACGCTCCACGACGCCGGCCAGACGCGGCTGGTTTACATCAAAGGAGCGAGTGAGGTCCTGTTGCCCCGTTGCCGCGCCATGCTCGACGCCAGCGGGCATGAGGCGCCTCTGGATGTTGCCAGCGTCCAGCGCCACGTCGAGGCCATGGCCGCCGACGGGCTGCGTGTCCTGGCCTTCGCCCGCTGCGCCGTTCCCGCCACCACGGCGCAACTCACCCACGCCGATGTGGCTGAAGGGTTGACCTTCCTCGGCCTGCAGGGCATGGCCGACCCGCCTCGCCCGGAGGCCATTGCGGCGGTACGAGCCTGCCAGGGGGCCGGGATTCGCATCAACATGATCACCGGCGACCACGCCCTGACCGCCGTGGCCATCGCCCGGCAGATCGGCATCGAAGGCCCCGCCGATCCATCCGCCGGACCGCGCGCGCTCACCGGCAAGGACCTGGCTGCCCTCAGCGATACGGAACTCATCGAAGCGGTGGATCGCGCCGTTGTCTTCGCCCGGGTCACCCCGGAGCAAAAACTGCGCCTGGTCGAAGCGCTCCAGGCGCGTAGCCATATTGTCGCCATGACGGGCGATGGGGTCAACGATGCCCCGGCGCTCAAGCAGGCCGACATCGGCGTGGCAATGGGCATCACCGGAACCGATGTCGCCAAAGAAGCCGCCGACATGGTGTTGACCGACGACAATTTTGCCACCATCGCCGCCGCCGTCGAAGAGGGGCGCGGTGTCTTCGACAACCTGACCAAGATCATCGCCTGGACCTTGCCCACCAATCTCGGTGAGGGCCTGATCATCCTGGCGGCAGTGGTTGCCGGTCTGGCGCTGCCGATCCTGCCGATCCAGATCCTCTGGATCAACATGACCACGGTTGCGGTGCTGGGACTGGTGCTGGCCCTGGAGCAGAAAGAACCCGACATCATGCGCCGCATGCCGCGGCGCACCGATGCGCCGATCCTCACGCCGGAGTTACTCTGGCGCATCCTGATCGTTGGCCTGCTGATCCTGGCCGGCGCCTTCGGCCTCTTCGAGTGGGAGCAAAGCCGGGGGGCCAGCCTGGCCGAAGCCCGAACTGTCGCGGTGAACGTTGTGGTCTTTGTTGAGGTCTTCTATTTATTCAACTGCCGCTCACTGACCCGATCTATGTTCAGTATCGGGGTCTTCTCGAATCGCTGGCTGGTTGTGGGGGTGCTGGTGATCGTGCTCCTGCAACTCGCATTTACCTACGCGCCGGTGATGCACCGGATCATGGGCAGCGCGCCCCTCGATATGGCAGCCTGGGGGCGTGTCCTGGCCGTGGGCGTGGTCACATACACAATCATCGAAATCGAGAAGTGGCTGCGCCGTCAGTTCGCCCGGCGGCGCGCCCCTGTGCGGCGCCCGAGGCAGATTTGACGTCGCTGCCAGCTCAATGCGTTCGTGGCAGAGCGCGGCTCTCCCGCTCCTCGCGACCTTCGCGCCCTCGTGGTAGACGCTCACCGAGTAGCGCCGCAGCCGCCTCCGGGTTCAGAGGCCTCGAGAACAACCATCCCTGCCCAAAGGTGCAGTGCAGTTCGCGCAGACGTTGCAACTGCGCCACTGTTTCGGTCCCCTCGGCGACGGCATCCAGACCCAGGACGCTGGCCAGGGCAATAATGTTGCTGAAAATCGCGCTCTGGCTGCCGATGTCTTCGACTGCCTGGACGAATGAACGGTCGATCTTCAAAACGTCTACCGGGAGCCGTTGCAAGTAACTGAGTGAGGAATAGCCTGTGCCAAAATCGTCAATACAGATCTTCACTCCAGCAGCGCGCAAGATGTTCAACTGATCCCGCGTTTCCGGGGTGCAGTTCACCAGGGCCGTTTCTGTAATCTCGATCTTCAACGCGCGCGCTGACAGCTCGTACTCATCAAGAATACCGAGGATCGTGTTTGCAATATCGGGCTGGATCAACTGGCGGGCCGACAGGTTGACCGCCACCCAGATTCCCTCGCTACCGGGGATCGTCTGTTGCCAGGCTTTGATCCGGCGGGCCGCTTCACGCACGACCCACCAGCCAATCGGCACGATCAGTCCTGTTTCTTCAGCAATAGTAATAAACTCCGAGGGGTAGAGTAATCCTCGCTGTGGATGTTCCCAGCGCAGCAGCGACTCGAAGCCCACGATCTGCTGGGTCTGCAGATCGACAATCGGCTGATAATGCAGGCGCAGTTCATTGCGCTCGACGGCCCAGCGGAGCGCGGTTTCAAGTTGCAGTTGTTCAACCGCCGCTGCGTGCATTGTCGGATCGAAGACCACCGAGCAGGCCTTGCCCCGCATCTTGGCGTGGTACATCGCCGTATCGGCGTCACGGATCATATCGGTTGCCGATTCATAGCCCGGCTGGTAGAGAGTGATACCAATGCTGGCCGTCGTAAACACCTGGCGATCGTTGAGATACAACGGCGTTGCAATCGCCTCCTGGAGGCGCTCACAGATCGCCAGGGCCGTCTCGGCGTCACCAACATCTTCGAGCAAAATGGCGAACTCGTCACCGCCCAGACGCGCCGCTGTGTCACCTGGACGCAGGCTTTGCTCCACGCGGCGCGCGACGGCTTCCAGGAGCACGTCGCCAGCGCCGTGACCCAGGCTGTCGTTGATCAACTTGAAGCGATCCAGATCGAGGAACACCACCGCAAAGGGGTGCCCCTGATTGCGCCGGCTTCGCGTGATAGCGTGCTTCAGCCGGTCGAGGAACAGCATCCGGTTGGGCAGACCGGTCAAACCATCGTGGAAAGCATCGTGCAAGAGCCGCTCTTCGGCGCGCTTACGGTCTGTAATATCGGTCTGCGAGCCAACGATGCGCGTAGCCGTACCGTTCTCGTCCCACACGGCGAGGCCGCGACAGAGCATCCAGCGGTAGCTGTGATCGCTGGCCTTGATGCGGTACTCGTGCTGAAAATGGCTGATCAGCCGGCGGAAGTGGGCTTGCAGGTGAATCTCCAGTCGCTCCCGATCATCGGGATGCACACGCTCGAACCACTCAGCGGGATCGGCGCCCAGGTCGTGCTCGCTGTAGCCGAGCATACTTTTCCAGCGCGGCGAATAGTAAATCTGGTTGGTTCGCAAATCCCAGTCCCACAGTCCGTCGTTGGCGCCCCGGGCCGCCAGGGCGTAGCGCTCCTCACTCTCGCGCAGCGCCAGTTCGGCGCGCTTTCTGGCGCTGATATCGCGTACCACCATCACCCCGCCGGTGATTGCTTCGCCTTCGTTACGCAGCGGCCGCGCCGATACGCTCAACCACTGACCATCAGCGGCTTCTGGCAGGTAGACTTCGTGACCGTCTACTTCATCACCCTCCAGGGCGCGGGCGAGAATCGCGTACAGCGACGCCTGGTGATCCTCGTTCAGCCGGGTGGCGTCAACCGGCTGGTTCAATGTATCGATCCAGGCGCCCAGGATTCTCCGGGCGGCGGGATTGTGGTGAATAAGTTTGCCGTCTGCGTCAACCACGACCACACCTTCGCTCAGGCTGACAAAGACCGAGTGGAGGATTGCTGTCTGACGCTGGAGCGCCGCGTCGGATTGGGCGTGCGCCTCGGCGTGTTGGGCCGCCAGCGCCGAGTGGACCTTCACCCGGCGCTCGAGTTGCGCCTGATAAGCCCGTTGCCGGAGTTGCAAGCGACGGCGTTCCAGGCAGGCGCCGACCCGCGCGCTGAGAATGGTGGGATTGAACGGCTTGGGCAAATAATCTTCTGCTCCCAGCTTCAAACAGGCAGCGATCTGTTCCACGTCCACATCCGATGACACCACGACGACCGGTACATCCCGGCTGGCCGGATTGGCCTTGAGCTGTTGCAATGCCTCGATGCCGCTCATCACCGGCATGTTCACATCGAGCAGCACCAGATCGGGCTGTTGTTCGGCGACCAGGGTGATGGCCTCCGCGCCATGTGCGGCACTGATCACGTCGTAATGCTCAAGCTGCAGAAAACGCATCAACAGAGCGCGTAATGGAGCTTCATCATCTACGACCAGGATGCGGGCTGGGGAGACGGGCATAGTCAACTCCACAAGATAGCGTGTAGCGACGAACCTGGCTGCTACTGAGGGAAGAAAACGGCTCGTGCCGGGATGGCTGTCCCGGCGAGGAGCCGCTTCGCTTACTCGTCTATGCGGTAGGTACCACAAGGGAAGGCTCCAGCAGGGCGAAACTCTCTCAGAGCCTTTCCACTCCAGTCATCCATGCGGCTGCGCCGCACAACGACAAGATGAACATGGGTTTTTCTTGGGAGGGCGCAGCCCTCCCAAACCCTCCCGCGCGCGGGCTATTTTCACGTCAGCAACCGGCTTGCGATAGGGTTCACACCTGCCTTGCCCTGCCCCCACAGGAGGGTTCGGCAGGACCAGACCGGTCGGGAACTCCCTGTACGTTGTGTATAAGCATAGTAAATCGCTATTACCAGAACCGGCGATCAACCTGCAGCGCCAGGGTGATTGCAACGTCCTGGTTGTCGCCCCCCGAGGAGCGCGCGGCGCGGAGCGAAGGGCGCGAGCGCCTCTACGCTACAACCTGCGCTTCGCCCAGGACAGGCTTCGGCCCGCTCAGGATGCCTTCGCTTGCCGACGTTGCATTCGCCCTGCCTGCAACGCAAACGCTGGCCCCCCGGCAGACGAGTCTGCCGGGGGAGGAGTTGGGTGCGAGGAAAGGGGTGGCGAGCGGCGCCTCCGGACCTCGCAGGTCTGGCAGGCCTGTGAGGTCCGGCCGGGCTGGACAGCGGTTTCAAGACTGAAGGAGAGGCCCGGAAAGCCTGCGGATCGGCAGGATTTCAGGCCGTCGCCATATCCGACGATGTGGCCTCGACCTGCGGACGCAGCAGCTTCTCATCCAGGCGCAGCATCGCCACGATCCCCAGCGCCTGCACCACAGCAAAGGGTACAATCACCAGGTAGTGTACCAGCGAGTACTTTTCGATCAGGCCGTTCTGCACCAGGCCTGGATGCACGAAGAACATCCCGAAGACAAACAGTGCTACCGCCGGGCAGATCAGCCCGTAGCTCCCCGGGCTGCGCGCCTCGCCCCAGAGGTAGGTACGCAGATAGCCTACCCGCCGCAGGACTGCATAGCCGATCACGCCCATCAGCAGTTGGAGAGCCAGGATGGCGCCAATCAGGACGAAGGTGCTGCCTGGCTCAATGTGGACCTCGAAGCCGTGGTGCAGCCCGTGGCGGATGCGGATCAGGGCGATGCCCACCAGGGTGAGGATGGGAATGGGCATCCACAGGCTCGGCCCGGCTTCAACCGCCAGCCCGTGCGCCAGCATGCCGCGGAATCCCAGAACCAGCATCACCAGGCCCACCAGTGCTGCCGCGCCCAGGAAGAAGATTGAGAGCAGGATGCTCACCGCGATGGTGACCCGATTGCCGCTCATCGCCGCGGGCGCCGCCAGGCCTACCGCCACCATCGCAAAGGTGAAAGCTGCCTGGAGCTGGGTGAGGTTGTTGTTGCGCGTGCAGTCGAAGTGCCCGCTGGCCAGGGCCCGCCCGAACAGGTCAAGGAAGACGCGCAGCGCCGCCACGCCGATGATCGTCAGGACGCTCAGCGAGACCGGAAAGAGGTACTCGACCACGCCCCACAGGCCAGGCACAAACACCGCACCCAGGACGAAGAAGACATTCACCGTCATTGCCAGCGTCAGGGGCAGACTCATCAGCGAAACCGCCCCGTTCGTTTCGCGCAGCGCCGCATAGGCCGTGGTCCGGCGATACTGCGCATATTCGCGCAAGTTCCACACGACCAGCCGCAGGTGGCGCAGGGCGAAGATGACAATGCCGGCCATCGCGCCGATGGTGAGCGCGTATGCCAGCGTATTCGCCTGGCTCAGAAAGGCGGCAATCGCGTCGAAGGTGACAATCGGGGTCTTCGGGTGGGGAATCAAGAAGTTCAACCAGATGAAGAACGTGATGGCCATACCCCCATTGCCCAGGGCGGCGAGGAAGAAGAGCGGCGAATACTGCTCCCTCAGGTTCCGGCGTAGACCGAACCAGCGTGTCGCTACCTGCTGCATACGGACATCCTCCTGATCTGCAAAGGACCTTTCAACCTTTCGCCAGTATGATGCACCGTATGCGCGGGAGGTTACAGCCGGATGGGGAAACCGGGTTTCCTTATTCCCCTGCCTGTGGGGAGGGTTTGGGAGGGCACAGCCCTCCCGGGAAACCACCCGCCGGCGGGGAGGGTCTGGATGGTCGCCGGGACGTTGCGCTGCGCTTGGTGTGCCAGCGCGGGCGCAAAGAAGGGTCACGGGGAGGGGCAGACCCTCCCTGTGACCCTCTCACTCTTCACGTCTATGGCAGGGAAACCAGGCGATCCCTATGCGCGCCTCACGCCACTCGGTAACGCAACGGCGGCGCGGCGTCGAGGCCGGGGCGCGAAGCGCGCGCGCCGCGCGCTTCGTAGAACACCAGGACCGACCAGCCCGCACCGCGTACCGTTGTCGTAGAGACCTGCACCGAGTGAATGTGGACGGAACTCAAGAAGACGTTCAGGCGCGCCTCGTCTTCACGGGCGTGTTCCGGCGCCAGGCGGATGGTGAAGTGACGGCACTGCATGGTGCTTACTCCTGCTGTGATGAAGCTGCGTTGTTGCCAATGTACCGCCCGGAGCGCCCAGAAGTTACGCTTCGACATCCTCCTCGGCCCGTTCGCGGGCGCTGCCAATGCTGAAGTATCTGGCCTCGGGGTGGTGCACCACAATCGCCGCCGTGCTCTGCTCCGGCACAAGCTGGAACGCCTCGGTGAGCGTGACGCCAATCTGCTCAACGGGCAAGATCTGGAAGAGCTTGCCGTGCTCCTCCAGATCAGGACAGGCCGGATAGCCCCAGGAGTAGCGTTTGCCGCGGCTCTCGCCAATGCCGAGGCTCTGCCGGATCAGCCGGTTGGTGTACTCGGCCAGGGCCTCGGCCAGGCTCACCCCCAGGCCATGCACGTAGTAGCTACGACTGTAGTCGCCCTGACGTTGCAGCTCCTCGGTCAGCGCGTCTACCCGTTCGCCCATCGTCACGATCTGAAAGGCGGCCACATCGTACTCGCCGCTCTCGACGGCGCGGAAGTAATCGCTGATGCAGAGGCGTTCCCGCTCCGGCTGCCGCGGAAAGACAAAGCGCGCCAACTCGCGCCCGCGATCACTCGGGTCGTAGACGATCAGATCGTTGCCGTCGCTCTGCACGGGGAAGTAGCCGTAGACCACCTTTGGTTCGAGCCAGCCCTCGCGCTCGGCCTCGCGCACAAGATCGCGCACCTTCTGGTCGAACTCAGCCTTGAGCCGCTCCCACTCGGCGCCTTTCGCATTTTTCGCGCCCCACTGTAGCCGGTAGAGCGCGTTGCGGTCCAGACAGGCCACCACGTCGGCCAGGCGGATGCGCGCAGTGGCCCGAGCGCCCCAGAAGGGCGGCGTCGGCACGGGCACGTCCTGGCGCACATTCGAGCGCACCTGTGCGCCACGCTGGCTGGCCTTGCCCAGATCCGCCAGCGCCACCCGTCCACGCTGGCGCTGGTGCAACACCGTGGCCGCCTCAGCGATGGTGGCGCGCACCAGCTCCTCGCGCTGCGCCGGGTCGCTCAGGCGGTCCATCGTTTCCAGCCCCTCGAAGGCGTCCTTGCAGTAGAAGACGCCCGCCTCGTAGGGCTCCTCGTCGCCGACGAAGCTGATGCGCAGCCCGTACTGGCGGTTGATGGCCGCCCCGCCTATCAGCACCGGGAAGCTCAACCCCCGCTTGTGTAACTCTTGCACGATCAGCGGCATTTGTTTTGACGTGCTTACCAGCAGCGCCGAGAGGCCAATCGCGTCGGCGTTGACTTCCACTGCCTTCTCGATAATCGTATTCGCCGGTACCTGCTTGCCCAGATCGTAGACGGTGTAGCCGTTGTTGGAAAGGATCGTGTTGACCAGGTTCTTGCCGATGTCATGGACATCGCCGTACACCGTGGCAAGAACCACCCGGCCCTTGCTGGCCCCTTCGAGCCGGTCGAGGTAGCGTTCGAGCCGCGCCACGGCCTTCTTCATCACCTCCGCCGACTGAAGCACGAAGGGCAGAATAAGCTGGCCCGCGCCGAAGAGATCGCCGACCTCCTTCATTGCCGGCAGCAAGACATTGTTGAGCACGTCCACCGCGGCCCGCCCCTGGGGCGTGCCCTCGCTCGTCGCCGCCTGCGCCGGGTGGTCGGCGTCCAGGCGCTGGGTCACGGCGGTGTCAATATCTTCCTCGATCCCTTCCTTCTTCCGGTGGAGGATCTTCCAGTGCAGGCGCTGATCCACGCCCATCGTGGCAGTCGGGTCGCTCCGTTCACTCTCCTGCGCGGCCCGGTTCTGCTCATAGTAGGCGATGAAGCGCGCCAGAGCGTCATCGCGGCAGTTGAAGATCAGATCCTCGCAGACCTCGCGCTCCTCGGCGGGAATCTCGGCGTAGGGGGTCACGTGGGCAGGGTTGATGATCGCCGTATCAAGGCCGGCAGCAACGGCGTGGTAGAGGAAGACCGAATTGAGCGCGGCGCGAGCGTGGGGCGCCACGCCGAAACTCAAATTGCTGACGCCCAGCGTGGTGAAGCAGCCAGGGATCTGCTCTTTAACCAGGCGAATGCCCTCGATGGTTTCCACAGCGGCATTGCGCAACTCCTCCTGGCCGGTGGTGATCGGAAAGGTGAGCACGTCGAAGATCAGCGCCTCGGCGGGAATGCCGTACTCCTCCTCGGCGATGCGCGCGATGCGCCGCGCGATGGCGACTTTGCGCTCGCGCGTGTGGGCCATGCCCTCTTCGTCAATCGTCATGACCACCGTTGCGGCCCCGTAGCGGGCGACAAGCGGCAGCACCCGGTCGAGTTTCTCGCCACGCCCGCCCTCCAGCGACACCGAGTTCACCACCGCGCGACCGGGGTACATTGCCAGCGCCGCCTCCAGCACATCGGCCTCGGTCGTGTCAATCACCAGCGGCAGTTCGATGTTCATGGTCAGCTTCTTCAGCAGCGTGACCATCATCTCCTTCTCGTCTGCGCGCTCGGTCATAGCCACGCAGACATCGAGCATGTGCGCGCCGCTGTCAACCTGCTCGCGGGCCACCTCCAGCACCCCATCGTAGTCGTTGTTGAGCAGCAGCCGCTTGACCTTGCGCGAGCCAAGGGTGTTGACCCGTTCGCCGATCATGGTGAGCGTCGCATCCTGCTTCAGGGCGGCGGCGCGAATGCCCGAGGAGACGCTGGGGATGTATTCGATCTGCCGGGGCGCAGGCCGGCGGTCGTAGCCGACCTCGGCGCGCAGGCGCGCGATATGGGCCGGCGTGGTGCCGCAACATCCCCCCACCACGCTCACGCCGTACTCGCTCACAAACTCGCCCAGGATGCGCGCGAACGGTTCTGGCTCCATCGGATAGACCGTCTGGCCGTCAACTTCCAGTGGCAGCCCGGCATTGGGGATGCAGGAGATCGGCTTGCGCGAATGAGCGGTGAGGTACTGGATCGCCGCGCGCATATGCTCGGGGCCAGTGGAGCAGTTCAACCCGATCACGTCTACGGGCATAGCCTCCAGGGTGGCGATCAGCGCCGGCACATCGGTGCCGAGCAGCATGCGCCCGGAGAGATCGAGAAAGACCTGAGCCTGCACGGCCACATCAGGGCGGTTCAGCTCCGCCCTGGCGCGACGAATGCCGTCGAGCGCGGCCTTGACCTCGAGAATATCCACACTGGTTTCTACCAGCAACACGTCAACTCCGCCTTCGATCAAGCCAATGGCCTGCTCGCGAAAAATCGCGCTCAGCTCCTCGAAGCTGATGTCGGAGAGCGCTGGATCGTCGGACGAGGGCAACTTCCCGGTCGGCCCCATCGAGCCGGCGACGTAGCGCGGGCGGCCATCGCGGGCCTCGAACCGATCGGCGACTTCACGGGCAAGCCGGGCGGCGGCGCGGTTGATCTCGAGGGTGCGTTCACCCAGCCCCCACTCCTCCAGCCGCAGCCGGGTAGACTGGAAGGTGCAGGTCTCCAGCACATCCGCCCCGGCCTCCATAAACGACTCGTGGATGCGGGTGATGACATCGGGCCGGGTGATCACCAGGTAATCGCGGTTGCCGAAGGTACGTTCGCCGCCGTAATCCTCAACGGTCAGGGCGAAGGTGTCGATGCTGGTGCCCATCGCGCCGTCGTAGATCAACACGCGCTCGCGCAGGGCTTCAAGGTAGCTTGGTTTAGGCCTGGTCACTGCAGTGATGCTCCTCATGCGTCGTGGCGCAAAAAAAACCTTCACACGCTGGTGTGAAGGCTTCGATGACCTCATCTTCCCAGCTTTCGCTGCCGGAATTAGCACCCTTCCAGACCGACACGCGGTGCGATACCGTTCCGGGGGGTTGCTGGGGTTTCGTCGGGCCGGTCCCTCCACCCCTCTTGATGAGCGCTATGCACTTTTCCGCTGGAGTATAGCACGGTGGGCGAACCAGTGTCAATCTACGGGGCCACCCGATTGCCCCGAGCCACCCGGTTGCCCCGGGATGGCGCGATATCCCGCCGCCGCAGGCGGGTGTTGCCTCAGCCCCGGTCGCGAGGGATAGCGATCCGGTTATGCGCCATCCGCCGCTTCCCCGGCATCCCGGCGCTGCCGTTTCTGATCGAGTCGTTGCTCGGCGGCGAGCCGCTCCAGATCATAGGTATGCTGATCAACAAAACGCATCCCCCGGGCCAGTGTCGGGTGAACCGCGCTGATCTCGCGAAACATCGCCTGGACGATCTGCCGATAGGTGGGGTGGCCCTGCCGCGCGCTGCGCAACTCAATCAGGTGGTAGGCTTCGCGCAGGTTCAGCTTGACGCGCCAGCGCACCCGAAAGCCGAACGGCACGGCATACTGGGCCTCGTGCGGAAACTCGGCCTGTAGTGCGGTGTACACCTCGGCTGCCTGCTGCATCGCCGCGCTGTAGGCGTGGGCCACGCCAATCTCCTCAAGCTCCGGCGGCACAAGAAAGCCATGGTCTACCGTAAAGCGCTGGCGCTCCTGGGTGAGGACGCGGTGGCGCTGGAGATCGCGGTACGCGCCGATGTCGGCCAGAATGTCGAAGGTGTAATACGGCTCCTCGAAGGCGCGCCCGGGGCGCTGAAAGCGCGTCGCGCGCTCGCCAACGGCGGCATTGATGAGCGCAACCCGCTCACTCTCGGGCATGGCGGCAGCCAGTTCGTACAGCGCCGCGAGCGGGAGATCCAGGTGCGGGTACAGGATCGCCGCCACCGTTTTCACCTCGGCCTGGGGGTCAAAATCAACCAGCTTAACCGTCACATCGTCCTCGGGCAGACGGGGGAGGTCCAGGCTGGCGGCCCGCGCAGCCACCTGCTCGCGGGTTGCGGCGAGGTAGGCGGCGTAGGCTGTGCCGCGTTCGCTTTTGGAGCGCTTCACAAACGAAGGGATTACCTGATCCAGCTCGGCCTGCATCGCCTGGCCGAGCTGGCGCGCCTCGGCGAATGGGGCGGCGGCCAGCTTGATGAGCAGGTACTCGAACGCGCGGCCATTGCCGAACAGACCCACGTTTGTGCGCGTGGCCATGGGCAACAGGCCGCGGAGCAGGTCGCACGATTTGGCCTGAACAGCGCTGGCGTAAGCCCGCGGTGAGGTCGTCGGGTCGCGCGGAAAGCGGGCCTGCACCCAGGCCTGCACCGGCTCGAGGAGCGCGCTGTAGGTGCGGAACAGACCGTCCATCGCAGCCGTAAAGCGTGCCGCATAGGGCGAAGCCATCAGCGCAGGCTCGCGCAGATAGGCGTACCCTTCTGGCCCTTGCTGGTCAAAGCGCACGTAGCGGGTAGACTTCTCGAGGGGCGACAGGCCAAGACGGCTGTCCTCCAGCAGCTTGGCGGCGATGTTACTCACACCCTCACAGGCGATGTGGGCGCCGCCAAGCTCGGCCACCGAGTCGTCGCCGTAGCCGATCAGCACCCGATCGTAGAACGCCTCGGCCTGCCGAACGGCGACCAGTTGTTCAGCCGCATCAGCGCCCGCGCCGGCCACGATGGCGCTGAAGCCAGACTCGGGGACATTGATGAACTCATCGAGCAGCAGCCGGCGCAGGCTCCTGGTGCTGCGGCTGTAGCGCGAGAAGAGCGCGCCTTTTACGACCTCGGGCAGGTTGCGCAGGCAGAAGATCGGCCGTTCGGTATTGGTTACGAACGGCTGCAATAGCGCGGTCTCCTGCGGAGTGAAGTGTTCAGGGCTACGATCAAACATCACCTGGCTCCTGGGATAGATTTCGGTGAGCAAGTCATGGCATTGTACTCCATCGCTCCCGCGCCGCCCACGACAACCGGGCGCCAACGAGCGTTACGGCGTGGGGATGCGCTGCTTGGTCCTCACCCCCTCCCCCGCTCCAGTTTCGCTGGAGAGCCTGCGCTGAGCCTGTCTAAGCGGGCAGACCAGAGCCGTGCGCGGGGGCGTTCCACAGAGTTAGACGCCTATTCGCGGGGCGCACATCGCCGCGATGAACATAGGGTATCTCTGGGAGGGCCACCCCCTCCCTGGCCCTCCCCCGCTGGGGGAGGGAACCGGGCGCCTCCCCGCAGGGAGGGGGGTGGTTCGGCAAGCTCACCACAGGTGGGGAAACCCGGTTTCCCCATATTTTCACCTCAGAGTTAGACGCCCATTCGCGGGGCGCACAGCGCCGCGATGAACTTGGGGTATCTCTGGGAGGGCCGCCCCCTCCCTGGCCCTCCCGCTGGGGGAGGGAACCGGGCGCCTCCCCGCAGGGAGGGGGGTGGTTCGGCAAGCTCACCACAGGTGGGGAAACCCGGTTTCCCCATATTTTCACCTCAGAGTTAGACGCCCATTCGCGGGGCGCACAGCGCCGCGATGAACTTGGGGTATCTCTGGGAGGGCCGCCCCCTCCCTGGCCCTCCCGCTGGGGGAGGGAACCGGGCGCCTCCCCGCAGGGAGGGGGTTGGGGAAACCCGGTTTCCCCAACGCCCCGCTCCAGGAGAGAGGTGGGGAAGGCGGCGCCTTCCCGGGAAAAGCGCCTGGCATCTCATCGCTGCGCGGCGATGTGGGGCGATCAATTCTCCCCATACACCAGCGCGCCCAGCTCGGTGTGCGCCTCCTCGGGAGTCAGGCCGCCGTGCATCCCCAGATGGCGCTGCTTGAAGCGCCCGTCCTCCCACCAGACCGCCTCGCCGGCATAGGGCAGCACCACCAGGTCGCCAGCGCGCGCCAGGAAGACGGGGGAGACCTGGGGGCCGAAAAACCCCTGCGCGGCCAGGTCAACCACGCGGTACACTTCGGCGCGCCCGGCCAGCAGCTCACTCAACGCGGCTCGCATCTCCTCTACCCGATCCGGGTTGAGGTAGAGGAACAGGTCGCGGTTGGAGCCGCCTGGCGCCAGCGGGCGCCCGTCGGCGCCGATGGGCGTGGCGGCCACCAGTTCGGGGAGGAGGCGGTTGACCAACAGGCTGGTGGCGGGGTTCACCCCGATCTGCCCGTGGTCGGCAGTGAACAACAGCAGCACCGGCCGCCCTGAGCGTGCCAGGGCCGGGTGCAGCAGCCGGTCAAGCGTGGTCAGCACCGCGTCAATCTCGGCTGCGACGTGGGGCGCCGCAGGGCCGTAGTTATGGCACAGGGAGTCAACCGTATCCACATAGAGCATGTAGTACGCCGGGCCGCGTTGGGCTTCCAGACGCTGGCTGAGCAAGACGATCGCCTCGGCAAGCGTGTGGTAGGCCACCGTGTCCGCGCCCGCGCACACGATGCGACTGTAGGACGAATAGGCGTAAGAGCTTTCCATGAATACCGTCGAATGCACCCCCGCCGCCGCGAGGCGCTGGTACAGCGTCGCCGTGGGGAACAGCGCTGCCGGCTGTACCCTGGCGGCCGCCAGGGTCTCGCGCTCACGCTCGCCAGCGTAGGAGAACAACAATGGCGCGATGATCCGGCCCAGGGTCGGCTCGTGAAAGAACCACTCGAACACCCCCGACTGACCCGGCGGCTGGCCGGTGTGGATGGCGGTAACATGGCCGGCGGTGGTCGAGGGGAACATCGTTGTCAACCGCGAGACCACGCCGTGGTCAAGCGCGCGTTGCAGGAACGGGTAACGTTCAACGTGGGACGCGAAGAACTGCCAGCCAAGCGCGTCGAGGAACAGCAGGACCACCGTTTCGCGCCGCTCCAGGCCACCGGGGATGGCCGCAGGCGGCAGGGTGGCGTCACCTGCGCCGGTGAGCAGGTACTCGATGGTACCGGGAATCGCGGCGAAGCCATAGCCAGTGTACAGTGGGCGCACGAACCGTTCACCGAACCGGGCCGCTTCGACCGCGGCGACAGACTCAGGGTTCAACATCGGTAACCTGCCACTCCAGCGTCTGACCAGCATAGAACGGCACCACATCGCCGTAGCGTTCCGGCGCCTGCCAGGGGCGCCGGGCCAGGCGGACGCGCCGGGCCGGCGGGGTGACGCCGTACACCCGCCGGGCGTTGTCCGAAACGAAGGCTTGCAGGTTCGCCAGCGCGTCGTGGCGGGCGAACAACCCGGCGAGCAGCGCCAGGGCCACCGGCGCGCTGAAGACCCCCGCGGCGCAGGCGGCGGCCTCTTTGCGCTCGCGCGGGTGCGGCGCCGAGTCGCTGCCAAACATCAGGCGCGGATGGGCGCGCAACGCCGCCGCTTGCAGGGCCGCGCGATCTTCCGGGCGCTTCGGGATGGGCTTGCAGAACAGGTGAGGCTGGAGCAGCCCCCCAGCCACATCGTCGAGGGTGGTCAGCAGATGGTGTACCGTGACCGTCGCTGCGAGATTGGGGAAGCGCTCCAGCAGTTCGAGAGCGGCGGCGGTAGTGATGTGCTCCATAACGATCGTCAGGCGCGGGAAGCGTTTGGCCCAGCGGGCGTAGATGGGCAAAAACTCCGCCTCGCGGTCGAGCACAAAGCCGTGGGTCTCGCCGTGAACCAGCAGCGGAATGCCCAGGCGCTCCATAGCCGCCAGGGTGTCCTCCACCGCCTCCAGGTCGCGCACGCCGCCGGCGCTGTTCGTGGTCACACCCTCGGGGTAGAGCTTTACGCCGATGATCTCATCCCGCGCGGCGGCCAGGGTAGCTGTGGGGTAGGGGCGGAAGAAGAGCGTCATCCAGGGCGTAAACGTGAAGGGAGCGACGGCCTCCATGATCGCGGCGCGGTAGGCCCGCAGCCGCTCCAGGCTATCCACCGGCGGCGTCAGGTTGGGCATAACCACCGCCCCCGCGAAGTGGCGGGCGCTCAGCGGGGCGACCTGGCGTAGCATAGCCCCCTCGCGCAGGTGAAGGTGCATATCGAGGGGCGATTCGAGCGTGATTTCCATAGAGAATCCTTGTACAATCACAGATCTGAACGTAGATAATCTTGCGGCTGCACCGCACCCCACAGGCAGGAAGGGGAGTGGGGAAACCCGGTTTACCCATCATCCAACCAGTGCTCGGGGTTGCCCCCTCCCATGAAGATTTAAGGGCGGACGGAACATCCGAGCCAGCGTGGCTGGTACCGCATTGGAACGCCCCCGCGCGCGGCTCTGGTCCCCCCGCTTCGACAGGCTCAGCGCAGGCTCTCCAGCGAAGCTGGAGAGGCCCGCCCCTTCGGGCTGAGCCTCAGGGCGAAGCCTGAGTCTGTCGAAGGGGGCCGGGGGTGAGGACCAACCAGCCCGTCCCAACGCCATGACGCCCGTCGGCGCCGATACGTTCTGTCCCCCCCTGAACCCGTGGACAGAGGGATGTCACGCCGGAACGTCCAGATCTCACACGTAGGTGTTCACACTTCTCCCGGGCGCGCGGGCATCTTGCCCGCATCCAGGCACTTGCGGGCGGGACGCCCGCGCACCACGCCTTACCCCACATGTGAACACGTACTCTCACATAATCCCTTTTCCGTGGCGCCTGGTTCTGTGCTATCATACACGCGCTGAAGAAGGAGAGAACCATGGGCGACCCGGAGAATCGGCGGGGGCAGACGCAACGCCTGCCTGGCCGAGAAGTACCAGGGCAAACCGACAGGTCCAGCCAGACGCGGCGCTACGATCCCGATGACGACGAGTGGGTCGAGCGGGAGCCCGGCGATGCTCACTGGCGCAAGGAACATGCAACACGCCGGCGGCGTCGGGCGCGCCGCCTGCTGCCTGGTTCGCCTCAGGAGCTGCAACTCTGGTTGCAGGCCGGCGGCTGGCGCTACCTGGCCGGCATTGCCCTACTGAGTGTCGTGCTGCTCATCACCCTGCTCGCCTTTGCCCGCACCGAACAGCGCGAGACCGGCCTGGGCTTTCGCGAGCCGACCGTTGCTGTCACGACACCCCTGCCCGGCAGCGGGGTGTCCGGCGAACCGTACCCCGTGTTGACGCCCGAAGCGCCGACTGCGGCCCCAGCCGGGCGCTTCTACATCGTCAGCGGCACCAATGGTCAGGGCCTCTTCTTGCGCCCCGACCCTTCGACCGCCGGTGCGCCGATCACGACCCTGCCCGAGGGCACACGGGTGGAGGCGATCGGGCCGGACGTGCCGGGCGGGGACTACCTCTGGCGCAAGGTGCGCGCCCCCGATGGACGCGAAGGCTACGTGGCGGCAGATTTCCTTATCGATGCGCCCTAGATGTGAGCATCGGGGAACCCGGGGTTCCCCAAGCCCCTGCCCACGCGGGTGCCAGGCGCCCCCGACACCGATCGGGGTATAGGGAACCCGGGGTTCCCCATACCCTGCCCACAGGGGTGCCAGGCGACCATTTGTAACTTCTACCGGCGGCCCGGCGCTCAGTCCTCGCGTGAGCGAGTGATTACCGCGCGGGCGCTACGTTTCTCGGGTTTTGGCGGGGGTGGACCGAGGACCAGGGCAATCACCTCGTCAATATGGCTGACCAGGCGCACATTCAGCTTTGAGCGTACCACTGTCGGGATCTCGACCAGGTCACGGCCATTCTTCTTTGGCAGCACCACTTCGCGAATGCCGGCGCGGTAGGCCCCGAGCACCTTCTCCTTGATCCCACCGACGGGCAGCACGCGCCCGCGGAGGGTGAGTTCGCCGGTCATCGCCACATCGCGGCGCACGGTGCGACCGCTGAGGGCGGAGATGAGCGCGATGGCGATGGTCAGGCCGGCGGAGGGGCCGTCCTTGGGCGTGGCGCCCTCGGGCACGTGCACGTGGATATCGGTCTTCTCGAAGCGCCGGGTATCCAGGCCCAGGGCAACGGCATTGGCCCGCGCATACGACAGCGCGGCGTGGGCCGACTCCTGCATCACCTCGCCGAGTTGCCCGGTGAGGGTCAGCGTGCCTTTCCCCTCCATCAACGAGACTTCGACCGGCAGCGTATCGCCGCCCGCGCCGGTGTAGGCCATACCCGTGGCGACGCCAATCTGGTCATGCTCCTCCACACTACTGATGTCGTAGCGCGGCGGCCCGAGGAGCTTCTCAACCAGGCGCGGGGTTATGACGCGCGGCGCGCGGCGGCCCTCGGCAATGCGCCGGGCGACCTTGCGGCAAATCGCGGCGATCTCGCGCTCGAGGCCCCGCACGCCCGCCTCGTAGGTGTACCCGCGAATAATGGCGCGCAGGGTCGTCTCACCGAAGCGCAACGCTGCCGGCGGCAGGCCACAGGCGGCGATCTGCCGGGGCACGAGGAAGCGCCGGGCGATCTGCAACTTCTCCTCCTCGGTGTAACCGGGCAGTTCGATAACCTCCATACGGTCGAGCAGCGGCTCGGGGATCTCGTCGAGGTAGTTGGCGCTGGTGATGAAGAATACCTTGGAGAGATCAAAAGGTAGATCGAGATAATGATCGGCGAAGGTGTTATTCAGCTCCGGATCAAGCACCTCGAGCAGCGCATCAGCCGGGTCGCCGCGGAAATCCACACCGATCTTATCAACCTCATCGAGCATCAGCACGGGATTGAGCGCCCCGGCCTCTTTCATGCGCTGGATGATGCGTCCGGGCATGGCCCCGATGTAGGTGCGGCGATGGCCGCGGATCTCGGCCTCATCACGCACCCCGCCGAGGCTCAGGCGCACGAAGCTGCGTCCGAGCGCCTCGGCGACACTGCGGCCCAGGCTGGTCTTGCCCACACCGGGCGGGCCAACCAGGCAGAGGATGGGGGAATGCTGGTGTGGGCCGGCGAGCTGCCGCACGGCGATAAACTCGAGGATGCGATCCTTGACCTTCGCCAGCCCGTAGTGGTTTTTATCGAGCACGCGGGCCGCCGCGCGCAAATCGGTGCGATCATCGCTCATGGCGCCCCAGGGCAGCGCCAGCACCCAGTCCAGATAGGTGCGCACCACGGCATGCTCGGGGCTATGGGGGGGGATGCTCTCGAGACGGGCGATCTCCTCGGCGACGCGGGCGCGGGCGCGTTCGGGCAGTGGAGTGGCGGCGGCGCGCTCGCGGAGCAGGTGCGCCTCGCGCTGGATGGGATCCTCCTGCCCCAGTTCGCGCTGGATGATCTTCAACTGCTCGCGCAGGTAGAGTTCGCGCTGACTGCGGTCAACTTCCTTCTGCACCTGCGATTGAATGCGGCTCTCCAGCTCCAGCACGTCCAGCTCACGCGAGAGCAGAGTGCTGACGCGGTGGAGGCGTTCTTCAGGGTCGAGGGTTTCCAGCAGTTCCTGGCGCGTGGCGCGGGAGAGGGGCAGCGTGGCGCCGATCAGATCGGCGAGGCCACCGGCCTGGTTCACATTGAGCGCCGTCACGTAGGCGTCATCGGGCAGGGAGCGCGACAGACGCACCACCCGCTCGAAGAGCGTCAGCACCCCGCGCATCAGCGCCTCGACGGCGATGCTCCGCTCCTCGACCAGCAGCAGGGGCATCGCGCGCACCCGCAGCACCGGCGTCTCGCTCAGCAGGCCGACGACGCGCATACGGCGCAGGCCGGTCAGCACCACGGCGAGTGAGCCATCCGGCATCTTGCGCGCCCGCTGCACCTGCGCCTCGACCCCGATCGTGTACAGGTCATCCAGGCTAGAACACTCCCCCTGGGGATTGCGCGAGGCCAGCGCCAGCAGGGTGCAGTGCCCTGCGCTCGCCACCTCTACCGCCGCCAGGGCTGCCGCTTCGCTGAGAAAGAGTTGCGCCTGCATGTATGGGAAGAGGACGGTATCGGAGAGCGGCAGCACAACAAGTTCCCGCTCCGCTTGCGGCTCCTCGCCGGGTGGATCAAGGGCGCCGCTGGCGGGAAAATTGAACAGAACCGGGATCTCCTCGGGCACGGCCCACCTCCCCTGAGGCGTGACAGCCCGCGTCACCGCCAGGCTGCCAACTCACCTGCATTATAGCATGCGGGGTCGTGGATGTAAGGGATTCAGGGCACTGCAAAGCTGTGCATTCAATGGCGAATGCGACGCATGCGCCTTGACAGAAGGACGGGTTTCCATTACAATTTTCGGGTGCGGGGTATTTGCCAATGTAGCTCAGTCGGTAGAGCAGCTGTTTCGTAAACAGCCGGTCGCCGGTTCGAGTCCGGCCATTGGCTCCACACGTTGCGGCAACACGACGCGGAGGGCTGGAACAGCGCAGGTCGCTGCTCCAGCCCTCGGGCTTTTCAGGCGCAACCGATCCCGTTCTTACCCCGAGCCACGCGCCACCGCAATTGCCGCGCGGATGTTTGACTCCGGCACCGGGATCGGCGTGACGCAGCCCGCGGCCAGGATCAACCCCCGTCCATCCACCTGCGCGATGGCCTCACGCGCCTCGCGTGCCACGGCTTCCGGCGTCGCGGCCAGCAGGGTATCCCACTGGGCCAGGCCACCGGCCACGGCGCCGCTGAAGCGCGCGGCGCCCTCGCGCAGCGACGGCCCGGCCTTGCGGTCGTGCCAGTTCACCACCTGAAAGGGGTAGTCGGCCACCAGGTCGATCATCAACTCCTCGCCGTGCAGATGCAGCACGTTGAGCCAGCCGGCGCGGCTCGGCGTAGCCACCTCGAGATCGCCGGGTCGCCCCCAGCGCCGGTACTCCTCCTCGGACATCACGCTGTAGCTGGCGTCGGTGGTGGAGAGAAAGATCCCGGCTGCTCCGGTACGCATCACCGCAGCCACAAAGGCGCTCCAGGTTTCAATAATGACATTGAAGCCGCGCTGGAACACCTCGGGATAGCGGCGGCGCCAGATCACCGCGCGCGGGCCCGCCAGACAGCGCGCCACAGTCAGCGGGTTGAAGATCGTCTGAATAAAGGGCGTATCGCCGGCGCCCGCGGCGATCAGCTCCAGGCAACGCACCTGGCGGCCCAGGGCGCCTTCACTCACCGGCAGGGGGCGCAGGGCCTCCCACTGCTCCAGCGTGGTGATCGGCGGCGGCCCCTTCACCAGATCGCCCTCGGCATTGCCGTCGTAGACGCCGGTAAGCCCCAGATCCTCTGCCACAAAGGTTTGTGAGGGCGTGACCTTGATAATATCGAAGTCAAAGCGGTGTTGAAACTCCAGGGTCACCCGGGCCAGCGCCTCGGCGGAGCGGTCCTCGATTGGCCAGTGGCGCCACAGGGCGATTGGAGTGCGCGGGGTGGCCTGCCGCGCGATGGTCGCCTGCAACAGGTCGTGTTTGTTCATCCGGGGTCTCCTCTCGCTGGTATGGCGCCCGGAGCGTGGAACAACCGGCCCTTCCCGGTTCAGCGGTATCGGTGCACAGGCCCGGCAGCGCCGGGCCGGGGCGCGTTCAGGCGTCGGGGTTGAGCAGGAACCGGATCGTATCGGCCAGCTCGGCGGCCTTCACCGGCTCCTCGACCACGGCAATGGTCCAGTCGGCGGCATAGGGCACCGACTGGAGATGCACCATCGGCAGGGCGCTGGCGATCACGATGGGGATGTTGGCCGTGGCCTCGTTGGCGCGTAGTCGCTCGATGAGTTGCTCTTCGGGGGTTTCCAACGCCGGTAACGCAATGATGAACAGGTTGGGCATCTCCTGGGGGATGCCGTCTGGCGCGTGCAGGGATATGCTGAACGAGTCGTTCGGGATCAGCGCCGCCAGTCGCTCGCGGGCGCGGGCGTCGCTTGCCACCACCGCTACAGATGTGGGCATAGCGTGACCTCAGCGATACTCGATGGGTTGTCCTGGCGTTGGTTGCCGCGGCTTCGTGTTTCTACACTCTGGATCAACGCAAAGCTGCGGGTTTCTTTCATCGCCTGAACGGAAACCGGCTCCTGTTCGGCGGTACGCGGCTTCAATCGGAAACAGCCAGCGCCGCTCGCCGGGGTATTGTAGCACACTCGGGAGCAGCGCACGGTTCGTCGAGGGATGGAACCAGAGCGAAGGCAACGTCGGAAAACGAATGCGTTCAGGCTGAAGCCTGCCCGGATGTGAACATAGCCCGCGCGCGGGAGGGTGTCGGAGGGCGAAGCCCTCCCGGAACGTATGTGCCTATGCTCGTTGTTCGGAAGGGATCGCAAGAATCCGGGCGAGCCTCATCCCTCCTCCGTGCTCATACCCATAATACTGAAACCTGCGTCCACATACAGCACCTCACCGGTTACGGCGCGACTGAGATCGCTGCACAGCCAGAGGGCGGCGTCGCCCACGTCATCAATGGTGATGTTCCGGCGCAGGGGCGCATGCGCGGCGAAGCTGCGGTGCATGGCGCGAAAGCCGGCGATGCCGCTGGCGGCGAGGGTGCGGATCGGCCCGGCGCTGATAGCGTTGACCCGCACGCCGCGGGGTCCCAGGTCGGCGGCCAGGTAGCGCACGCTTGCCTCCAGCGCCGCCTTGGCTACGCCCATGACGTTGTAGTTGGGGATCACCTGCCGCGCGCCGTGGTAGGTCAGGGTCAGAATAGCTGCGCCAGGGGCCAGCAGCGGCTCGGCCGCTCGCAGGAGCGCGGTGAGTGAATAGACGCTGACATCCATAGCCAGGTGAAAGCCCTCGCGAGTGGTGCGGAGATAGGGGCCGTTCAGTTCGTCTTTGTTGGCGAAGGCAATGGCGTGAACCAGCACATCGAGCTGGCCAAGGATCTCCCGCGCGCGCTCCATGAGCGCGGCGATTTCCTCGTCGCGGGTCACGTCGCACGGGGCAATCAGTGGCGCGCCGAGGCTCTCAGCCAGTGGGCGCACGCGCCGTTCGAGCGCCTGGCCGGCGTAGGTGAAGCCCAGGGTGGCGCCTTCGCGGTGCAGCGCCCGCGCGATGCCCCAGGCGATTGAGTGATCGTTGGCCACGCCCAGGATCAGCCCCCGTTTGCCGTCCATCAAGCCCATCATGCGCCTCCTTCACCAGGAGATGCACAGATGTGAATATGGATGGTCCTCCGAACACATCTCCACACCTCCACACCTCCACATCCCCCTCACAGCCTCCCCGCCACATGGCCGATCAGCAGCTCTTCAACCGTCACATAGGGGGGGTAGCCGACCAGGGTGGCTATCGCTGCGGCCACGTCCTCAGGGCGCAGCATGTGCGCCCGGTCCCACGTGCCGGGCACGCTGGCCCACAGGTCGGTGTCGGTGGCCGCCGGCAGCACCGACGTGACGCGAATGCCCCGGGGACGCAACTCTTCGCGCACGGCGTTCAGGAAGCCCAGGGCGCCGTGTTTGGCCGCGCTGTAGGCCGCCCAGCCCGGAAAGGCCTGCCGGGCGGCCACGGAGGCGATGTTGATCAGCAACCCGCCGGCTTCCATCTGCGCGCTGGCATACTTGCAGATCAGGAACAGGCTGGTCAACTGGACGCGCAGAGCCGCTTCCCATGTTTCCAGATCGATCTGCTCGAAGGGCGCAACCAGGGCCCCACCTACGCTGTGCACCACAACGTCGAGGCGGCCGGTAGGCGCAGCGGCCCTCGCGACCAGGGCGCGCACCTGCTCCTCGACGGTGACATCGCAGGGTACAGGCAGAACCTCAGCGCCGCGGGCCTCGACCGCAGCCGCTGTATCGGCCAGGTCACGCGCCGAGCGTGCCGCCAGGGTCAGGCGCGCGCCCGGGGTAGCCAGGGCCAGCGCCGTGGCGCGCCCGATGCCCCGCGACGCGCCGGTGATTAAGATGTTTCCTGGTGTGGTCATGGTTGCGTGATTCGGGAGCGCAAGGGCCTTCGTTTATTGTAGCAGGTCTCTTTCGCGGGGCGCGCAACGCCCGCATGAAAAGCATTTGTTCCCGGGAGGGCAAAGCCCTCCCGGACCCTCCCGGCGGGGAGGGCTTGCCACCCCCGGGCAGGGGACGTGGGGAAACCAGGTTTTCCCATGGTCATATGAGCGATTCTGCTGGGAGAGCAAAGCCCTCCCAGACCCTCCAGGCCGGCGGGTGGTTTCCCGGGAGGGCGTAGCCCTCCCAGGCCCCCTCCTGCCACGTTTCACAATAATCGTGGCAGACCAACTAGACCTCGTGGGTACGGGACCGGCCCACGTGGGCCATGAACTCGGCCCGTGTTTTCGGGTCATCGCGGAAGACGCCGCGCATAGCCGAGGTGACCATGCTGGCATTGGCCTTCTTGACCCCTCGCATCACCGAGCACATATGCACGCCTTCAGCCACCACTGCTACTCCGAGGGGTTGCAGGTGCTGGTCAATAAACTCGGCGATCTGGACGGTCATACGCTCCTGCACCTGCAACCGCCGCGCGAACATCTCAACGATGCGCGGGATCTTGCTCAGCCCCACCACCTTGCCGTTGGGAATGTAGGCCACGTGCACCTGGCCCATAAACGGCAACATGTGGTGCTCGCACAGGCTGTAGAAGTCAATGTTCTTCACCAGTACCATCTCATCGTAGCTCACGCTGAAGATGGCATCGTTGATCAGCGCCTCCGGGTCCACGTGGTACCCGGCGGTGAGTTCGGCGTACATCTTCGCCACCCGCGAAGGGGTCTTCAGCAGACCTTCGCGGTCGGGTTGTTCGCCAATACCGGCCAGGATCTCGCGCACCGCTGCTTCGATCTGCGGGTTGGAGCTGTAGGCAACGCCTTCGAGTTTACCCCGTCCCGGAACAATCAGAGCCTCATAGTCCTGCGAGTTGAAGTCGTCATGGCCGTGCCCGTTGCGGAGGGCGCTTCCATTGTGCTTTGATCGGGTTGTCATGGGTTGATCCATATATTGATATGTTCAGCGTAGTACTGGTATTTGCCTTGAAAATAGGAGCAGCCGGGTTTCCCCTGACCTCTGCCCGCCGGCCAGGGGTGTCAGGCGTCCCCGGCGCCGGTTGACAGGCGGGGAAAGCGAGTTTCCCCGGCCCCCTGCCGGGGGGCGAGAGTGGGAACTTTAGGGGCGGACAGAACATCCGAGCCAATGCGGCTTGTACCGCACTGGAACGCCCCCGCGCGTCGCTCTGGCCGCCCCGCTTCGACAGGCTCAGCGCAGGCGCTCCAGCGAAGCTGGAGAGATACCAGGGGCCGGCGGCGGGAATCAACCAGCGCATCCCCACGCCATAACGCCCGTCGGCGCCCATACGTTCTGTCCGCCCCTAAACGCGCGCGCGACAGAGGGGCGGGGGGTGAGAGCCTCCAGGGCGTCCCCGGGCCCCATCTTCCGCATGCGCCCGCATGGTCTTGTTTGCCCCTGAACCCGCCAGCCAGAGGTGCGAGGGTGTAGCCTGCCGGCATCCCCTTCACCGGTGCTCGCTGGCGCCGGTCGGACCGGCATACTCAAAGACGTTCTTGCGCGTTTCCCAGAGCTTGAGGTGACGCAACCGGCCTTCGAGACGGGGCGCCAGCTCGTTCCAGAGATAGACGACAATATTCTCGGCGGTTGAAGGCTGGTCGGCGAAGGCCGCAACCTCGCGATCAAGGTGGCGAAAATCGAGTTGATCGAGCAACTCGCGCACGGTGCGGTCCAGCGCTGTCAGGTCAATAACCATGCCCGTCTCGGGGTCAACCGGGCCGCCGACGCTCACCTCCACGGTGTAGTTATGGCCGTGCCCGTTGGGATTGTTGCACTTCCCGTAGATGGCGCGGTTCTCCTCATCGGAGAGCGCCGGCGCGTGGAGCCGGTGCGCCGCTGAGAAGGTGTAGGCCCGGGCGAAGGTGGTCTCGTCGGCGCCGTCGTACTCCGCCCACAGGTCGGCCATCTCGTACAGGCGCAGGCGCGCCAGCCGCGCCTCGGCGGGCAGCCGCGCGGCGATGAGCCGCCAGAGCACCCGCACCAGGTTCTCGGTGGTCGGGAGCTGGGTCTTGAAGTAGGGCGTATCTTCATTCAGGTGCTTGTGGTCGAACTCTTCCAGCACCTGGTTCACAATCGCCTTCAGTTCGGTCATGTTCATCACCATACCCGTGCGCGGGTCGAGCGCGCCGGTAATGGTGACGTCGAGCGTGTAGTTGTGCCCGTGCCCGTAGCGGCTGGTGCATTTCCCGAAGACCCGCTCGTTTTCTTCGGGGCTCCAATCGTCGCGCCAGTAACGATGCGACGACGAGAACTCAAAGCGTCGAGTTGCATATACCATAACGTCTGTGATCCTTTCAGGCGTCGCTCTCGAACGGCAGTGCTCGTCTTCAACGCCCTGTTATACGGTAGCATGCTTTGATCGTTTGTCAAGGAATTGCACATCTCTTGCACAATAAATGTCGATTGGCCCCTGCCGCCAGGGCTTTAAGGGCGAACAGAACATCCGTGCCAACGTGGCTTGTACCGCATTGGAACGCCCCGCGCGGCTCTGGTCTCATCCCAGCGTCGTAACGCCCGTCGGCGCCCATACGTTCTGTCCGCCCCTGAACCGCAAGGGCAGGGAGGCCCGAGCGTCGCAGCGTGACAGTGGCTCCACAGCTCTACACCTCCACACCACCGGACTGAAGGGCTGGAGCACTGCGGAATGTCGGATTGTCGGGCAGGTATGAACCGTACCTTATGGCCCGACTGCGCGAACGCTCAGCGGGTAGAGTCGCCCGCCGCGCCACAGGCCGGTAATCTCCACCGGGCCAAAGCGCACACCGTTGCCGGGGCTGCGTTGCAGCGCCGCGAGCGCGGCGTCGTCCCGCACCGGGCCGTCGAGCTTGAGCTGGCGAGCGCTGGCTTCAGGCACCCCCCCCGGTCCCAGCCGTTCAACCAGCACCGCCGAGTCGCCCCGAGCCAGCAGATCACCCCGCAGACGCACTGCCTGGCCCTCGTACAGGCCGCTGTTCTCCAGCAGCAGGGCAATCGTCACCTCGCGCAGCCCCAGGGGAGTAATCCGAGGCTCGGCGAGTTGATAAGCGTAGCGCCCCGCCGGCCCGAAACGTCCCGGCCCGTCGAGGATGCCACTGGCGCTAACGATGCCGTACCGCACCGCGCCGGCCTCGTCCAGCGGCGGTTCGTCGGGCAGCGGAGGCGGCGCGCCCAGCCACAGGCCCTCTGGCGCCAGCGGCGCGAGCGCCCCGTCGGGTGTGAGACTCAGTCCCTCAACCAGCGTCGCTCCGTCCGTGTCGATCAGCAGGTAGCCAAAGGTCCGCACCGGACCGGGGCTGGGCGCGGCGAGGATCGCGCTCAGCGCCGGGAGGGTCGGAGCAGGGACAGGGGTGGGCGGCGCGGGGCGCTCCATGCCACAGGCAGTGAGAAGCAGGAACAGCAGCAGAAGTAGCAGCCGGCGCATAGCGAGGAAGTTCTTCACGGCAAGGAAGGCCAGGGTCACACCCGGGCGTAGCGCCAGCGCAGCGGCGCGTCGTTGACCGTCTGGCATTGTACCACGGGGCACAAGCGGCCGCAGGCGCCTATGCCGATGCCTCCTCCGCCAGGCGCACTGTCGGGCAGGGGCATGGGGAACCCCGGGTTCCCCATGAACCGGGCCGCGCAGCCGCGCCGGCGCGGCTCTGGAAGTCCTGGAAAGCCGCATGATAGGTTTTGACAGTCTTTTTGAGGCTCCTGGAAGCGTGGCGGTGCTAGAATTGGTAGTGTATTCGGCATTGTGCGTGCAGTCACGAACCGAGGAGACAACCGAACGTATGGGTACCAAGAACTCACGCCTCCAGGGATTTTACCAGCTCAACCCGTTCGAGCGGCTCCAGATGGTCAAGGCGTTCGATGGGCTGTGCGACGAAGATCTGCGCGTGTTGCACGGGGGGCAAGGCACCCTCTCGATCGAGCGCGCCGACAAAATGATCGAAAACGTCGTCGGCACCTTCAACCTGCCCCTGGGCATCGCAACGAATTTCCAGATTAACGGGCGTGATTATCTTATTCCGATGGTGGTGGAAGAGCCTTCGATTGTAGCCGGGGCCAGCTATGCGGCGAAGATGGTGCGCGACGGCGGCGGCTTCAGCGCCAGCAGCACCGACCCGCTGATGATCGGCCAGGTGCAGATTGTGAATGTAACTGCGCCGCAGAGCGCCCGGCACGATATTCTGCGCCGCAAAGATGAGATCCTGGCGCTTGCCAACGCGCAGAGCCGCTCGCTGGTCGCCCTTGGCGGCGGCGCGCGCGATGTTGAGGTGCACTACCACCCCGCCAGCCCTATGGGGCCGATGCTGGTTGTGCATCTGATTATTGATACCCGCGATGCGATGGGCGCCAATGCCATCAATACGATGTGCGAAGCCGTGGCGCCGCTCCTGGAGCAGATCACCCGCGGTCGGGTCTACCTGCGTATCCTCTCGAACCTGAGCGACCGGCGCCTGGCCCGCGCCCACTGTGTGGTACCGCCGCGCGCCCTCGAACGCGATGGCCTGAGCGGTGAAGAGGTGGTCGAAGGCATTCTCTGGGCCTATGCCTTCGCGGCGGTGGACCCCTACCGCGCCACGACCCACAATAAGGGCATTCTGAACGGCATTGACCCGGTGATTGTCGCCACCGGCAACGACTGGCGCGCCATCGAGGCCGGCGCCCACGCCTACGCTGCCCGCAGCGGGCGCTACACCTCCCTCAGCGTCTGGGAGAAGGACGCGGAGGGCAACCTGGTGGGCACCCTGGAGATGCCCCTGGCCGTCGGCATCGTTGGCGGAGCGACCAGGGTACACCCCGCCGCTCAGGCCGCGCTGAAGCTGCTCGGGGTGACCAGCGCCAACCAACTGGCCGAGATCGCCGTCTGCGCCGGTCTTGCCAGCAACCTGGCCGCGATGCGCGCCCTGGCCTGCGAGGGCATTCAGCAAGGCCATATGGGCCTGCATGCGCGCCAGATCGCCATGGCCGCCGGCGCCCACGGCCCGCTGGTGGACGAAGTCGCCCGCCGGATGGTCGAAGAGCGCAACATTAAGCCCGCCCGCGCCGAGGAACTGATCGCCGAACTGCGCTCGACGACGATGAGCGATTAACAAGCCTGCCAGGCGCCATTCGCGGGGCGCGCAACGCCAGGTGAGCACGAAGGCTTTCCCGGGGGAGGGTGTGGCCCTCCCCCGGGAGGGGATATGGGGAACCCCGGTTTCTCCACACCCCTTCGAGAGCGACAACGATACACCTCGAAATAACGGTGACAAGCTGACCGCAACGCTGCCAGGACGGACCACCGGTCGCCTGTCGCCGCTTTTGCGGGATGGTTTTGTATTATATGTAAGGAGTTTTCTCTATGATGAAACCCATCCGGCCCGTAGGTCTGATCGGCTACGGCGCTTACGTCCCGCGCTACCGCATCGCCGGACGGGAAATCGCCCGCATGTGGACGGACGGACAGGGGGGGGTGCCGGTAGAGGCAAAGAGCGTTCCCGGCCCCGACGAGGACGTGATCACCATGGCCATCGAAGCCGGACGCAACGCCCTGGCCCGCGCGGCTCTCCCTGCCGAGCGGCTGAGCGCGGTGTGGGTGGGCAGTGAGAGCCACCCCTACAGTGTGAAGCCTTCGGGCACGGTGGTGGCCGAGGCCCTGGGCGCCTCACACTGGATCAGCGCGGCTGACTGGGAGTTCGCCTGTAAGGCCGGCTCCGAAGCGTTGACCGCCAGCATGGCCCTGGTGGGCAGCGGCATGGCGGACTACGCCCTGGCCATCGGCGCCGATACCGCCCAGGGGCGCCCCGGCGACGCCCTGGAGTACACCGCCTCTGCCGGGGCGGGGGCGCTGCTGGTTGGCCCTGCTGAGGAGGCCCTGGCGACGATTGATGCTACGGTGTCGTATGTGAGCGATACGCCCGACTTCTACCGCCGGGCCGACCGGCCCTACCCCGTGCACGGCAACCGCTTCACAGGGGAGCCGGCCTACTTCCACCAGATCCAGTCGGCAGCGCGGCGCCTGCTCGACGAGCTGGGGCGCTCGGCCGCCGATTTTACCTACGCCGTTTTTCACCAGCCCAACACCAAGTTTCCGCAGACGGTGGCCCGGCGCCTGGGTTTCAGCGAGGAGCAGATCGCCCCGGGCCTGCTCAGCCCGCGCATCGGCAACCCCTACTCGGGCGCGGCTCTGGTGGGACTGTGCGCCATCCTCGACGTGGCGCGTCCCGGCGACACGATCTTTATGACCACCTACGGGAGCGGAGCCGGCTCCGACGCCTATGCCCTGACCGTAACCGAGCGGTTGCTCGCCTGCCGTGAGCGCGCTCCGCTGACGGCGACCTACCTGGCGCGGGAGGTTTTTGTGGATTATGCTACCTACGCCCGATGGCGCGGTAAGCTGGTGCTGGGGTAGTGTGGGGCAAGCCGGTTTTCCTCCTCCACAGGCAGGGGCGTGGGGAAACCCGGTTTCCCCATCGGCTTGCCGCCCCCACAAGGGGTATGGGGAAACCTGGTTTCCCCGTATGTTCACCTCACCCTCCCACCAGGGAGGGGTGTGGTTCGGCAAGCTCACCACAGGTGGGGAAACCCGGTTTCCCCACCCTCCAACCGCCGTTGGGGGCGCCTGGCATCCCGATGAACGGGAGTGGAGGGAACCCCGGGTTCCCTATGTTCACGTTAGACGGTCATGCGGCTGCGCCGCACAACGACAAGATGAAAATGGGTTTTTCTTGGGAGGGCTGCGCCCTCCCAAACCCTCCCGCGGGCGGGCTATTTTCACCTCAGGCCCCATGCGCGGAGCGCACACCGCCGCGATGACCATGACCATGGGGCGTCTCTGGGAGGGCCACCCCCTCCCCGGCCCTCCCCCGCTGGGGGAGGGAACCGGGCGCCTCCCCGCAGGGAGGGGTGCGGTTCGACAGGCTCACCGCAGGTGGGGAAACCTGGTTTCCCCGTATGTTCACCTTAGAAGTTACGAAAAGGGGCTTACCTATGTCAGGAGCATATCTGATCGGCGCGGGCGCCACGCCGGTGGCGGAGCACTACGGGCGCGGCCTGGCCGATCTGGCGAGTGAGGCGACGCGGGCGGCCTTCGCGGGGTTGCCGGAATTCGTGTCGCACCGGGTGGGGGCGCTCTACGTGGCCAACGCGCTGGGTGATCGCCTGGCGGCCCAGGCCCACCTGGGGGCCTACCTGGCCGCGGCGGTGGGCCTGCACGGCGTGCCGGCGGTTCGCGTGGAGGCGGCGGGGGCGAGCGGCGGCGTGGCCATCCACCAGGCGGCGCAGGCCATTGCCGCCGGGGCAGCCGAGATCGTGGCCGTACTGGGGGTCGAGAAGGTCACCGACCAGCTCGATGACGCGGTCGAGGCCGCGCTGGCCCTGGCCGGCGACGCCGAAACCGAAGCCATTCACGGCCTGACCCTCACCGCCCAGTGGGCCATGCTGATGCGCCGCTACATGCACGAGCACGGCTACGGCCCCGAGGCCTTTGCGCCCTTCCCGGTCAACGCGCACGCCAACGCGGCGAAGAACCCCCAGGCGCTCTACCGCTTTCCGATTAACGCCGACAAGTACCGGAAGGCCGCTATGGTCGCCTCGCCGCTGAACATGCTCGATTGCAGCAGCGTGGCCGATGGCGCGGCCTGCGTGGTGCTCGCCGGCGAGCGCGTGGCCCGTGAACTGGCCGCCGAGGGTGTGCCGCTGGTGCGGCTGGCGGGCGTGGCTGTGGCGACCGATACCCCGGCGCTGGCCCTGCGCGCCGATCCGCTCGACCTGGCCGCAGCGCGGGCCAGCGCCCACATCGCCCTGGGGCGCGCTCATCTGGGCCTGAGCGATGTGGAGGTTTTCGAATTGACCGACCCCCACGGCATCGCGGCGGCACTGGCCCTCGAAGCTATGGGCTACTACGAACGGGGCGCCGCGCCCCGCCACGCCGCCGATGGCGCGATCACCCCCACGGGCCGCACGCCCATTGCTACCGCCGGGGGCTACAAGGCCCGCGGCGACGTGGCCGGCGCAACCGGGGTGTACCAGGTCGTTGAATTGCTACGCCAACTGCGCGGCGAAGCTGGCGCCACTCAGGTGCCCGGAGCGCGCGTGGCCCTGGCGCAGTGCCTTGGCGGGGTGGGCGCCACGGCCGTGAGTTGTGTGCTGGTGGTCGAGCGGTAGTCGCGCCCCGGGCGCCCGGGAGGGGCGTGGGGAGCCTGTGGAGATGAAGAGAGGGGATGGGCCTTACGTCTCTCCATCTCCACAGCAAGAGCGCCGGGTTTCCCATAGTGATAACAGTGTGTTATTAAACCGTTAATTTTTGGGTATCGGTCTTCCTCTGGTTCGCGCGATCCGCTACAATGTATTCTGCAACCTGCTAACCAGAGGAGGCACTATGTTCCAGCAAATGATCAACGGCAGCATCGCGGTCCTGACGCGTCCGTCGGCTTCGACCTTCGAAGAGCACGAGCAGAACAACCTGGGGTGGGCGCTGATCTACTCCCTGATAGCCGGCGCGATCAACGCCGTGATCGCCTGGATCGGTTCCATACTGTTTCCGCAGGAGATACCGGTTTTCGAGCCGGGTATGGAGGCTGCCCAGCCAGGTCTCTTTGCGCTGATCTTCGGCACACTGATCGGTACCGTCATCTTTCTTTTGATCTACTGGGGAGTTGTCTACCTGCTCGGTCGGGCCTTTGGCGGCACCGGCGAGTTCGGTGAGCTAGCCTACGGCTTCGCGTTGTTCAGCGCGCCGCTGGCGGTAATCAGCAGTGTGGGTGGCATCATCCCCCTGGTGGGTGGCTTCATTGCCTTCGCCGTGTGGATTTACAGTCTGTACCTGACCTATCTGGCCATCCAGTCGGGTATGAACCTGCCGGCGAATAAGGCGCTGTACGTCATTCTGATTTTATTTGCGATCGTTCTGGCGATCGCGCTGTGCGTCGGAATCTTCTTCGCCGCGATTATTGCGGCGATACTCGGCGCCTCGGGCGGTTTTTCGCCCTGAGCGATTCAATCCTGTCTGACGAAGTGAGGTCCCCGTATGGAAATTGCCCGTCACTGGCGCCAGCGCGCCACGCGGTATCGGCTCGAAGGTCAGCGCCACCGTCACACCGGAGTGGTTCGCTTTCCGCCCCAACCCGCTGCTCTGGGTGAAGATCCCGAAATGTGGGAACCCGTGGCCCTCAGCGGTCGCGGCGAACTCTACAGCTTCAGCGTGCTGCGGCAGCCTCCCGCTGGCTATGAGAGCTTCGGCATCTACGCCGTGGGGATGGTGCGGCTGGAGGAAGGCCCCCTGGTGAGCGCGCAGCTTACCGACTGCGCTGAAGCGGATCTCGTCATTGGCATGCCGGTCGAGATGGTGACGCGGCGCCTGGCCGATACGGGTGAGGACGGGGTTCTCGTCTACGGCTACAAGTTCCGTCCCCGGCTGAGGTAAAAAAAGCCCGCCCGCGGGAGGGTTTGGGAGGGCGCAGCCCTCCCAAGAACAATACTATTTTCATTCTGGCGTTGTGCGCCCCGCGCATGGGGCCTGATGTGAACATACGGGGAAACCGGGTTTCCCCACCTGCGGTGAGCCTGTCGAACCGAACCCCTGCCTGTGGGGAAGCCAGCCGCTCCCACCAGCAGTTGGGACATGGGGAAACCGGGTTTCCCCAACCCCTCCCTGTGGGGAGGATCCCGGTTCCCTCCCCCAGCGGGGGAGGGCCAGGGAGGGGGCGGCCCTCCCAAAGACGCCCCATGTTCATCGCGGCGT
>CAKZKA010000259.1 GCA_937120965.1 uncultured Chloroflexota bacterium
GCCCTCCCAAACCCTCCCCGCCGGTGGGTTGTTTCCTGGGAGGGCACAGCCCTCCCAAACCCTCCCCGCCGGTGGGTTGTTTCCTGGGAGGGCACAGCCCTCCCAAACCCGCCCGCGGGCGGGCTATTTTCACCTCAGAGCAACATCTCGGAGGTGATGCGGCGGGTAAAGTAGTGCATGGCAATATTGACGATCCAGACCCAGTCGGGCTTACGGGCGCCCAGGCGCTTAATGATATTGGGCCAGGAGTAGATCTCGCGCTGGATTTTGATAAAGGCCTTGAGGAACTGATCGCGATCGATCCTGGCCGGTTGATACATGTAGTGGAAGGTATCGTACTTGTTCCAGTCGTGCTGAACGATCCGCGGCTTCATCTCCTCGTACCATGGCGTGCCCGGGAAAGGAGTGGCGATGGTAAACACCGGGAACTCGATCCGGTTACGCATGATGAAGTCGTAGGTGTGTTGAAAGCTGTCGATTGTATCGGTATCGAAGCCAAAGATAAAGTAGCCCTGAATAGCGATACCGTTCTTGTGGACATTAGCCACGATTTCTTCATAGCGACCGACGCGATTGGAACCCTTGTGGACATATTTAATCGTCTCGGGCGAGACTGACTCAAAGCCGATATTGAGCATTTCGCAACCGGCATTTTTTGCCAACTCAGCCACATAGGGCTTTTCGAGGAAATTCATTGAGATATTAGCATTCCATTTCACGCCAAGGCCAACCATGGCGTGAAAGAGCTCTTCCGCAAAGGCTGGCTTGAAGCAAATATTATCGTCCATAAACGATATGTGAATATTTGCCTTACCGGCCTCGTGCTGACGATATTTAATCTCGTCGATCACCCGATCGACCTCACGAATGCGGAAGCTCTTGCCATAGATACGAGGGGTGCAACAGAAGTTGCAGCCAACCGGGCAACCCTTAGTGGCGAGCAGGGGCACGCGAAAGGAGTAGCGCTTGCTATTGGGCGAGCGCCGGGCAAAGCTGAAATCGGGACGATCAAGGGTCGTCAGAGAGCGCCAGCCGTCGGAAGGACGGTAGACCGGCTTGACGGTCTTGCGATAGAGGTCAGCCGCCAGATCTTCATAGACCGACTCGATCTCACCAAACACCACCGCATCGCTGTGAGCGCCGGCCTCATCGAGCATCATCGTCGGGTGTACACCGCCGAGGACAACGTACCGCCCCTGGGCCCGGGCCCGATCGGCGATCGCATAGGCAGCCCTGGCGTTCAGTGTCCGCGAGGTGATCGCAACCACATCGTACGGAGAGAAGTCGGCAGGCACCTGGTCGCCGATCCGTTCATCGATAAAATCTACATCAAAGTGCTGACTGACCAGGGTCGCAACCATGAGCAAGTTGAGCGGCATACTCACCTTGCCCGAATCGACCATCAGCGGAGTCTGGCTCTTGGGCTGGATGACCAACCAGCGTTTGCGGGGAACGCCAGGAGGGATGATTGGGCGCGGCGCGACTTCGATCATATCCGGCGAGATCAGCGTGCTCATCTTGTTGTTCCCTTGATAGCTCGTACCTGCCGTGAGCGGGTTTCAGGCGCCGTGAGCGTTGGGAGGAACCGCAAAGAGAAGGAGAACGCGCTTGCTCTCCTCATTATTGTCGGACGGTAACGCTGCCGGGCAGGTGGTGAAACTCTGTCTGCGTGTACAGGCTGCACCCGGGCCCCTCAGCGCAAGCCATGCCAGCGGTCGGGCCCCCTGCACGGTCTGCCCGAAGGGTTCCCTGGCGGAGCCATACCCCTCCACACCTTCCCGCGGTCTGATATGAACACGGGGAAACCAGCTTTCCCCCCTGCCTGCCGGGGCGGCGCGCCCTTTGCACCGGGAGGGTTTGAGAGGGCTGCGCCCTCCCAAACATTGAACCTGTTTTTATGCTGCTATCGCGACAGACCACGACCACCACAGTCAGGCGCTATGACCAACCTCGTGAACCACATCGGCGACGGACTCGGTGGGCCGAGGCTGGGCAAGGGGAGTGCGCTTACCAGTCTTGATGCTCTTAATCTGGTCCTGCAAATTACGCCGGAACAGCAAGCTGGTAACCAGGTTGATCAGCTTATTCCGGTTGAGCAGCACCCGACGGGCGATTGCGCCCCAGGAGTACATCCGCAGGAAGTGGTTCATGTAGGTTAACTGGTACTCGAGGGGGTCATAGCGATCGCAGCGCACAACCAGATTATGGGCCGTATACTTATCCCAGTCTTCATCAACCACGAGGTTGGCGGCCTTGTACTGACGGTACAGTTGGGTGCCGGGGTAGGGGGTCAGGATGGAGTAAATCGGCATCATGAGGGCATTCTCGCGCACGAACTTCTCGGTCGCCGCCATGTCCTCATAGGTATCAATGGCGGGGTTGACCAGAAAGTTGCCCTGGATGCTCAGGCCAGCCTTGCGGCAGTTACGGATGATCCGGGCATAATCCTGGGCGGTATTGATGCGGCCCTTGTTGTAGGCCTTGAGCGTCTCCTGATTGATCGACTCGAAGCCGACCAGGGCCATCACACAGCCGGCCTTGACCAGCAGTTCGACAGTCTTCGGGTCGTCGAGGAACTTCAAACTGATAAAGCTGCTGAACTTGATATCACATTCCGCCAGGATGGTAAGAATCTCCCAGAGGCGCTGCTTGTTGACGCCGAGATTCTCGTCGGTAAACATGAACCAGGGCCTGGAGCCGAGCGAGGTGGGCTTGAACCAGACCCTGCGGGCCGTCTCGATCTGCTGGCGGATATTTTCCGGCGACTGGATGCGGTAGAGGCGCCCGGTGAAGTTGGGAGTGACACAGAACGAACAGGTGTAGGGGCAGCCGCGGGTCATATAGATCGGGATAGACTTGCGGGAATCGACCTTGTCGCGCTTGCTGGCCTTGAAAATCCGTTCGTAGTCAATCATCGGAACTTCGGTGACCGGTGGGAAGTCGCGGGCGTTGTACTGCGGTTTGAGCACACCGTCGGCCAGGTCTTGCAGCAGCAGGGCCCAGAGGTTCTCGGCCTCGCCGATCACCACGCTGTCGGCGTGGGGCGCAGCCTCGTCGGCGTTAAAGGACACGTGGACGCCGCCCAGGATGACCCGTGTACCGCGTCGGCGGAACGCATCGGCGATCTCGTAGGCGCGATGGGCATTCATGGTGCGGGTGGTAATGCCGACCAGATCGTAGGCGCCATCGTAGGGAATGGGGTCGCCGAAGAGTTCGTCAACCAGTTCAATGCTATGCTGCGGGGGCGTTATGCTCACCAGCACGCCGATGGCCATGGAGAAGAGCGCCTTCTGACTGGTATCTTCCTCTTTCTTGCCCTTCGGCGTAATCAGCAGAATGCGGAGAGGACGTACCGAGGCAGGGTCGCGGAGCAGCGAGTGCCGGGTCTGCGGTGAAGCGCCGCTACCGTCGTTGTAGACCTGAATGACGGGCACATCGCCCGTACTCATGTTCGTGCTGGTACTCATCACGCTCTCCTCATCGAAGGATTCTTTCCCAGGAGCCGTTCCACGGACGCCGGAGTAACGCGCGGATTACGGGAACGATTATATGCCAACCTTGCTTATATGTCTAGAGAGTTACAATAGATAAACTATATGAAAGTAACCCGTGTGGGGAAAGAAATCGCAATTCTGGAGGGCGCGCAGACACACAGGCGCGAAGCAGGCAAACTGCGGCTTCGCGCCTCCGGGTCAGGCTGCGCGCCGACGGGCCGCGGCGCGCAGCGTGTTGCGGGATTTATCTGGCTTCTTAATCCGACGCCGGCTGCTCGGACGGCGCCACCTGCGGCTGGGGTTCGACCTTCGCCACCACCATCCGGTTCTCGATCCAGTCCGGCTGCTGGCCCATGCGCAGGAACTTGAAGCCGCTGAAAATGCTGCTCATCAGACCGTTACCTTCCTCCATATCCACCAGCCAGGCGCTGTAGATGTGGTGAATGGCAAAGGCGATCAGCAAGTACATAATCACGTGGTGGGCCAGGCGCAGGGTCTGCGCGTCGATGATAGTAAAGACCCACCCTGTCAGCGGCCACCAGATGCTGGCCGGGTGGAGCAGGCCATACAACGCCAGGCCGGTGAAGCTGATCAGCAGGTACAGGAACACAATGACCATGTAGGTCGTGCCTGCCAGGGCGTTGTGCCCGGCCACCTCGGGCGGATGGCGCCGGATGAAGAGGTAGTACTGCAGGGCGTGCCCCATGTTCTTACGCCCCTCGCGGGTCAGGAAGGGGAACAACCCGCGCCAACTGGCCCAGGCATTGCCACGGAAGGCCCAGTAGGTGCGCAAGAGGATGCTGGCAATAAAGATGTAGGCAGTGACAAAATGGATGCCGCGCATCAGGCCCATGAAGTTCGGGGCGTAGGGCTCGCGCCCGCTGACGGTAATGTACGGATTGCCGATGTAGTAGCCGGTGAACGACAGCACCACGATGCAGGCCACATTGACCCAGTGGGTCAGCCGTACCGGCACTTCCCACACGTACACACGTCTGCGCATAGGCCCTCCTGATTGCAGATGGTTGCATTCTGGTTATCGATCGGGTGCGGCGCCTCTGGACGCGAGCGACGTCGGGTTAGACCCGGTGGTGTGTGCGCCAGATCGAGCTCGTTCAGACCACCTGGATGCGCGTCAGTTCGCGCCCATTGCCGTTGACCACGTGGACGGCGCAGGCGATACACGGGTCAAAGGAGTGGACGGTGCGCAGGATCTCCAGGGGTTGCTCGGGGTCGGCCACGGGCGTGTCGATCAGGGAGGCTTCGTAGGCCCCGGGTTGCCCCCGGGCGTCGCGCGGGGAACCGTTCCAGGTACTCGGCACGACAGCCTGGTAGTTCTCGATCTTGCCATTCTTGATCCGCACCCAGTGGCCGAGGGCGCCCCGCGGGGCCTCCATGAACCCCCAACCCTCGGCCTCGGCCGGCCAGGTCTCCGGGCGCCAGCGTTCACCGCTGTGAACGGCCAGATCGCCACGGGCCATGTTGGCGGCCAGTTCGTCGATCCAGCGGTCGAGTTCGCGGGTCATCAGCAGCGTTTCGATACCGCGGGCCGCGACGCGTCCCAGGGTCGAAAACAGCGCTTCGGGACCGACGCCGAGCTTCTGGAGCACTGCGTCCACCGTGGCTCGCACGTCGGGGTGGCCAGCAGCGTAGGAGACGATCATCCGCGCCAGGGGGCCGACTTCCATCGGGGTGTCGTCGTAGCGCGGGGCCTTGAGCCAGGAGTATTTCGCGTCGGTATCGAGGTACTCGTATGGTGGCTTCGGGCCGGTGTAGCGCGGGCTGGTTTCGCCCTGCCAGGGATGCTTCGCCTCCTGGTCGCCACTGGCATAGGTGTACCACGAGTGAGTGACATACTCGGCGACGCGCTCCTGCTCCATCGCCGCCGGAGGCGCGCCGAGGTTCTTGTTCAGCACCACGCCGCGGGGGATCCAGAACTCGTCGGGCTGGTCAATCGTTTTCCGCGGGAAGTCGCCATAGGTCAGGTAGTTACCCAGGCCGCCGCCGATGCTGGCCCAATCTTTGTAGAACGAGGCGATCGCCAGCAGGTCGGGGATGTAGACCTGCTCGACAAAATCGCGGGCCATCGCCGCCCACTGTTTCATCTGAGCGATACGCTGAGCATTGATGGCGATCTGGCTGTTGGGGTCAACCGGAATCGCCACCCCGCCGACCAGGTAAGTCTGTAGATGGGGGTTCTTACCGCCCAGCATGGCGTGGATCTTGATGAATTCGCGCTGCCAGTCGAGCGCCTCCAGGTAGTGGGCCACTCCCAGCAGGTTGGCCTCGGGCGGAAGCTTGTAGGCCGGGTGCCCCCAGTAGCCGTTGGCGAACAGGCCCAGTTGCCCCGATTCCACAAAGGTCTTCACCCGGTCCTGCACGCCCTTGAAGTAATTCGCGCTCGATTTGGGCCAGGCCGAGATGGACTGGGCCAGGGCCGCGGTGTCCCCTGGATCGGCCTGGAGCGCACTCACCACGTCTACCCAATCCAGGGCATGCAGGTGGTAGAAGTGGATGACGTGGTCCTGGATATGTTGCGCGCCGTCAATAATGTTGCGGATGATGCGGGCGTTTTCGGGGATGGTGATATTGAGCGCGTTTTCCACCGCGCGCACCGAAGTCAGGGCATGCACCGTGGTGCAGACGCCACAGAAGCGCTGGGTAAAGACCCAGGCGTCCCGGGGATCGCGGCCCTTGAGGATAATCTCTACGCCCCGGAACATCGTGCCGCTGCTCCAGGCCTCTTTCACGCGCCCGCCCTCCACCACGGCTTCAATCCGCAGGTGCCCTTCGATGCGCGTAATGGGATCGATGACCAGTTTTGCCATGGTTCCCCTCCCTGTGAACGTTGGACCCGCTTAGCGCTACGTCGTCAGTTCGCGGCAGCGCTGCCACATGCGGGGGATTGAGGGACGCAGGCCCCAGGAACAAAGCTTGCTTTCGTTGTCCCCGGCGGAGCGCCCCCCTACGAGCCTCCCCGCAACGGGGAAGTGACACAGTGGCAGCATCCGGCAGAGTGGCGTGCCCGCCGTGGTGAGGGCGCAGGCGCAACCTCGCCCGGGCACGCCTTACGAGCCATTTGAGCTACCGGAAGACGGCGTCTCGCCAGCATCCGTCTGCGGCGGGCTTTCGTGTTTGGCGATGGGCCTGGAGGCGCCACGCACGGCGCTGATGATCCCGTGGGCAGCGAAGGCCGCGGTGACGCCGGCAACCACGCCCAGGCCGAGGCGATCGGCTGTCACTTCGATGCCGAAGCCTTCGACATTTGGCAGCCGTTCGTAGAACGGCGTCCGCGTATCCCAGAAGTGCGGCGACATGCAGCCCACACAGCCGTGACTGGAACCGATCGGCCAGCTTGTCGCATCGTTCCAGCCCACACTGGGGCAGTTCGACAACGCCTGCGGTCCTTTGCAACCCATTTTGTAGAGGCACCAGCCCAGACGGTGGCCCGCATCGCCCCATTCCTCGACGAAGCGCCCGGCATCGAAGTGCCCGCGGCGGGGGCAGTAGTTGTGGATGAGCTGGCCGTAGGCGAACAACGGGCGCCCCATCTGGTCGGTGGCGGGGAGATCCTTGAAGGTCAGGTAGTGCACGATCACGCCGGTCAGGTTGACGACGTTCATAGGGCAGCCGGGCATGTTGATCAGTGTAATGCCGGGCACGGCGTCTTTCACACCCACCGCGGAGGTGGGATTGGGCGCAGCAGCGGGAAGGCCGCCGTCCCAGGCGCAAGCGCCCACGGCGATGGTCGCAATGGCGTTGCTGCACACCTCGCGCACGATATCTTTCGCCGCGCGCCCGCCGACGGTGCAGTAGACGCCGTCCTCGCCCATGGGGATGGCGCCTTCGACCACGGCCAGGTAGCCTTTGGGATAGTTCTTGAGGGTATCGGCGAGGGACTGCTCGGCCTGCTTGCCCGCGGGGGCCATGATCGTCTCGTGGTAGTTCACCGAGAGCAAGTCGAGCACAATCTGCGACACGGTCGGATTAGAGGCGCGCAGGAACGACTCGGTGTTACCGGCGCAATCCTGGAACTCCAGCCACACCAGTGGCAGGCGCGGCGCGGCCTGGAGCGATTCGGCGATCGTGCCGGCATAGCGCGGCGGGAGGGCCAGAACGGAGGCCATGAGGCTGCAGAACTTGAGGAACTGGCGCCGCGTCACCCCTCGATGGTAGAGGGCCTCTTCGAGATTGATAGCATCAGCCATCCCAAACCTCCTGACGTGGACAACTGTCGCGGCGTCCTTTGCGGGGAGACCGCATCACCGCCCTGCGCCACAGAGGCTCGTCGAGATGAGATGATGCTGCGACCGATGAGTCGCTCCGTGGCGCGTTCGCCTGCGCCACAGTCACCGATGCAACGTTCAAACCCGGTGTGCCAGCGGGTCCGCGGCGTTGGCCACGCCAGCGCTCTAGCCTTACGGTGGAGATCTGTTCACTGTGCTGGACGCGAACAAGCTAGAAACGGGGTATGCCCCAAGCCCCTATCGGAGCGCCGGCAAACGCCATGCATGGGCATTCCGGGGCTGCCATGAGGGTAAGGGAAACACTCGCGGAGGCCGCGGCTGTGCGCGGCTCCGTCCCCAATCTACCCCCCTCTCCAGGGTGACCGCTGTTGAGGCAGGTTGCACGTTGCAGATTCTAGTTGCTGTGTGCAACTATTATAAGCAGATTCCTGAAAGTTTTGGTTAATTTGTCGAAACTTATGCAACGAAGAAGTTAATCTTCATAACGCCCACGGCGGAATGTAGTACCACAGCACGCGGTTGCCCCAGGCGCTCAGGCTTTCCCAGAAGAGGTAGGCCAGCAATGCCAGGCACACCAGGCGCCCGCCGCGCCCGCGCCGCCAGAGGCAGGCCAGGCCCATGCCCGTCAGCAGGGCGACCATGGGAGCAACGAAGACCATGTGCTTGTTCCATAGCCCGAACCAGCGCTCAGCGAGTGACGTGACTGCAAATAGCGCGGCGTACGCCAGCCCCAAGTGGGTGATGAAGCGCCCACGCCAGGCCATCGCCAGGATCGCCAGGGTTGCCCCGGCCAGCAGCACCGGCCAGACGCGGAAGTGGGCCGCCAGGTGCTGGCCGAAGCTGTTGATCGGCGTGCCGAAGAACAACTCGCTGTTACGACCGACGCTGCCTTCGCTGGCGATCAGGCCCAGGTAGCTGGGAATGGTGCGTTGCATCAGCGTCACGGTGTAACTGCCATAGACCAGGACCCAGGCAAGGGCCAGACCCAGCGCAACACTTGCCAGCAGGGGCCGGCTGGCACGCCGGCCTGCCGCGCCGCCGAGCAGGGCCAGGCTGGCCCCCAGTGTCACGACCAGGAAGGGCACGAAGGCGATGTGGGTCACATACGCCCCGATGGCCAGTCCGAGCGCCAGGGTGGCCACTGCGGTGGACAGCAGCGGCCAGCCCTTACGATCTGGCGGCGCGCCGGCCCCGGGCAACGGATTGTCCTCCGGGGCGGGCCGCAGCCAGGGGGCGATGAGCCACTGCACCGCCACCAGGGCCGCCAGGGTGAGCCAGATGCCGATCGTGGTCGGGAAGCTGCCGTCGTGGAAGAACAGGTAGCCCACCGGCAGCGCCGCATAGACCAGGCCGCCCCAGGCTGCCCCGAGGTGGCGCTGGGGGCCACCTCGCAGCAACGCCAGCAACAACAGGGGCAGGGTTGCCTCGAGCAGCGCGGTGACGACCTTCACCGCCTCGATGAGTGCCGGTCGCGAGGTCCAGATCGTGGTCAGCGGGAGGAGCATGTAGTAGGTAAGCAGGCTGTAGGGCACCGGCTCGCGGGTGCCCCATTCGTACTGTTGTTCGAGACGCTCGCGCACTCGTTGCTCTTCGCCCGCGGCCAGCAGCAGCAACTGGTTAGCGCGCAGGCCATGGTCAATCGGCATGAAGAGCGGGTGCAGGGTGCCCGCCAGGCGCAGGGTGAAGATCAGCAGCACGGCCAGGCGCACCATCACCAGTGCGGAGGGCTCCCTGCCCGGGGGGGCGTGCACAGGTAGGAGGCGGAGGGCCAGGGCCAGCAGCATGGTCAGGGGCAATACCTGGAGCAGCACCGGCAGGCCCAGGGCCACCTGCTTGCGCGCCTCGAGGTTGGCGCCGGGCCAACCGGCCAGCATCAGGCCGAAGTAGAGCAGCAGGGCCAGGGTGGGCAGCGCGGCCAGGCGCGCCGAGAGGCCGCTAAGGCGCAAGGTCCACAGACAGAGGAGCAACGTCAGGGCCATGTCGCGGGCCAGCGCCAGTGGCGGAGTGCGCCAGCCACTCGCCCCGGGACGCACCTCGATCCAGTCGAGCGAGATGCCCAGCATGCGCTTGTCGGGGGGCGCGGCAAACGTTTCAGTTTCAAGCAGCAGGATCAGATCGCCACGAGCGCGGGCGGCGGCTTCGGGAGGAAGGGTGAGATACACCTCCTGCCAGTGAGGGCGCAGGGGCATTTCGACCAGCGTTTGCTCGGGGGTGGCGATCCGCAGCGTGCGTCCCGCGCCGGCTTCGGCCCCGCCAAAGAAGCGCATCTGCACGACCAGTGAGCCAGCGCCGACGCCGGGCAGGAGCACGCGCGCCCGTCCGGTTGTCCAGCGCTGGAAGCCGCCGTGGGCGGCTGGCTCAGGGCGGTGCACCCCGGCGAGCCGCAGGGGCGAAGGGTTTGCCGCGAACGGTTCACGCCCGGACACCGGCGCCTGATAGGCCAGCGCCACGACCGCCAGCGTTAGCAGCACCACCATCGGGGCCAGGCCGCCACACCAGATCAGAGCGACCAGAGCGCCAGCCAACTCCTTTGGCCAGGCACTTCGGTGTGTCCATAGTTGGGAGGGTTTGGGAGGGCCGAGCCCTCCAGGGAGTCTTCTCTTCATTCCCTGTGAGAATAGTGAAGCCGCTGACGTGAACTCAGAGGCAATCCGGTTCCCCTCTCTCTGACTGACGGGAGGGTTGGGGAGTCCTCCGGTAAGGAGAGAGTGGAGTAACCAGGTTGCCCTACCTTTCCCCAGGCGCCCGCCTGGCGCGGGAGGCAGCGGCGCGGACCTCGCCGATTATGACAATTCTTACGTCGTGGAGCTTGCGCTGTGTTCATCTTCGCGCCGTGGCTGGTCTTTAGCAGCAGGTTTCACGTGAAACAGGGGCAGTCCACTCGTGGCGCTCCCGCGGCAGTAGGCGCGCCATGCCAGGCCATAGGCCAGTTCGTAGGCCAGGTCCACGGCTTCATCGGCGGCGAGCAGGCCCTGCGTCACCAGGCCGGCGAGCCAGTCGCAACTCACCCGGCGCCAGAGATCGTGACGGGCAGGGATCGAGGCAAAAGCGCGCGTGTCGTCGTTGAAGCCCGCGGTGTTGTATACGCCGGCAGTCTCGATCACCTCGGCGAAGTAGCGCCGCATACCGTTCACGCTATCGAAGAACCACCAGGGCGGGCCAAGCAGCACCGCCGGGTAGTGTCCGGCCAGGGGCGCCAGCTCACGCCCATAGGCGCTCTCGTCGAGGGTAAAGAGGATGAGCCGGAAGCGCGGATCGGCGCCGCAGGCGTTCAACAGCGGGCGCAGGTTGCGCGTCCACTCGGTTGCAACAGGGATATCGGCACCCACATCGGGGCCGAAGCGCGCATAGAGGCGCTCGTGGTGGTTCCGCAGGCTCCCGGCGTGGAGTTGCATCACCAGCCCATCCTCGCAACTCATACGCGCAAACTCCATCAGCATATGAGCGGTGAACCGGGCCGCGTCCCGGGCATCGGCGGCGCCGCGCAGCGCGCGGACAAAGATCCGTTCCGCCTCGCCGTCGCTCAAACGGGCGGTGGTCGGACTCAGCACGCCATGGTCAGTCGCCAGGGCGCCCATGGCCCTGAACGCCACGCGCCGCTCTTCCAGCGCGCGAATGAAACCGCCGTAGTCTACCACATCTATGCCCGAGCGTTCGCTGAGGCGGGCGATCTGCGCCGGCCAGTCTGGAGCGTCGAGGGCCAGCAGGGCATCGGGGCGAAAGGTCGGGCGTACCCGGGCCAGCCCGGCAGCGTGGATCTGCCGGTGGTGCTCCAGCGAATCGGTGGCGGAGTCAGTGGTGCATAACAACGCGATGTTGAAGCGTGCCAGCAGCGCGCGGGGACGGAACTCGGGACGGGCAAGCTGCGCCTCCAGGTGGTCGTAGATCCGCTGCGCGCTCGCGCCGTCCAGCCGTTCGCTGACACCAAACAGGTTCACCAGCTCATCGGCCAGCCACAGGCCGGTGGGCGTGCCACGAAAGAGGTAGAAGTGTTCGGCGAAGCGCTGCCAGATCCGGCGATGATCGCGCTCCACCGGCGTGCCGTCGCGGGCGGGAATGCCCAGATCCTCCAGCGAAACCCCCTGGCTGAAAAGCATGCGCGTCACGTAGTGGTCGGGGATCACGAAGAGCGACGCCGGATCGCCCAGACAGGCCTCAGGGTCAGCCAGAAGCGCCGGGGGCACGTGACTGTGGGGACAGAGCAGAGGCAGATTGCGAACAGTGGCGTACAGATCGCGCGCCAGGGTCCGCCGTGACGGCTCGGGGTCAAAACCGCGATCGGGATCGAGTCTCCAGGCAGTGCTGGACATCGGGTGGCTCCTCGTTGTAGCGTAAGACGCCTATGCGGCTGAGCCGCACATAGATAAGCTAAAAACAGGTTTATTTTTGAGAGGGATTTACCCTTCCGAACTCTCCCCGCCGGGGGTTTAGGGGCGGACAGAACATCCGAGCCAGCGTGGCTGGTACCGCATTGGAAGGCCCCCGCGCGCGGCTCTGGTCTCCCCGCTTCGACAGGCTCAGCGCAGGCTCTCCGGCTTCGCTGGAGAGGCCCGCCCCTTCGGGCTGAGCCTCAGGGCGAAGCCTGAGCCTGTCGAAGGGGGCCGGGGGTGAGGACCACCCAGCGCATCCCAACGCCATAACACCCGTCGGCGCCCATATGTTCTGTCCGCCCTAAACCCCTTTCCCCCTGTCCATTCCGGTAGCGTTACGGCGCCTCTGCCGTGATACTACGCGGTGGTACGCCTCCGGTGGTATACTCCTGACGAAAGGTAATCTGTGGACCTGACTGGCCAGCGTTGACAATTATCTCAGCCATCGAACGTTCATCTTCGTGTGCGATTGTGGCCGAAGAGCCGTGCTACCACCGCGCCCCGGGACGGAGCGCGCGTTTTCAAAGTGAGCAGAAGGGAGGCTTATGCGTCCGCAGCGGTTACCCACCGGTCCACTGGCGTTCGTCTGGTTGCTGGTCGTCACCCTCACCCTGCTGAGCGCCTGTGGGCCAACCACGACGCAGCAACCGACTCCCGTGCCTACGGCTACGCCCCCTCCAGAGCCGACCGTAGCGCCAACCACGGCCCCGACGCCCACCAGTCTGGCGATTCGCGCGCTGGACGATGTGCGGAAGGCGGTCGTGCAGATCGAAGCCGAGGGCACCTTTGTCTCGCCCAGCGAAGGTACGGTATTCAACGTTGCCGGGCGGGGTTCCGGCTTTATTATTGACGAGAGCGGCATCGCCGTAACTAACAACCACGTGGTTACCGGCTCGGCACTGCTCAGAGTCTTTGTTAACGGCGAGAGCCGCCCGCGCAACGCCCGCATCCTGGGCGTCTCTGAGTGCTCCGACCTGGCGGTTATTGATATCGAGGGCGACGGCTATCCGTTCCTCGAATGGTACGATGGCGAAATCAAAGTCGGTCTTGACGTATTCGCTGCCGGTTATCCGCTGGGCGACCCGGAATTCACGCTGACCCGCGGGATCATTTCCAAGGCCCGCGCCGACGGCGAGACAAGCTGGGCTTCGGTGGATCGCGTGGTTGAGCACGATGCCACGATCAATCCCGGCAATTCCGGCGGCCCCCTGGTGACAAGCGATGGACGGGTGGTAGGGATAAACTACTCTGGTCGTTCGGATACCGAGCAGTACTTCGCCATCGCCCGCGACGAGGCCCAACCGCTGATCGAGCAACTGCGCGGAGGCCAGGACGTGACATCCCTGGGCATCAACGGCGAGGCCTTTGCGCTCGATGACGGCTCGCTCTCGGGCATCTGGGTGTGGTCGGTCAAATCTGGCTCGCCCGCTGATAAGGCCGGCGTGCGCCCGGGCGACATCGTGACCCAGCTCGAGCGACTGGTGCTGGCAACCGATGGCACGATGACCAGCTACTGTGACATCCTGCGCAGCCGCACAGCGAGCGACACGTTGCAGATCGCCGTGCTGCGCAGCGAAACCGAGCAGGTGCTGGAGGGGCAGATCAACGGGCGCGAACTGGAAGAGACGATCTCCTTTGCGCGAAACGAGGACGTGCCCGATGTGCCCGATACCGGCACAGCCTATGAAGAATACTACACCTTCGAGAACGATGCGCGAACGATACGCGTCGACCTACCGCGGGCCTGGAGTGATGTCTCGACCGGTTCCTGGCGACGGGGCGACAGGGAGCTTTCTCAGAGCATCGCCCTGGTAGCCGCGCCCGATATTAGCGGCTTCCAGAATACCTGGACCACGCCCGGTATGTTTCTGGGCGCCTCGCGCCAACTGGCCCGGGAGTTGACGCCCGACCAGTTGCTCGATGAGACGTCGTTCAGCGGCGAATGTACTTACGATGGCCGGAGCGACTACAGCGATCCCCTGTATACCGGCAAATACGACGTGTGGCTCAATTGTGGCGGCCAGGAAACGGCGCTGCTGGTCGTCGCCTTCGTCGCCGAGGATGGGTCGTTCCTGGGGATGGTTCAGGTCCAGGTTGTCTCCGAAGCTGACCTGGAGGCGCTGGATCGCATTCTAGACACCTTCGTTGTCGAGCGGACTTTCTGAGGAGCGCCGCCGGGAACGGAGTATAATAATCACCGGTCGGAGAGCTTGGGAGGGCCTGGCCCTCCCAAGTTTGCGTCAGACACCCATGCGGCTGCGCCGTACACTGCCAGGATGAAAATGGGTTTTTCCCGCCGGGCAGGAGGTTGGGAAAACCTGGTTTCCCCCTGGTCGCCTCGGCGATGGTGCAGACCTGGCCTTCGCCTGGTGGTCTGTCACGGTGATAGTGAGGGATGCGACGAAAAGGGACGTGGGAGGGGGCAAAGCTCTCGCCGCAAAAAACCACCCATCACAACCAGGTTGACAAGTCACGAGAGAGAGGATCGGAATGGAATGGTACGAGGACGAGGTGCGGGCTATCGAACGGGCGCACGCTCTGAACCCGCCTCCTCCCGGAGCGACGGTATTCTACGGCAGTTCGTCGCTCCGCCTCTGGTCAACTCTGGAAGAGGACCTGGCGCCCTGGCCAGTCGTGAACCGGGCCTTTGGCGGCTCAACCCTGGCGGCCTGCAATCACTTTTTCGAGCGCCTGGTGCCGCCATGCGCGCCCGGCAGCCTGGTGCTCTACGCTGGCGACAACGACCTGGGCGATGGCCAGCCGGCCAGTTCGGTTATTGGCTCACTGCACCGCTTGCTGGATAAAGTAGACAAGGTTTGTGGCAACATTCCGGTGGCGTTCATGGCCATCAAACCCAGTCCGGCTCGCTGGCGCCTGCGCTATGCCATTCGCCAGGTCAACGATGCCGCGCGCCAGGCGCTCACGGCCCGGCCAAAGGGGTACTTCATTGATGTGTACCAGCCTATGCTCCAGCGCAATGGCGAGCCTGTGGCGGCACTCTTCGCCGACGACGGTCTGCATCTGAGCGCCGAGGGCTATCGCCTCTGGGCGGCGATCCTCCGGACTTTTCAGTTTCCCCTCTTCGATCCCTGAAGGTGGACACAGGATTCCCCGGGGTTCCCTGCGCCCCGGGCCGCGCTGGAGGCACGCTGCTCAACGCCGGCAGGGATAGGGAGAAACCGGATTTACCTGTACCCCTGACGGATAGGCGCTGGCAAGGGCGCCGCTGCACCCCGCCCCTGCTCCCGGGGTTTGACAGGAAAATAGCGAAGCCGGGGTTCTCTCTGTGGAGGTGTCGAGCTGTAGGGCTGTGGAGCAAGTGCAAAGGTTAGAGCGTGTGCTGTTGAACTTTGCCTGAGGTAAAACAAGCAGCGAGAGTCGCCCTCGCCCCAACCCGGCAGTCGGCGCAGCGGGCCGGGGCGCCAGTTGCGGCACTGCCGCGCGTCAGAAGAGCGTTAACCTGTTTATTGCCGAACTCATGGCAGAACTTAATACTGGGATAACATTTCCGCTCTACCGTGTTTATGCGCCGGGCGCGCCCCCCGGTTCGGAACCGGGCGGGGTGATGGGCGGGTCCGGGAGGGCAAAGCTCCGCTGAAGACTGCCTGCCCGGCAACACCCGTGGTGTCCTGGTCGCCGTGCTGCGCCCTCGCAGATGAACAATCGCTCCGGGCCGCCGGAGCTTTTGGCGCCGCCTGGAGGAGTGTGGGGTAGCCGGGGCGCCTTACGCTCCTGCCCGTCACCGGGGCGCTTGTTCGCTATCTGTCCGTGGTGGCCGGGCCGACCCGAATCGGGCCAGTTAGAATCTTGCGCTTGTCATACCAGCGTCAGGGACCGCCGATGCGCCGGGAGTACTATGCGTGGCGGAGTCCACGCTTGCAGCGAACGATGGAATTGCTGGTGTTCGGGCACGCGGGGGCGCGGGTGCTGGTTTTTCCGACCCGTGGCGGGCGGTTCTACGATTACGAGAATTGGGGCCTGGTTGACGCACTGCGACACACCATTGAGGCCGGTAACATCCAGCTCTTCTGCGTTGACAGTGTGGACTACGAAAGCCTCTACGCCCGCCATCGCCCACCCCGGGAGCGGCTCGCGCGCCATCAGCAATTCGAGGCCTATATCCTGGAAGAAGTGGCGCCCTTTTCTCAGCAACTCAATCCCAACCCCCATCTGATTACCCACGGGTGCAGCCTGGGAGCCTATCACGCGGTCGCCCTGGCATTTCGCCATCCCCAGCGCTTCCGCAAGGTAGTGGCCCTGAGCGGCCGTTACGATTTGACCACGCCGATGGGGTCCTTCCGTGACCTCTTCGACGGCCACTACGATGAGACGGTCTACTTCTACAACCCCTGTCACTTCCTGCCGCAACTGAACGACCCGACGCTGCTTGAAGCACTGCGGCGACTGGAGATCATTCTGGCCGTGGGTGAAGAGGATGTGTTCCTGGCTAACAACCAGTCGCTCAGCGCCATTCTGTGGCAGAAAGGCATCTGGCACGCCCTGCACATCTGGCCCGGCGAGGCTCACTGCGCCCTCGTCTGGCGCCAGATGGTACCGTGGTATCTGTAATACCTTATACCAATTACCGTTGATGATGCCGCATTGCCTGAAGCGATTTCAGGCGTTGTGCTGCCCAGCGTGGCAATCCACAATCCAAAATCTAAAATCCAAAATGGTATTAGCTGGTTTCGTTTTTTGCGGAGAGGGCCAGGCCCTCTCCCATCCTCCCGCTGGCTGGGGGTAGGCTGAACCCCGGGTTCCTCTCCGCCCCTCCCAGGGAGGCCCGGAAGGGCGCAGCCCTCCCAAACCCTCCCCGCAGTGAGGGGGTTGGGGAAACCCGCTTTCCCCATATCCCAACCGCTGGTGGGAGCGGCTGGCGCCCCCACCGGCAGGGGGATGGGGAAACCCGCTTTCCCCGTTTCCCAACCGCCGTTGGGAGCGGCTGGCGCCCCCACCGGCAGGGGGATGGGGAAACCCGCTTTCCCCATGTCCCAACCGCTGGTGGGAGCGGCTGGCGCCCCCACCGGCAGGGGGATGGGGAAACCCGCTTTCCCCGTATGTTCACCTCAGATCATAGAAAACTGTTGTTGACAAGCTGATTACGCTTTCTCGAGCGGCACGCGGTTCACATAGGGATGGGCCAGCGCCTCGACGCCGTGTTGCAGCACGTGTTCGGGCTTCAACCAGCCAAAGGTCTGGATCAAGCGCGCCACCACACCGGTCCAGCCAGTCTGATGACTGGCGCCCAGGCCGGCGCCGTTATCGCCGTGGAAGTACTCGTAGAACAGGATGTGGTCGCGCCAGTGGGGATCGCGCTGGAACTTCTCGGCCCCGCCAAAGACCGGGCGCTGTCCCGTTTCGTCGCGTAAGAAGATCCGCGCCAGGCGTTCGGCGATCTCTTTGGCAACCTCGAACAGGGTCGCCTGTCTCCCCGAGCCGGTAGGCAACTCGACGGTAAAATCATCGCCGTAGTACGAGTAGAATTGCAACAGCGCGCGGATCAAGAGGACGTTCACCGGGAACCAGACCGGGCCGCGCCAGTTCGAGTTGCCGCCGAACATGCCGCTGTCCGACTCGGCGGGCAGATACTGGACGCGGTACTCTTGACCATTTACGTGCACGACGTAGGGATGCTCGAGGTGATAGCGCGAGAGCGAGCGGATGCCGTGGGGGCTGAGGAAGCGGTCCTCGTCGAGCATGCGGGCGAGGATGCGACGCAGTTTCTGCTCGTTAACCACCGCCAGCATGCGGCGACCGTTCACGCCGGGCTGTTCGGGCGGGTGGATATTGGCAGTAAGCTCGGCGTGTCGAGAGAGAAAGGCTCTGATGCGCTCCAGCACAGCCGGAAAGCGCTCAAGGGTCGCCGCAGGTATCACCGTGGTTGCGGTGAGGGGCAGCAACCCCACCATCGAGCGCACCTTGATCCGCTCGGCGTGTCCGTCGGGAAAAACCAGCACATCGTAGAAGAAGCCGTCCTCCTCGTCCCACAACTCGTCGCCATGAACCCCCACACGGTCCATCGCTCCGGCAATGAACAGGAAATGGCGGGTGAACTTGAGGATAAAATCCTCATAGGCTGGATCGTAGCGGGCCAGTTCGATCGCCAGTTGAAGCATGTTCTGGCTGTAGAAGGCCATCCAGGCCGTTCCGTCGGCCTGTTCGAGGCGCCCTCCTGTCGGGAGCGGCGCGCTGCGGTCGAAGACGCCGATATTGTCCAGTCCCAGGAAGCCCCCGCTGAGCAGGTTGCGTCCCTGTGGGTCCTTGCGGTTGACCCACCAGTTAAAGTTGAGCAGGAGCCGGGTAAAGGTCTCCTTGAGGAAGTTCAGATCCGCCTCGCCGCTGATTTTGTCAAGGGCGTAGTTGAACAGGGTGGCCCAGGCGTGTACCGGCGGGTTGACGTCGTTGAAGTTCCACTCGTACGCCGGGATCTGCCCGTTGGGATGCAGGTAGTCGGGGTGCAGCATCAGCCGCAGTTGATACTCGGAAAAATCCGGGTCAACCATCGAGAGGGCCAGGGTGTGGAAGGCCAGATCCCAGGCGGCGTACCAGGGATACTCCCATTTATCGGGCATCGAAATGATGTTCCCGTTAACCATATGCACCCATTCGCGGTTGCGCGAGGGGCGCAGGCCGCCGGTGAGGGGATTGGCGCCCCGCTCGTCGAGCCACCGATCGAGGTCGAAGAAGTAGTACTGCTTGGTCCAGAGCATACCGGCCAGGGCCTGGCGCATCACAAGAGCGCGGTCGGCGTCGAGCGCCGGGGGGGTCAGCGCAGCGTAAAAGGCGTCAGCCTCAGCCTGACGCTCCGTGAGAACCCTGGCATAGTCGGCGCCGAAGGGACGGAAGTTTTTCTGGCCCGGCGCGGTGGTCGTCAACCGCAGGCGGATGCTGGCAGTGGCGCCCGGCGCAATGGCGCGCACGTAGTGAGCGGCGCTCCTGGTGCCGGTATGGGCAGGATTGATCGCCTCAGTCCGCCCGTAGATGACGTAGCGGTGGAAGGCGTCTTTCACGTAGGGTTGGGGGTTGGGCTGGCCCCAGAGCTGCTCGCGGTTGGTCTCGTTCTCGGTGAAGAGTAAGGGGGGCGCGCCCTCGGCGTAGAGGTAATAGGTACCCAGGTCCGGAACAACCGCCTCGATGGTTGCCACCCCTTCGGGTCCGTCAACGGCGCGCAGGACGGGGCGCGGCGCCGCAGGGTTCAGCCACCAGGTATCGCGGAACCAGAGGTGGGGGAGGATGTGCAGAGTCGCCGTCTCAGAGCCGCGATTGATGGCCTCGATCTGGATCAGAATGTCTTCTGGCTCAGCCTTGGCGTAATTGACAAAGACATCGAAGTAGCGATCGTCGTCGAAGATCCCCGTGTCGAGCAGCTCGTACTCCAGGTCGGTATACCCACGGGCCGCGTTGGTCCTGACAAGGTCGGCGTAAGGATAGGCCTGCTGTGGATACTTGTACAGGAAGCGCATCCATGAGTGGGTTGGCGTGCTGTCGAGGTAGAAGTAATATTCCTTGACGTCCTCGCCATGGTTGCCCTCGGCATTGGTGAGGCCAAAGAGGCGCTCCTTGAGAATGGGATCGTTCCCGTTCCAGAGGGCCAGCCCCCAGCACAGGCGCTGCTGGTCGTCGCAAAGGCCGGCGAGACCGTCTTCGCCCCACTTGTAGGCCCGCGAGCGGGCCTGGTCATGGGTAAAGTAGTTCCAGGCGTTGCCATCGTCACTGTAATCCTCACGGACCGTGCCCCACTGGCGTTCGCTCAGGTAGGGCCCCCAGCGCTTCCACGGCGTACCGGTGCGGGCTTCGAGGAGCCGTTGCTGTTCCGCCCCTGCTTTGGGCGCCTTAGCAGTCCTGGACTTTGGCATACTGGCCTTTCCTTTGCATTAGTTACCCGTGTGGCTGCGCCGCACACTGCCGGGATGAACCACGTAGCGGCGCAGCGCGGCTCCTGCGCCCTCCCAAACCTTCCCGCCGGGGTTTAAGGGCGGACAGAACATCCGGGCTAACGTGGCGTATACCGCATTGGAACGCCCCCGCGCATGGCTCTGGTCTCCCCTCTCCAGCGAAGCTGGAGAGGGGGAGGGGGTGAGGACCAAGCAGCGCATCCCAATGCCATAACGCCCGTCGGCGCTCATACGTTCTGTCCGCCCCTGAACCCGCCGGGGAGGGGGGTGGGGAAACCGGGTTTTCCCACCCCCCAACCGCCGTTGGGAGCGTCTGGCATTCCGGTGAACAGGAGCGAAGGGAACCCCGGATTCCCTATGTTTACCTCAGGTCTTGTGAGGGCTTTTCGGACAACCTCATGAGCGTCACCCAGTATATGCCAGGGGCGCGATCGGTGCAATCCGCCCTGTTGAAGTACGTGTTCACACTTCTCCTGGGAGCGCGGGCATCTTGCCCGCATCCAGGCCCTTGCGGGCGGGACGCCCGCGCTCCCGGGGTGACGCCTTACCCCAACTGTGAACACGTACCTGGTGAGGACGGAGATGCTCCGCGGCGATTCTGGCAGTATAATCAAAAGGCCGCACGCTGCCCGGTTGACGCCGGGCCGACCGATGGAGGACCTGCGTTGGCACGCCCCGCTCGCCCTGTCCGGTCCTTCTCCTGGACCCTGGTTGGTTTGGGAACGCTGCTGGTGGTGGCGCTCCTGAGCATCGGCGCGGTGGCCCAGGTGTTCGAGGTCCGCCGCAACCTGGCGGCGCTCCAGATCACGCCGGCGCCAGCGCCCGCCGATCCCGCGAGCGCCCCGCTGCTCCTGCTCCCCACCCTGGCGCCAACCCGCCCCGGTGCTCCGGCGCCGGTCACCGTGCTGCTCCTCGGCGCCGACCGGCGCCCGGGTGAGGAGGTTACGCCACGGAGCGATGCGGTGCTGGTGGCACGTATTGACCCGGCGCGTGAGCGTGTGGCGCTGCTGTCGCTGCCCCGCGATCTGTGGGTGGCTATTCCCGGTCATGGCAACAACCGGCTCAATGCCGCCTACCTGTGGGGCGAACGCGACGGCCCCCGCGGCGGCGGGCTGGCCCTGGCGCGGGCCACTGTCAGCAATGCTCTGGGGATCGCGATTGACTATGCGATCGTGGCCGACTTTCGTGGTTTCGCCGGGATCATTGACGCCCTTGGCGGCATCAGCGTGGACGTGCCGCGACCGCTTGTGGATCACCAGTTCCCAACTGCCGATTATCGGGTAACGACCGTGCGCTTCGCCGCGGGTCGGCAACGTATGGACGGGATGACGGCGCTCTCCTATGCCCGCATTCGCCATCCCGACAGCGACTTCGAGCGCGGGTTGCGCCAGCAGGCCGTGCTGATCGCCATCGCCGAGCGCCTGCGTGAGCGCGGCGATCTGTCCACCTGGTTCGCCGCCCGGCGCGCCAGCGCCGCCCTGGTTGGTTACGTGCACACCGATATGCCGGTCGAGCGGATGCTGGAACTGGCCTGGGCGCTGCGCAACCTCGATCCGGCGCGGGTGGAACGCTACGCCTTCACCGAAGCCGATGTGCGCTTCGGGGTGGACAACGACCGCGTCGCCCAGGTGCCCCGTCCTGGCGTGATAGAGCGCTACGTGCGTTTGTTGTTCTATGGACCGGGCGGGAGGTAACGCTTGAGAGGTCTCCCTTCCCTCCAACCGGGTTTAAGGGCGGACAGAACATCCGAGCCAGCGTGGCTTGGACTGCATTGGAACGCCCCCGCGCGCGGCTCTGGTCTCCCCGCTTCGACAGGCTCAGCGCAGGCTCTCCAGCGAAGCTGGAGCGGGGGAGGGGGTGAGGACTAACCAGCGCATCCCAGCGCCATCACACCCGTCGGCGCCCATATGTTCTGTCCGACCATGAACTCCAACCGGGGCGGGGACGCCTCTCAGGACCCGGCGGAAATGCGTATGCGGTTTGTTCAGTTCCAGGGGGAGGTTTTGGGAGGGTACTGCGGTGATTGAGATCAAAATGCCCCAACTGGGCGAGAGCGTTACTGAAGGAACCATTGGTCGCTGGCTCAAGCGACCGGGCGAGACAGTGGCGAAGTACGAGCCACTGCTGGAAGTCATCACCGATAAGGTTGACACCGAGGTGCCCGCGCCGGAAGGCGGGACGGTGCTGGAGATCCTGGTGGGTGAGGGTGAGACGGTGCGCGTAGGCACGGTGATCGCTCGCATCGGCGCGCCTGAGGAAGCGGCGGTCTCCGTCCAGCCAGCGGCCCCCGCGCTGGTCACCGCCGGGCAGGCTGCCGCGGCGACCGCGCCCGGAGCGGCGCCCCCCGCGCCGGCCCAACCCGCCCCGGCAACCCCCGCGGCCGACGGCACGCTACGCAGCGGGTTCATCTCGCCAGTGGTGGCGCGCCTGGTCGCCGAACACGGCCTCGACCTGACGCGCATCACCGGGACCGGTCAGGGCGGGCGCGTCACCAAGCAGGACGTGCTGCGCTACCTCGAGGCGCGTGAGGCCCCGGCGCCGGTTGCGCCGCCGGCGACGCCCCCGGCGCCCTCCCAGCCGCCGGTCGTGGCGCCGCCCGTCCCGGCGCCCGCGCCCGCGGCGCCCCTGCCCGAAGACGCCGAACTGGTTCCCCTGACACCCATGCGCCGCTCGATTGCCGAACACATGGAGCGCTCGGTGCGAACGGCCCCGCACGTCACCACGGTGATGGAGGCCGATCTGAGCCGGGTCGTGGCCCATCGCGAAGCCAACAAGGCGGCCTTCGAGCGCCAGGGCGCGCGGCTCACCTTCACCCCCTACTTCGTGCAGGCCGTTGTCGCCGGCTTACAGCAAGTGCCGGTTATGAACGGCCGCTTCACTGATGCGGGGATCGTGCTCAACCGGCGCATACACATCGGCGTGGCCGTGGCCCTCGACGAAGGTCTGCTCGTGCCAGTGGTGCGCGATGCCGACGAGAAGAACCTGCTCGGCCTGGCGCGCATCATCAATGACCTGGCCGAGCGGGCGCGCACCCGGCGTCTGACGCCCGATGAGACCCAGGGCGGCACCTTCACCATCTCCAACCACGGCGTAAGCGGCAGCCTCTTCGCCACGCCGATCATCAATCAGCCCCAGGCGGCCATCCTCGGCGTAGGGGCCATTGTCAAACGCCCGGTGGTGGTAACACAGCACGGCGTGGACGCGATAGCGATCAAGCCGATGTGCTACCTCTCCCTCACCTTTGACCACCGCATCGCCGACGGAGCCACAGCCGACGCTTTCCTGGCAGCGGTGAAGGCCACCCTTGAGCGTGTGTGATGCCAGCAGAACCCCGGGCTCCCGCATGCGCCCTCATATCCTATCCATCCCTGAATCGGGAGGGGCGTGGGGAAACCGGGTTTCCCCACGGTCACCCCGGAACAGTGCCACGCGCGGATTCGCGCGCTCCACGCGCCCTACCACTGCGGCACTGGCGTAAAGATGTACCCATCGCGCAAATTGCCGAAGGTGCGACAGCGCGCCGCCCCCCAGCGATGGGCATAGAGGGCGATATAGGCGCACATGAGCGCATCAACCCGGTCCTCGTAAGCCTTGAGAGCGCGCCCGCGCAGCGCAGCCACATCAGTTTGCACCAGCGCCTCGTGGCCGCGCAGGGGCGGGTCAGCATTGCTCAGGGCAGCGAGGTGGGCCTGGTAGCGCCGCCACGCCTCGAGACGCACCCCGGCGGAGCGCCCCGGACGGGCCTTGTACTTGAGCGTGCGCTCCAGCCCAAAGATGGCGATCATTGCCGGATGGGGAAAGACTTCGGTGACCAGGCGCCCGCCGGCTTCGGCATCGATCCGCTCGACGTGACGGAAGCCCCTGGCGATCAGCAACTCGACCAGCCGTTCGCCGCGCACCACCCCGTCACGGGCGAGCAGACGCCGGTTGGCAGGGTGCGCCCCGGCCTCGTAGCGCCGAAAGGCCGCGCTGAGCGCCGCGTCAGCCGGCCGGCGCCCGGTGAGGTTGGGCACGACCAGGGGGGCATCCACAGCGACAATCGCCGGACAGGTCGCGGCGTAGCCTTCCACACGGGCCACAATCGCCTCCAGGTCGTCCAGCAGCGCTGGCGGCCCGACCAGCGCTGCGCCGGTTGGATCGCCCAGCAGGCACGCCACACCGCTCTGATTGCGATCCGACCAGGCCAGGTCTATGCCGATGTATACGGTTGAAGAGGTTGCGCTGGCATCCATTGCGCCGTGCCGAGGGGCAGGAGTCAGCCAGGAGCATGTTCCTGGCGCATCGGGCCATAGCCCTGCGTTGTCAGTTGCCGTATCTACACCGGCGCCCATACCGGGGAGGGGCGTGCATTCCCGCTCGACGGCGCCAGCTCGGCATACTACCTCCGGTGGTTACAACACAGTAACGATCAAACGCGCGGTCGAAATCTGGACTACGCTTGTCTGGGCGCTGCGCCACCCGATAGGTGGTGGCTGGATTTCGACGATATGACCAGTTTCGAGCAGCCGACGATCCTGGTGCGCGGCGACACCAGTGTCTGGCACATCTATATCAGCGGCATCCCTTCGGGTCGCCGGGATCGTGTGGGAACGCCGATTTCATACACCCTTGTCGCCAGTGGCAGGTGCGATGAATGGCACGATGGAATCCTGGGCTTGATCAGCACCTGCCTCGCAGAGGGCACAGGGGAAGCCCCGCCCGGAAACATGCAACATCGGTTTGACGCTGTATTTCCTGAAGCCGATGTTGAACGGTTGTTGCAGATTCGTGATACCACCGTGAATGAAGAGGTTCAAAGCAAGGTTCACACTGTGCTCGATCAACTCCCCGGCGTTCCACACGGAGATCACGAACGTATGCGTGGGTCCTGGATCGGCGCTGTCGCTGAGCCTGAGGCTCGTCAAGAGTTCGCCATCCGCGTCTCCAGGATCTTGCAGGGCAGCCACGCTGGAATTGCCGGGTTCCTCAATTTGATTGGCACCCCGGAAGAGGCGGTCCCCCTGCTCGATCGCTACGAGTCCGCAGCGATACTGATCGAAGGGAGCGCCGCTTCTCTCGGCGCATCTGTGGTTCCACTCAAAAAAAAAGCCATCAAACAGCCATGCCAGGCAACGGGCAGAACAACAACACACCGACGGATACTGTTGACATTGCAGGCCAATCTACGAGTAGTGATCCCAGGGCTGGTCATAGCGCTGGTCATAGCGCTGGTCATAGCGATATTTCTGCTAATCATGCCTCGAAGGGTATAGCAAGCGTTTTCGTTTCAGGTAGCTGGTCGCCTCTGGGAAAACAGCTTCCTGGAGGTGAACTGCGTTTTAGAATTACGCGCTATCAGAGAAAACCCTTTACGCCTACAGTGGAGATCGCAGAAATGATTTCCATCGATCCATTCATAGTTAACTCTCAATTTTCAGGGATTATGAAAAGAGAGGGTTTAGGCTATCATTTAGATATTACTTTTGAAGACAAAAACGACATTAAATACAGGTTGACCTCGGATGCCAATAATTTTCATGAAACTTTAAGAAATGTATTCCGTGGAGCAAGAGGCAAAATCTACAAAGAAAATCATGTCATTGGAGCTGTATTAATAGATTTGCGTGATGGTAAACTGCTCTGGAACATCCTAACACACGTTGGTTAATGCCTGTCGGCGGAGGGCTGCGCCCTCCCGGACCCTCCCGCGCCCGGCCTGTGTACTGTTCACACTTCGCCTGGCTGCGCGGGCATCGTGCCCGCATCCAGGCTATTGCGGGCGGGACGCCCGCGCGCCCGGGGTGACGCCTTGCCCCACATGTGAACACGTACCCCGGCCTGAGTTTTTGACACATCCCCCGAGTCGTGGTATAAAAACCTTTACTTTTTTCCGGATAGACTCGCTGCGACGGCACCCCGACTGTGCCGCGAGGAGTTCCACGTGTCCCGCACCCAACGCGCCCTGCTCGCGCTGGTGGCAATCGCAGGCTTTGCGCTTCTGACCGTCCTGATGGGCGCCGCGCTGCCCCCGCGCGCCGCGCCCGCAAGCCAGCCAATCGCCGCCGCTCAACTCGCTCCCTCGGACGACCCCGCGCCTCCGCTGGCCACCGCCACGCCGCTGCCGCCGACCCCAACCCTCGCGCGCCGTGAGTTTCACTCCGACTACAGCGTCAAGGTTGCCCCCACGAGCTTCTTGCCGGGGCGCGGCCCCGAGCTGCCCGGCGAGTTTGTCTACGCCGGACGCCGGCTCGATTTCTACGTAGGCCGGGGCTCCTTCTCTCCCGAGGAGGTTACCGAACTGGCCGTCAAAGCCGAGCACGCCCTGAGCTATCTCCAGAAGCGCTTCGCCGTGGCGCTGAGCGAGCGGGTCTCGGTAGGAGTGTACGCAGCCAGCCAGGCGCCGGGCAAGGGCACCCGCGGTATCGCCTACACCCACGGCGACACCAATGTGCGCATTTACTACCGCCCCGGCGAGGATCAGCACCATGCGCTGGTCGTGCTCGCGCACGAGCTGGCCCATGCCCTCCAGGCCGAGGCCTATGGCAAAGATGCCCAGCGCCGCGCTGATACCGTGCTGCTCGAGGGCCTGGCCTGCTGGATCTCCGGCGAGTACTGGTTGAGCCTCTCCGGGTCGCCCTCGTTCCACGCCCGCGCCCGCGAGTTGTACCAGGCCGGTTACCGCGGCAACCTCGGCGCCCTGGGCCAGGGCAATCTCAATATCGCCTACGATATGTGGGCTGGCTTCGTTGATTATCTCACCCGCACCTATGGGTGGGAGGCCTTCAATGCGCTCTACGCCAACGGGCGGGGCCGCGGCGCCGGCTCCGCCGATTACCGTGGAATGTATGGCAAGAGCTTTCAGGAGCTGCAAGCAGAGTTTTATGCCACGCTCAGGTAGCGCCCCTCCCTTCGCGCCAGCGTAGCGCCGCTTCAACCGGCGCAAAGTCCCAGGGTTCGCCCATCCCGAAGATGAAGTGGGTCACACCGGCTGCCACATAGGCCTCCAGGCTCTCGCCGGGTCGCGGTGAGACGCTGCGTTCGATCTCCTGCGGATCGCGCCCGACCCGGGCGCACCACTGGTCGAGCACCGCGCTCTTGTGCCCGATAGTAGCCAGACTGCTGAAGCTGTGCCACATCTGCGCATACTGGGCGACGAGCCGCAGCGTCACCTGCTCGCCGCCGCCGCCGATGAGGATGGGGATGGGGCGGGTTGGCGGGGGCACATCCACCTCCCAGCGACGCTTGATGATCGGCAGGGCCTCTTTCAACGCCCGCAGCCGCTCCGGCGCTGTGCCGAAGGGGTAGCCGTACTCTTTGTAATCACGCTCGAACCAGCCCGCGCCCATCCCCAGTATCAGGCGCCCACCCGAGATGTGATCCACCGTTTTGGCCATGTTCGAGAGCAGGGCCGGGTTGCGGTAGCTGTTGCACGTCACCAGACAGCCGATCTCCACGCGAGTGGTGATCATGGCCATGGCCGTGAGCAGCGTCCAGGCTTCGAAGTGGTTGCCCTGCGGATCGCCGTAGAGCGGAAAGAAGTGGTCCCAGTTCCAGACCGTGTCAACGCCCAGCGCTTCGGCGTGGCGCACGGCTGCGGCGAATGACTCCCACGTGGTGTGCTGCGGGTGTAACTGCACCCCGATGCGAATGCGCGGCATGCGCCTTCCTTTCTAGACTGTCATCTTCGAGTGGTATCATACCATTTTAGGGAGCAGCCGCGCCGACGCGCCGCTGCCCGGGGACCGGGGGACACCCCGTTTCCCCTACGTTCACGTTAGGCCCCATGCGCGGAGCGCACAACGCGGAATGAAAATACGTGTTCTTGGGAGGGCGCAGCCCTCCCAAACCCTCCCGGTGGGGAGGGCTTGCCGCCCCCACATGCAGGGGCGCGGTTCGACAAGCTCACCACAGGTGGGGAAACCCGGTTTCCCCGTATTTTCACATCAGGCCCCATTCGCGAGGCGCACAGCGCCAGAATATTAAATTGTTCTTGGGAGGGCTACACCCTCCCAAACCCTCCCCTCAGGGAGGGATGTGGGGAAACCCGGTTTCCCCATGGTCATATTAGAGCTAGAGGAACACCTCCTCATCAACCAGAGTTGTATCGCGTTCACTGGAGCAGTTCGACCATGTTCGCGCGAATCTGGGGAACCCGTGGCTCGTATCCGGTGGCGCGGGCCGATGTATTGCGCTACGGGGGGAACACCACCTGTGTGGAGGTGCGCGCTGCGAACCATTGCATCATTCTCGACGCCGGAACGGGCATGCGTCTGCTGGGCGAGGCGTTGCTACGCGAACCCGGCGCGCCACGCCAGCTTGACCTGCTGATCACGCACACCCACTGGGATCATATCATCGGGTTTCCGTTCTTCGCCCCCATCTACGCGGCGGGCTGGCGCCTGAACATCTATGGCCTGAGCCGCACCCGGGCCAGCCTGCGGGCAACCATCGCCAATGCGCTTGGCGACCCGCTCTTTCCGGTGGGTCTGGAGGATCTGCGCGCCGAGTTGCACTTTCACGAGATCCAGGTGGGCAGCGCGTTCGAGCTTGGCCCGCTACGGGTGCGTACCGCCCAGGCCAATCACCCCTATCGCGCCCTGGCCTACCGGCTGGAGAGCGACTCTGATGTGCTCGTGTTCGTTCCCGATACCGGCCCGTTCCATACTGTGCTGTTCGGCGACGAACGCATTGAGTGGACCGGCGCGCCCGGCGCGGGCAATGGGGCGGAGGCGCGCGCCCTGGCCGAGATGCGCGCGCAGGTGATCGAACTGGCCCAGGGCGCCGACTGGCTGCTCTACGATGCACAGTTCACCGAGCAGGAGTACGTCCGTTTTCCCCACTGGGGGCACGGTACCGCCGATCAGGCCCGCGAGATCGCCGAGGCAGCCGGGGTACGGGAGTTGCTGCTCTTTCACCACGATCCGCGTCGGAGCGACGCCGAACTCGACGCGATTGTGGCCGCGCAGCGGGCAGCGGCCAGGCCCGGGCTGCTGGTGAGCGCGGCGTCGGAGGGTCGCCTGTTGTTGAAAGGGGGGACCTGATGAAGGCGCAGTTCTGGGGTGTGCGGGGCTATGTGCCTACACCCGGCGCAGCCTTCCTGCGCTACGGCGGCAATACTTGCTGTGTGTCGCTGCGCGGCGCGGGCGGTGAGTTGCTGGCGCTCGACAGCGGCACCGGGTTTTGTCAGTTGGGCGTCGCGCTGATGGCCGATGACTTCCAGGCCGGGCGCGGTGAGTTGACCCTGCTGATCACGCATACCTACTGGGATCACTTCCTCGGTCTGCCCTTTCCCGGAATCGTGCATATTCCCGGCAACCAGTTGCGGATCTATGGCCCCGACAGCGCCCGCGGGCCGCTGGAAATGATCTACGACAATATGCTCGCTCCAGTCTACTCGCCGGTGTTTGGCCTGGCCCATATCGCCGCTACCCATAGCTTCCACCCTATCTCAAGCGAGCCGTTCCAGGTCGGCCAGTTGACGGTGCGGGGCATGCCGCTGTCACGGCGCGCCCAGTCGCCGATCTGGGCCTATCGGGTCGAGGAGGCGGGACGCGCGCTGGTCTACATCACCGATGCGCGCTACACCGACGATGCCATCTGGCGCGAGGCGGTGCATTTTGCCCGCGACGCCGAGGTGCTCATCCACAGCGCGCCCTACCTGCGCGGCGAGGCCGTGCGCGACTACGGGCACAGTCGGGTGGAAGACGCTATTGAACTGGCGCTGGAGGCCGGGGTCCGGCGATTGTACCTCTACCATCACGCGCCAACCCGCACCGACGATGACCTGGACGCCCTGGTGGCGCGCTGCCGCGGCGAACTGGCGGCGGACGGGCAACGCCTCGATCTCGACGCGGCTCGCGAAGGGGAGATCGTGGAGGTGTAGGAGCAGGCCAGGCGCCCGCGCCTGAGGGAAAATACGGGGAAACCGGGTTTCCCCACCTGTGGTGAGCTTGTCGAACCGCGCCCCTGCCCGTGGGGATGCCAGCCGCTCCCAACAGCGGTTGGGACATGGGGAAACCGGGTTTCCCCAACCCCCACCTGTGGGGAGGAGCCCGGTTCCCTCCCCCGGCAGGGGAGCGCCAGGGAGGGGGCAGCCCTCCCACGGTTTCAATGCTGGCGTTGTGCGGTGCCGTCGCAAGGAAGTCTATCGCTCCTCCCGTAGCCGCACATAGCTCTCGTACCGCTCCGGACTGATGGCGCCCGCTGCGACGGCGCTGCGCACCGCGCAGTCAGGCTCGTGGACGTGAGTGCACCCGGCGAAAAAACAGTGACCGAGATAGGGCCGCAACTCGCGAAAGCACCAGTCCAGATCTTCGGGAGACAACTGCCACAGGCCGATCTCGCGGATGCCCGGCGTATCGGCTACATAGCCTCCGCCAGGGGTCGTCAGGGGGATCAGTTCGGCGACAGTGGTGGTGTGGCGGCCCTTGTTCAACTGAGCGCTCACCGCCCCGGTCGCCAGGTTCAGGCCCGGCTGTACGGCGTTCAACAGACTCGACTTGCCCACTCCCGACTTGCCGGTGACGACGCTGATCTTTCCGTCGAGGACCGCGCGGACCTGGTCAATGCCCAGGCCGCTCACGGTTGAGGCATAGATCACCGGGTAGCCGATGCGGGCGTAAGGAGCGAACAGCGCATGCGCCCGCTCCATGCCCACCAGATCGACCTTGGTGGCGACGATCAGCGCCTCCAGACCGCTGTGCTCGCAGATCACCAGGTAGCGGTCGAGCATGCGCGGGGTGAAGGGCGGGGCGTCACAGGCGAAGATCAGCAGCACCTGATCGACATTGGCGACCAGCACATCCTCTTTGTAGGCCCCGCGTGTGCCCGCGGCGCGCCGGGCCAGGCGGGTGCGCCGCGGCAACACCTCCTCGATGGCGCCCCGCCCTGGACTAACCAGGCTGATCTCCACCTGATCGCCGATCACTACGATGTCCGTGTTGCGGCGCTCCTTTTTCAAGCGGCCACGCAGGGTACACTCCACAGGGCCACGTTCGGTTTGCACCCGGAAGAAGCCGCTCTGAGCGCGAAGCACGGTGCCGACCAGCCGGTCGGGACGACCGGGCAGGGGCGGGACGCGATCCTCCTGCGGCTGCGCTTCGGCCTCCGTCGGGGCTGCGCCACTTACCACCAGGGCGCGCGCGCGCGCCTCCGGGAGGATTGCCCCTTCCCTGTCGGGCTGCGGCTCGGGAATATCCGGTTTGCCTGTTTTCACATCAGACTCCCATGCGGCTGCGCCGCACAACGACAAGATGAACATGGGTTTTTCTTGGGAGGGCGTAGAGGCGCGGCGGCGCCGCGCCTCTACGTCCAAACCCTCCCCACAGGCAGGGGTGCGGTTCGACAGGCTCACCGCAGGTGGGGAAACCCGGTTTCCCCGATGTTCGCATCAGCGTTCCGGGCGCTCATAGACACGGATCTCCAGATTGTTCACGCGGAGCACATCGAACGCGAAGTGGATCAGCCGGTCCAGCAGACCGGGGTGGGCCTCAGGCTCGTGGAGGGTCACCTGCGCCCCCTCGGCCTCCTCGGCGGAGCGTTCGGGCGCGTAGTGGTACAATGAGCCGTCACGGTCAAGCATAATCACAGTTGCTCTCCCCTTGCGGGTCGCGGCTGGGCCGCGCGCAGTGGTTGGTACGGCTTCCGGCGGCGTTCGTGCAGTTCCAGTTTCGCGCTGGGTCATAGCAACGTTCCTTACCTGGTCAAGCGACGCTTCCGTCATCTGGCGTACCCCGCCGTCTGCGCTTGAAGGGGAGGCAACCAGCGATACAAAGAGGCCGTGGTCGCTGCGCGCCACGGCCCCGAAAAACTGAAGAGGCTGTGGGCGCTTGTTCAGCTACCCACAGCCCTGTGCTCGCATATCTGGAGCGCTGGTTAGCTCCTGAGCAGGCAGAATGTGGGCAGGCTGACTCCCCGGACGCAGGCGCGGGCGGCGATCCTGATTCGAGCCGGGAGGCTCGCGTCGGCAAGGCCGACGTGTGTGCTGGTGATGACGCGGATCATTGCTAGCCTGCACTTTCGCGGAAGTCGCGCTTCCACATCGCTCCGACCATGCGGCCGGTACACTGAACTGTGGCAAGGATAGCACGGCCCCCGGCGGTTGTCAACCACGCACGCCTCGGACCTTCGACCGAAATGGAGGAACCCGGGGTTCCCCACGGTCCCTGCCCATCAGGGTTGGGGCTCGCTCCAACGACCTGGCATCAGTTCTGGAGGAAGCCGCCGTACGTGTTCACGCTTCTCCTGGGAGCGCGGGCATCTTGCCCGCATCCAGGCCCTTACGGGCGGGACGCCCGCGCTCCCGGGGTGACGTCTTACCCCACATGTGAACACGCACGAAGCCGCCGCCCGCTTGCGCCATCCGGCGCTGATGTGCTACAATCGCCTTGCAATAAAAAGCATCCTCACGCAACTGAGAGCTTCTCCCGCATCGTCCCCGCCCGTTCACGCTGCTATTGCGCTTCTATTCCTCGCAGGTAGATCAATCAGGCTTAACAGGTATCCTTTCCACTGCTCCCAGAAGTCACAGGGCTGGTATAATTCGGGCAGACAAACTCGTTCCAGAAATCACAAACTATCGCGTTGACGCCTGCCCTCACCGTGTCTAGTCTGGCTGCTGCCGATGAGTGACATCACCCTCCACGCGACCGAGCCCGAGCTTCGCGCCGTCCGCGCTCGACTGCAAGCTGCCCGTGGAAAGCAGCTCTGGCGCTCGCTCGACGAACTGGCCGATACGCCCGCGTTTCAGGAACTGCTCCGGCGTGAGTTTCCCGCCGGAGCCGCTGAATTGCCAGCCGATCCGCTGACCCGGCGCACCTTTCTCAAGCTGATGGGCGCGTCGCTGGCGCTGGCAGGCCTCTCCGGGTGCACCTTCGCCATCAAGCAACCCCAGGAGCTGGTGGCTCCCTTTGCCCGCGCGCCACACAATCAGGAGCCGGGTATTCCCCTCTACTACGCGACAGCCGCCAACTTCGAGGGCTTCGGCCTCGGTGTCGCGGTCAAGAACTACGATGGGCGCCCGATCAAGATCGAGGGCAATCCCAACCATCCCGCGAGCCTCGGCGCTACCGACCTGTTTGCCCAGGCCGAGATCCTCCAGCTTTATGACCCCGACCGGCCCGAGACGGCGCTCAACAGCGGGCGCATCAGCACCTGGGAACAGTTTCTCCTCGCTTTCAGCCAGGTGATGCAGTTGCAACGCGGCCTTCAGGGTCAGGGCCTGCGCGTGCTGACACCGACGATCACCTCGCCAACCCTCGTCGCCCAGTTCGAGGAGTTGCTCGCCACCTATCCCGGCGCGAAGTGGGTGCAGTACGATCCGGTTGGTCGCTCCAACACCTACGAGGGCGCGCGGCTGGCCTTTGGCGAGGTGGTGGAGACCCGCTACCGCCTCGACCGGGCCCGGGTGATTGTCTCTCTCGATAGCGACGTTTTGCAGGACCCGGCGGCGCGCGCGCGCTACGCCCGCGACTGGATCAGCCGCCGGCGCGTGCTCAAGGACACGACCGCGATCAGTCGCCTCTACGCCATCGAGCCGGTGTTCTCCAACACCGGTGTGGTCGCCGATCACCGCCTGCGGCTCAAGGCTGGTGAGGTTGGCGCGGCTGCCGCCTACATCGCCGCGGCCCTTGGCGTGCCTAACGCGCCTCGCGCAGCTGTGCCTGAGGAGGCCCGTCCCTTCCTCGATGCGCTGATCGCCGACCTGCGGACGGCCGGCCCCGAGGGGGTGGTCGTGGTGGGCGAATGGCAGCCGCCAGTGGTGCACGCCCTGGGGCACGCCATCAATGCCACCCTCGGCGCTGTCGGCGTGACCGTGGAGCACACCGATGCGGTGGCGGCCCGCCCTGGCGACCAGATCGCCGCCCTTCGCGACCTGGTGAACGACCTCAATGCCGGTGCGGTCGAAGTGCTGGTGATCATCGACTCCAATCCGGTCTTTACCGCTCCGGCGGACCTGAACTTCGCCCAGGCCCTGGGCAAGGCGCGCTTTACGGCCGCCCTCAACTACTACAACGACGAAACCGCGGCGCTGGCCGACTGGTTCATCCCCCTCTGCCACACGCTGGAGAGCTGGGGCGACATCCGCGCCTACGACGGAACCGCGACGATTATTCAGCCCCTCATCCTGCCCCTCTATGGCGGGCGCACCGCCCACGAACTGCTGGCAGTGATGCTCGGCCAGAGCGGCCAGACCTCCTACGACCTGGTGCGCGCCTACTGGCAGCAGCAGAGCGGCTTTGAGGGCGCGGAGTTCGACAATTTCTTCCGCGGCAGCCTGAACAACGGCGTCGTGCCCGGTACCGCCCTGCCTGCTCGCCCCGTCGCCCTGCGCGCCGATCTGAGCTTCACCCTGCCACCCGCCAGCGAGGGCCTGGAGCTGATCTTCCGCCCCGACCCGGCGATCTGGGATGGGCGCTACGCCAACAACGGCTGGCTCCAGGAGCTGCCGCGCCCTATGACCAAGCTCACCTGGGACAATGCCGCTCTGGTCAGCCCCGGTACGGCCATCCGCCTGCTGAACCTGCCCTTCACTCTCGAAGACCTGGCCTCGCCCGACAACGCCGCTAGCCAGTGGGCCCTGGAACGGTTGAGCCGCGCCAATGGCACGTTGATCGAATTGCGCCATCAGGGACAGTCCCTCACCATACCGATCTGGATCGTGCCGGGCCACGCCGAGAATACTATCACCGTTACCCTGGGCTATGGCCGCGGCGAAGAGGCCGGTCGCGTGGCAGCCAGCACCGGCTTCAACACCTACACGCTGCGCACCAGCGCCGCGCCCTGGTTCAGCAGCCAGGTAGAGGTGAGCGTGCCCGGCGGGACCTATCCCCTGGTCAGCACTCAGGACCACTGGACGCTCGAGGGGCGCGATATTGTGCGCGCTGGCGAGTTCGAGCGCTTCAAGGCCGACCCCAAGCACATCTCCCGCGAGGTCTACCTGGAGGAGTACGGTAAGGAGACCCCCGGCCCAGGTACCGACGGCTATGTGAGCCTGCTGCCCGGCAACCTGCCCGGTTTTGACTACTCGGTAGGGAACCAGTGGGGCATGACCATTGACCTGACCGCCTGCATCGGTTGCAATGCCTGCGTGGTTGCCTGTCAGGCCGAAAACAACATCCCCATTGTGGGCAAGAGCGAAGTTGCCCGTGGCCGCGAAATGCACTGGATCCGCATTGACCGCTACTTCGCCGGGGCCAACTTCGATAACCCCGACACCTACATGATGCCCATGACCTGCCAGCACTGCGAGCAGGCGCCCTGCGAACTGGTCTGCCCCGTGGCCGCAACCGTCCACGACGCCGAGGGCCTCAACAACATGGTCTACAACCGCTGCGTGGGCACCAAGTACTGCTCCAACAACTGCCCCTACAAGGTGCGCCGCTTCAACTTCTTCCAGTACCAGGATCTGGAGGAGCCAAGCCTGAAGCTGATGCGTAACCCCGACGTGACGGTGCGCAACCGCGGCGTGATGGAGAAGTGTAGCTACTGTATCCAGCGCATCGTTGAGGTGCGAACGAAGGCCAAGGTCCAGGGCAATCGCCCGATTGAGGATGGCGAAGTGGTCACGGCCTGCCAGCAGGCCTGCCCCACCCAGGCGATCATTTTCGGCGACATCAACAATCCAGAGAGCAAGGTGAGCAAGTTCAAAGCGCAGCCGCACAACTACACGGTGCTCGGCCTGCTCAACACACTGCCGCGCACGAGTTACCTGGCGCGGGTATGGAACCCCAATCCGGCTCTGGCGCCTGCGCATGGTGAAGAGTAACTGGAAAGTGCAGCCATGGCACAACCCTCCCGCACATGGATCGGCTCACGGCTGGCGCGGATGGCCTGGTTGCCCCTGTGCCTGCTGCTGGTGGCCTGCCACGTTGACATGTACGACCAGCCCCGCTACCAGCCCAACCAGACCAGCGCCTTCTTTAGCGATGGGCGCGCCATGCGCCCCCCGGTAGAGAACACGGTGGCGATGGGGAGTTTTGACCCGAACTCACCCCTGCTGACCGGCAAGGTGAACGGCGAGCTGACTGCCGAACTGCCGGTGGAACTGACCGCCGAGCTGCTCGAGCACGGGCGAACGCGCTACAACGCCTACTGCGCACCCTGTCACGGCCTCGCCGGCGACGGCAACGGCGTCATTGCCTACCGCGGTGATATGCAGGTGCCCAGCCTGCACCAGGACCGGCTGCGCACCGTGGCGATCGGGTACTTCTTCGATGTGATCACCAACGGCATCAACCGGATGTACAGCTACGCCGCGCGCATCCCGCCCGAGGATCGCTGGGCCGTGGCCGCCTACGTGCGGGCGCTCCAGTTGAGCCAGTTCGCCAACGTGAACGACCTGAGCGCCGAGGAGCGGCAGCAACTGGGAGTGACCGGCCGTGTTGAGTAGTCTATGAGCCTGTGAGTAGTCTATGAGTAGTCTGTGAGCGAGGTTTCCGGCTAAGGCAAGGTTCAGCAGCGGGCGTTTTTAAGGTTACAGTCGCTCCACATCTCCGCAGCTCTACACCTGCACAGAGCAGCCCTGCGGGGAGCCGTGGAGCAACCGTCGGGCCGGAACGCCCGGGGCCGAACCACGACCTGGTTTACAGACTATCGAGAGAGCTGGCCCATGTCTGCACAGATCTTCCCGCGGAACGCCAATGCGTTCGTCTGGGTGAGCATTATCGGTCTGGTGGCGCTGATCGGCGCAACCGTTGCCGCCTTGATCGGGCTGTACCTCTCACCCTGGTACACGGACGTCGGGGTGCCCAAGGCTCAGCCCGTGCCGTTCAGCCACAAGCACCACGTTGACCAGTTAAAGATTGATTGCCGCTACTGCCACGCAACGGTCGAGCGCGCGGCCCACGCGGGATTCCCCTCGACAGATACATGCATGTCGTGTCACTCGCAGGTGTGGACGAACAGCCCCCTGTTGCAGCCGGTGCGCGATAGCTATCGCACCGGCGATCCTATTCTCTGGCGGCGGATCTACGATCTGCCCGATTTTGTCTATTTCAACCACAGTGTCCACGTGGCCAAGGGCATTGGCTGCGCCTCGTGCCACGGGCGCATCGATCAGCAGCACCTGGCCGCCAAGGCCCAGCCGCTGTTTATGGGCTGGTGCCTGGGGTGCCACCGCAACCCTGAAGAGAATGTGCGCCCCCGCGATGAGGTCTTCAACATGGCCTTCGATCCTCTCTCGCTTCCGCTGGAGGAGCGTGTGCAACTGGTGGAAGCCTATCAGATCCCGACCGATGGGCGGCTGACCAACTGTTATGTCTGTCATCGCTGAACATTTCTGATGTGAACATACGGGGAAACCGGGTTTCCCCACCTGCGGTGAGCCTGTCGAACCGCACCCCTGCCTGTGGGGGCGCCAGCCGCTCCCAACAGCGGCAGGGGGATGAAGAAACCGGCTTTCCCCATCCCCCTGCCCATCGGGTCCCCGGTGATCCCGACAGCGGTTGGGGTATAGTGAAACCGGGTTTCCGCCCCGTGCCAGCGCAGTAACACGGCAAGCGCAGCTTGCAGAGATATTGAGAGGAACGCCGCAATGGCTCATCACGGTCACGAACCAACCCCGGGCGCCGCAGCCGAGAGTGTGGCGGCGGGCTATGAACTGGCCGACATCCCCTCGTCGCGCCCGATCGTGCTCTTCGTGGTTGCGGTCTTCGGGTTGCTGGTCTTCGCCTTCCTGCTGGGGGTCGTGCTGGTCTCGATCCCGGGCGCTCAGGTGCGCGACACAAGCCATGCCGTGGATGTCAATTCGCCGCAGGCCCCGCCCGGGCCGCGGATCGAGGCCGATCCGACCGTGGACGGCGAGCGGATCGTGCGCGAGGCCACTGAGCGCCTGGAGTCGTATGGCTGGGTCAACCAGCGCCAGGGCATCGCCCACGTGCCGATTGAGCGCGCAATGGAGCTGTTGCTGGAGAAGGGTGTGCGCCCGTTTGAAGAGTGAGGTCAGTCAATCTCATGCGCCCCGCCAGAAGCCCGCCGACAGGGCCACCGTGGCGCACAACGTTTGAGTCCTGGTAATACCTATGTGGATCAGCCGCTGGTTTGGCTCTCTGCTGATCGTGGCCCTTCTGGCGCTGCCGGGCCTGGCCCGCGCCCAGAGCGAGCCGGATGCGCTGGCGAATGTCTCCTTCGAGCAGCGCCTCGGCGCGCAGGTCCCGCTGGACCTGTCCTTCACGGACGAGGAGGGCCGCCCGGTGCGCCTGGGCGAGTATTTCGGCGCGCAGCCGGTGGTGCTCACCCTGGGCTACTACGAGTGCCCGATGCTCTGCTCGCTGGTGCGGAACGGCCTGGTTGAGGCCTTGAACAAGGTGCCGCTGACGGTCGGGAGCGACTTCCAGGTGGTCAATGTGAGCATTGACCCCCGCGAGACGCCGATGAACGCCGCCTCTACTCGCGCAGCCGTGGTCTCGCGCTACAACCGGCCCGAAGGCAAGGCTGGCTGGCACTTCCTCACCGGCCCGCAAGACAGCATCACCAGCCTCGCCGAGGCGGTGGGCTTCAAGTACTTCTACGATGAACGGATTGACCAGTACGCGCACGCCGCGGGGATCCTGGTGCTCACACCCGAGGGACGCCTGGCGCGCTACTTCTACGGTATCGAGTTCAATCCCAGCGATGTGCGCCTGGGGATCGTCGAGGCTTCGGGCAACAAGATCGGCACGCCGGTCGATCAGTTGCTCCTGCTGTGCTACCAGTTCGACCCCGCCACCGGCACCTACACCGGTCTGGTCCTGACCCTGGTGCGGGTAGGCGGCATCCTCACGGTTGTCGTACTGCTGGCGTCGTTGTATCTACTGAGTCGTGGTTCGGGCCGCCCCGGCGCCCCTGGCGCGCCGCCTGGCCCGGTAGCCGCCTCGGGGTAAGGCTCTTGACGGGATGGCGGGCGCGGCGCGCCCCGGATAGGATGCTGTATGCGCGACTTTCCTCTGTTCCCCGATCAGGCATCAACCTTCGCCGGTCAGGTGGACGCGCTCTACTGGGTGCTGGTTAGCCTGAGCCTGATCTTTGGCGGCGTCCTGCCCTTCATTATTCTCTTTTTGATGGTACGCTACCATCGGAGCAATAAGGCAGCGGACCGCCTGAACCAGGTCCACTCCAACCTGGCCCTTGAGTTGACGTGGTCAGGCATTCCCCTCCTGCTGGTGATGGGAGTATTCTTCTGGGGCGCCTTCCTGTACGTGCACATCCGCACCCCCCCGAAGCAGACGCTCGAGGTGTACGTGATCGGCAAGCAGTGGATGTGGCACGTCCAGCACCCCAATGGCAAGCGCGAGAACAACGAATTGCACGTGCCGATCAATCGTCCAGTGCGTCTGATTATGACCTCGCAGGACGTGATCCACAGCTTCTACATTCCCGCCTTTCGGGTGAAGCAGGACGTGCTGCCGGGGCGTTACACGTCGATGTGGTTCGAGGCCACCCAGCCGGGTGAATATCACCTGTTCTGCGCCGAGTACTGCGGCACCGAGCATTCGCTGATGGTGGGCCGGGTGGTGGCCCTCAGTGTGGCCGATTACGAGCGCTGGCTGGTGACGCCGGGCGAGGTCATTTTGCCTGATGGGAGCAGCGGCGCCGCGGCCTCCCCGCCGGTGCTGGTGCCCGCCGGAGGCGACCCGATGGCCCTGGTCGGCGAGCAACTGTTCACCAACCTCGGCTGCGCCGGATGCCACCGTATGGACGGTGCCGGGATCGGCCCCAGCCTCCAGGGCCTCTACGGTTCCCAGGAGCGTATGAGCGATGGCACAGTGGTTACCGCCGACGAGAACCACCTGCGGACGTCGATCCTGAATCCCGGCGCGCAGATCACCGCCGGCTACCAGAATGTGATGCCTTCCTATGCCAATCAACTTAGCGAGGATCAGATCAACCAGTTGATCGCTTATATCAAGTCGCTGGCTGACGGCGGCAGCACCAGCGGCAGCAGCGGCAGCGGCGCCGGCGGCGCAAGCGGGGCCGCCACGGGAAGCAGCACTGAAAGCGCCGGCGCGCCTCCGCCCTTCGATGCGGCGCTGGCGGCGCAGGGTGAGCGGGTGTTCACCAACCTCGGCTGTGTCGGCTGCCATCGCAGCGACGGCGCCGGCATCGGCCCACGGCTGGAAGGGTTGTACAATACCGAACAGCGCCTGGCCGACGGCAGCGTGGTCACCGCCGATGAGGCCTACCTGATCGAATCGATCCGCAACGCCCCGGCAAAAGTGGTCGAGGGCTACCCACCGGTGATGCCGGTCTATGGCAACCAGCTTAGCGACGACCAGGTACGTCAACTGGTCGAGTATATCAAGTCAGTAGGGGACTGAAGCTATGGCGACGACGGCCCTGCCGCAGCGCGGCTACCTGCACGACGACACCCCGAACCTCGGCGAGTGGATCAGGTCGTGGCTGTTTACGGTTGACCATAAACGCATCGCCATTCTGTACCTGCTCGCCATCAACTTCTTCTTCCTGCTGGGGGGGCTGGCGGCCACCTTCGTGCGCATCGAGCTGATCACCCCGCAGGGCGACTTGATGTCGTCGGACGTGTACAACCGCATGTTCACGCTCCACGGCGTGATCATGATCTTCTTCTTCCTCATTCCGGCCATTCCGGCGGTGCTGGGTAACTTCTTGATGCCGCTGATGCTCGGCGCGCGCGACCTGGCCTTTCCACGCCTGAACTTGCTGAGCTGGTACCTGTACATGTTCGGCGGTGTCTTCGCCCTCAGCGCTGCGGTGCTGGGCGGCGTTGATACCGGCTGGACCTTCTACACCCCCTTCAGCTCCACCTACTCGAACTCCAACGTGATCCTGACGATTACGGGCGCCTTCATTATGGGCTTCTCGTCAATCGCCACGGCGGTGAACTTCATCGCCACCACCCACAAGATGCGCGCGCCGGGGTTGACGTGGTTCCGTTTGCCGTTGTTCGTGTGGGCAATGTACGCCACCAGCCTGGTGATCGTGCTGGCCACACCGGTGGTGGGTATCGCCCTGCTGCTGGTGGCGATCGAGCGCATCTGGGGCGTGGGGATCTTCGACCCGGCCCTGGGCGGCGATCCGGTGCTCTTCCAGCACCTGTTCTGGTTCTACTCGCACCCGGCGGTGTACATCATGATCCTGCCGGCGTTCGGGGTGATCTCTGAACTGATCTCCACCTTTTCGCGCAAGCGCATTTTCGGCTACGAGTTTATCGCCTTCTCCAGCATGGCCATCGCCATCCTGGGCTTCCTGGTCTGGGGCCACCACATGTTCGTCAGCAGCCAGTCGGTGTACTCCAGCCTGGTCTTCTCCTTCATCACCATGCTGATCGCCATCCCATCGGCCATCAAGGTCTTTAACTGGACGGCGACGCTCTACAAGGGCTCGATCAGCTACCGGACGCCGATGCTCTACGCCCTCGGGTTTATGGGGTTGTTTGTGATCGGCGGCCTGACAGGGATCTTCCTCGGCGTAGTGGCTATTGATATTCACGTTACCGACACGTACTTCGTGGTGGCGCACTTCCACTACGTGATGGTTGGCGGCACGATTATGGCCTACCTCGGCGGCATCCATTTCTGGTGGCCGAAGATGACCGGCAGGATGTACAATGAGATCTGGGGCGGCATTTCGGCGCTGATCATCTTCGTTGGTTTTAATATGACCTTCTTTCCCCAGTTCGTGCTGGGCTACCTGGGTATGCCGCGCCGCTACCACGTGTACCCCGAGGAGTTCCAGATCCTGCACGTCCTCTCCTCAGCCGGGGCCACAGTGCTGGCGGTCGGGTTCGTCATTCCAATCATCTACCTGATGCTCTCGTTGAAGACCGGACGGATCGCCGGTGATAACCCCTGGGAGGCGACCGGCCTGGAGTGGAGGACCTCTTCGCCGCCGCCGACCCACAACTTCGAGGCCATCCCCGTGGTAACGACCGAAGCCTATGCCTACCCGCCCGAGGCCGCCGCCCGCGACGCAGCCGAGTGGCGCCCCGGAAGTCCGTTGTAAGACGAGGAGAGCACCTTGGCGACAACGACACCGACGACACCGACCGCGACACCCGCGCCGGCCCATGAGCACGGCCATGAGGCCCACGGTCGTGAGCTGTTGCACCACTTCGAGAGCGCCCAACAGCAGAAGGAGACGGCCACCCTGGGCATGTGGATCTTCCTGGTGACCGAGATCATGCTGTTCGGCGGGATCTTTATGGCCTACATTGTCTATCGCTGGGCCTTTCCTGATGTGTGGGCCGAAGCGGCGCACCACCTCAACACTCCGCTCGGCGCCGTGAACACGGTGGTGCTGCTGGTCAGCTCGCTCACAGTGGCCCTGGCAGTGAACGCGGCGGAAGAGGGCAACCGCCGGCGCCTGCTGACGATGCTGGGGATCACCCTCCTGCTGGGGGCGACCTTTCTGGTGATCAAGGGCTACGAGTACAGCGAGAAGTTTGCCCACTGCGCCGGGGCGGCCAACCCGGTCGCCTGGGTGACGGGCGGCGCGCGGCTGGGGGAAAGTGAGTGCCTGGTGCCGGGGCGCAACTTTATCTTCCCCGAGGCCCACGGCGCCGAAGGCGCCGAGGCCGGCCACGGAACAGCGGACAGCTATGCGCAGCCACAGGCTGGCCTCGGCTCGCCATACCAGTTGTTCTACTTCCTCTACTTCGTCGCTACCGGTCTCCACGCTGTGCATATGGTCATCGGGTTGACGATTGTCTCAATTCTGACCTTCATTGCCTGGCGCGGGGTGATTACGCCAACCTACTACACTCCGATTGAGGTTGGGGGCCTCTACTGGCACTTGATCGACATTATCTGGGTATTCCTGTTCCCGCTTTTTTATCTGGTGCACTGATGGCAAAGACCAGCACAAGCGCCGGCCACGGCGCCCACGGCGACGGCGCCCACTCTGAGCACGCCGCGCATGCCCATATCAGTCGTGGGACCTATTACAGGGTTTTCGCCGCGCTGATGGTGCTGATGGCACTCACTGTCGGGGCCTGGTGGATCGAGGGGATCGTTGCCCTGCCGCGCCTGCTTGGCGTGGCCATCGCCATGGCTATCGCCATTGCCAAGACGACGCTGATCGTGCTCTACTTTATGCACGTGAAGGTCAGCGAGCGGGCCACGCAGCTCTACGCCGCGGCGGCGTTCATTGGCTTTGCGATTATGGTGATCATTACGATGGGGGATTATTTTGCGCGGGGCTGGCCGCCGCCGCCCGGGCCGCTCCCGTAACGCGCGAACGGCTGCGGAGAGGGCTGCACCCTCGCATCGAGCGTTGGTAGCGTCTGCTCGCGGCCGTCGTAACGCGCCCTTCGATGCAACCTGCTCAGGGCGCATCAGGGAGCTATTCGCACCCTTCGATACGCGCCTCTGCTCCGCCCAGGACAGTTTTCGGCACTCCTCAAGGTGCTGCAAGCGGCGCGCATGGGTCATACGCTACCGGCTCTGGCGCGGCCTCCCAGCCCCTGCGGAGGATCAGGTCCTCGCACGCTCAGGTGGGCCTACGACGACCGGAACGCGGCCAGGATCTCGGCCAGAGGCATTGCCGCAAGCGAGGGCAGGGTCAGATCGGCGGGCGGCAGGGGCAACTGGCGCGTCAGGGCGCCCGGCACGGCCACCACCGGGCAGCCGGCGGCGCGAGCGGCGAGAATACCGTTGGCCGAGTCTTCGAGCACCAGGCACGCTGCCGGTGGCAACCCCAGGCCGGCAGCAGCGGAGAGAAACAACTCCGGGTCAGGCTTGGTTCGCGCCACATCGTCGGCAGTGCGGATGCACACAAAGCGCCGGGCGATCCCCAACCGTTCCAGCCATCCCCCCACCCAGCGATAATCGCTGCTGGACGCCACCGCGCAGGGCAACCCCAGCGCTTCGGCCTCGTCGAGCACCCCGGCGACACCGGGCAACAACCCCTCGTGCGCGGCCATAGCCTCCTTGATGGCATGACGCCGCGCGTGAATGGCCGCAGCCTCGGCGCGGAGCGCAGCAGCGCGTGCGGGGTCGCGTGCCGCCATCAGGCCCATCAGGTGCTCCAGGGCATCGAAACCGCGGCGCGTGCCCAGGGCCGCCGACCACTCCTCCAGGCCGAGGTCAAAGCCGTATTCGGCGTAGATATGTCGCCAACTCTCCAGTGCCGGCGTTTCGGTATCAACGATCAGACCATCGAAGTCGAAGATCAGCGCGCGGATCATGCATCCTGTTCCTGGCTAGTATTCCATTTTAGATTTTAGATTTTGGATTGCAGATTATCGCGCAGGGCGTTCTGATGCGCTTTGACGGAACACCGCTTGCGGAGTATTCAAGTGAAATTGGTATTACTCAATTAGACTTCGTCCTGGCAGGGGTTTCGGGGGCCGCAGGTCTCCGAAACCCACCCTCTTCCGGTGCGTCGCGCTGGAAAAAGGGTTAGCAGAAGGGCAAAGCCTTTCTGCGCCTCCCCACAAGACTTCGGGGTGTGGATGAGCCTCAAGCGTATCGGCAAGCGTCGGGGCGGTTGCAAGCCCGGCCGCATCTTCACACATCAGCGGCAGCTTCCATTGTCTCGACAAACTGCACCATTCCATCGCGCAGGTGAACAATGCGGTCGGCGTAGCGCGCCACGGCCATGTCGTGGGTGACCAGCAGCAGGGTCAGGCCCTCATCGCGCACCAGGCGCTGCAGCAGGGCCATAATCTCGCCGCCGGTACGGCTGTCGAGGTTGCCCGTCGGCTCATCAGCGAGGATGAGCCGCGGGTGATTGGCCAGGGCGCGGGCAATCGCCACCCGTTGCTGCTCGCCGCCGCTCAACTCGGCAGGGCGGTGATGGGCGCGCTGGCCAAGGCCGAGTTGTTCCAGCAGAGCCATGGCCCGCGCCCGACGGCGCTCCGGGGCCACGCCGGCGAGCATCAAAGGCACGGCAACGTTCTCCCAGGCGGTCTTGATGGGCAACAGGTTGAAGCTCTGGAACACGAAGCCAAGCGTGTCGCGACGGTAGAGCACCAGTTCGCGATCACTGCTGCGGCCCAGCTCCATACCGTTGACCCAGACCTCGCCGCCGGTGGGCCGCACCAGACCGCCGATCAGGTGCAGCAAGGTGCTCTTGCCACTTCCACTGGGGCCAACCAGCGCGACAAACTCGCCGGGCGCCACGTCGAGATCCACACCTCGCAGCGCATCAACGTAGGTTTTGCCCATCTGGTAGCGACGGGCGAGGGCAATAGCGCGAATAAGAGGAGTGCTCATAATGGACGGCTGAGGTGAAAATACGGGGAAACCGGGTTTCCCCAACCCCCTCCCTGCGGGGAGGCGCCCCATTTTCATCGCGGCGTTGTGCGGCGCAGCCGCATGACCGTCTAACGTGAAAATAGCCCGCCCGCGGGAGGGTTTGGGAGGGCTGCGCCCTCCCAAGAATAATTATTTTCATTCCGGCGTTGTGCGGCGCAGCCGCATGACCGTCTAACGTGAAAATAGGGAACCCGGGGTTCCCCACGCCCCTGCCTGCTGGAGCGCCAGGCGCCCCCAACGGCGGTTGGGGGGTGGGGAACCCGGGTTTCCCCGTGCCCCTGCCTATGGGTATGCTAGGCGACCCTGAGCGCGGCTGGGGTATGGGGAAACTCGGGTTCCCATACTCCTGCCTCCTGCCCGGGGGAGGGTTCGGGAGGGCTACTTGAGGCTTTCGGCGACCTTGATGGCTTCATTGGCGCCAAGGGCGCCCGCGACGACATAGCGCAGCCCGCCTTCCTCCCAGCGCAGCAGGCTACCCTGACCATCGGCGCCGGTAATGAGGGTGCCATCGGCGCCCCGCACCGTCACGGCGCGCACCTGGCTACCCGCTGGAGGCTCGCGGTCGCGGCCAACTTCCTGGCTGCTCTGCACCACGCTCACACTGCCGCCGGAACCGGCGTAGTTCAGGATCACCGTATCAGCGCCAGCAACCCGCACCTCAACCAGGGCCATCCCGGCGGGCAAGTAGCCCGGCTCGCGCAGGGGGAAGCTCACCGTGGCGCGGGCCTCGTCAAGCGAAGCGGCCCTGGGGCGCATCCGGGCGGCCAGATCCTCGGCGCGCACCACTGTGGCGCCGGGGGGCGGGGTGAAGCGGAACAGGTCCGCGCTCAGGCCGGTGTTGGTTTCGAGGCTCAGCGCCTCCACACTGCCGCGCCCGAAGTCGCTGGCGTCGAAGGTAGCCTTCAGGGGGAGAGCCAGTTCTGCATCCACCCAGAGAAAGCCTTCAATTACGCCATCGAGGGACAATTGCTCGCGCGTGGCCGGTTGCGGAGTGACCTTCACCTTCCAGGTATTCTTGCCGGCTACCGTTTCAGTACCGAGCACCTCGAGCTGCACCGCGTCGAGACCCTGGCCGATCAGGTCCTGGAGCATCGTTGTGGGGCCGGCGGGGGTGCTGGCAGCGGCGTCGCGCATGGCGCCGACCTCCCCGGTGATCACCGTGTTCTCGGCGGGGTTGTAGATCCAGAAGGTCTCGCCATCGCTGACGATGAGCGACCCGACCGCAGCGGCCTCGCTGGCCTCGCGCACCTCCATACGCACGCGGGCGATAGGCCTGCCGGCAGCATCGGTTGCGCCGGTCTTCTGCGTCCAGCCCTCGACGACCATCCGCCCGGCGCGCTCGGGGCCGGTGAAGTCGAGGGCCACGGTAGCGTGGGCATCACTGGTGGCGGCGCGGGCCGCCTCCATCCGCTCAACAATCTCCTCGGCCGTGGGCAGCCGCTGCCCACAGGCGGCGAGCAGCAACGCGCCCAGGAGCGCAAGCAGCAGCAATATTGAACGTCGCATAGCATTCCTGCCGTTCCAGTTGCACGGTATCCTGGTCCGCCAAAGCCGGCTTCACCGGCCGCAAGGACTCCCCCGTGGGACCTCCCTGCACGTGTACGGTTTACTGTACCATGATTTGCGCCACAAGATCCAGGGGAAAGCGGGGTTGTGCGTGTTCACATGTGGGGTAAGGCGTCACCCCGGGAGCGCGGGCGTCCCGCCCGCAAGGGCCTGGATGCGGGC
>CAKZKA010000260.1 GCA_937120965.1 uncultured Chloroflexota bacterium
TGCCCCGTGTCCCAACCGCGGTTGGGGGCGCCTGGCACCCCCACAGGCAGGGGGATGGGGAAAGGCGGTTGCCCCGTGTCCCAACCGCGGTTGGGAGCGGCAGGCGCCCCCACAGGCAGGGGGCGTGGGGAAACCCGGTTTCCCCACACCCCAACCGCGGTTGGGGGCGCCTGGCACCCCCACAGGCAGGGGGATGGGGAAAGGCGGTTGCCCCGTGTCCCAACCGCGGTTGGGAGCGGCAGGCGCCCCCACAGGCAGGGGGCGTGGGGAAACCCGGTTTCCCCACACCCCAACCGCGGTTGGGGGCGCCTGGCACCCCCACAGGCAGGGGGATGGGAAAACCTGGTTTCCCCGATGTTCACCTCAGGACTATGGAAACTCAGGACCTATGGTACAATTGAAACGCAACTTCCGCAGGAAGTATAACGTCTAAGAGCCTGGCGCCAGTAGGCTCAACGCGATCATCGGCGATCGCGGCACTCCCGGCACCGGGAGTCCTCGCGCTGCGCAATACCGGAGGTTATCGGAGGGTTCTTGAGGAATGGACCATTCTATCATCGCCGATCTACTTACCCACCCTCGTGTGAGTGAAACGCGCCAGCACATTCACCATAGTGTTCCAAAGTTCGATCATCTGCTCCGCGTCGCCCGCTACTCGTACCTGCTCGCCCCCTGGATGGGCGCCGACCGGCGTACCGCCGTGCGCGCGGCTGTGCTGCACGACCTCGACTCGCGTCTCGGCACGCTAACGACCCACGGGGCGATTGCCGCCCGCGTTGCCGCCGAGATGGGCGAGCCGGAGGCCGTTGCCGAAGCTATTGTTAGCCATATGTACCCCTTCGGCCCCCGCCCCACCTCTCGCGAGGGCTGGGTGCTGGTCGTTGCCGATAAGATGGCCTCGCTGAGCGACCTGTCGGTGTTTGTGGGCGGGTTGTTCACCGGGCGCAGTTTGCGCATCCGTAATGAATTGCGCGCCAGTGATCCGTTCTACAAGAGCCGGTCGGCCCGGCGCCAGCGTCGTCGCCTGATCGCTCGCCTCTGGCGCAGCCGGGGTCGCGCTGCTCTGACGCCCTGATGGCCCGCGGTTCTTGAGCGCGCTGCGAGTGCCTGCTCCCCCCAGCGGGGGAGGCCAGGAGGGGGGCGGAACGCCCCACACCCTCCCCACAGGCAGGGGGATGGGGAAATCCGGTTTCCCCATTTCCCAACCGCTGGTGGGAGCGGCTGGCGCCCCCACAGACAGAGGGATGGGGAAACCCGGTTTCCCCGTATGTTCACCTCAGACAGGGCATCCGGGGAGTTAAGGTTGTTCCCTACGCTCGTGTTAGCGCCTCGCGCAGCGCCGCCAGCGGCAGTCCATCAACCACACTCTCGCTGCTGCCTGCCAGGCTACCCCAGCGCAGAAGCGCCTCCCCGCGCAGCCGGTAGCGTTGCCCCAGGCGGCTCAGCAACCAGCGCAGGGCCTGCACCTGCATATCCGTGCTGCCTGCAGGAACGGCGGGCCACTCCGCCGGGCGCTCAAGGGCGATCCCGATGCTGATCGCATCCACGTTCACCTGCCGACCGCGCAGGTCAACCACGCCCGCGTGCCGGGCGGCCCGGCTCTCCTCCACGAGCTGGTAAATGTTCCCCGCTGTGCTGACCACGTAGTGGGTCGCAAACTGCGCGCCCGGCGCGGTCATCTGTGCCAGGGTTCTGGCCAGCGGCCCGGCGACCGCGTGAAGCACCACCAGTTGCACACCCTGCCCGCCACGCGGCCCGTGGGCTGGTGAGGGTGGCGCGAACGGCATCACGGCGAACCCCTCGGTCAGGGGTGGGGCGTGATCTCCCGGTACCACCACTGGCGCAGCCGGGGTGCTGGCGCTGGTGGTTGGGGCGGCTCCCAGCGCCCCGGCCGCAGCGGTGGAAGCGCTTCCCGACGGCGACCGGCCCTGCAGAACCGCCAGGTCGCTCAGGCGCCGCACCCGGCTCCAGTTTGGCACCAGGTTGAACAGCGTGTCGAGGGCGTAGATTTGCAGCGCAAAGGACGCCCCTTCGATCTGGAGTTGATACGAGCCGCAGAGAGGGGCGCCGATGTTGAAGGAGCGGGCCAGTTGATGGAAGGCCCAATCGGGGCGATAGGTGGAACCGGCCTTGCGATAGGTTGCAGCCAGCAACGCTTCGCGCAACCGGAGCGTCGGCTGGTCGGCGGCCTGCGCCAGGCGGCTGAGCAGCCGCACATCGGCGTAGTTCGAAGTGGGACTGTACAGCGTATCAACGGCAAAAACCTGATAGGCCCACTGGCGCCCGTCCACATTCATAATCTCGCTCGTGCCGATCGGCGGCCCGAGGCGGTTGATAACGGCAAACTGGTGGAAGGCCCAGTCGGGGCGCAAGGGGGAGCCGCCTGCCTGGTAGGTGCGTTCGAGCAACTCGCGCCCGAGGCCAGACGGTGGAATGCTCCCGCCCAGGAGGGCGGAGAGGGTTTGCACGTCACCCCAGTTCGGCACCTCGACGAAGAGCGTATCGCGGGCAAAGGGCTGGTAGTTGATGCGCTTGCCGGCGATCGTCGCTGTCACGCTCGGTCCCATAGGCATTCCCAGGCCCTGCTGCACGGCGTACTGGTGAAAGGCCCAGGCCGGGTTGTAGCCCTGCGAGCCGGCCTTGCAGCGGTAGCTCTGGTCGAGGAGCGCTTCGAGCAGGCGTTCATCGGAGGGGAGGATGCCGGGTGGCGGCGGCGGCGGCGGTGGGGGCGGGTCGGCGCCGGCCAGGTAGGCTTCGACCTGCGTCCAGACCCACTCTTTGGATACGGCCCAGCCGGGACAGCTCTTGATACTGGTGTAATCGCGGTGAAACGAGATCAACCGGCGCGGGGGGATCTGGAGCCGGCGCGAGAGTTCGCCCATCACCGCCAGGGCGTGCCGCCAGGTCACTCCGTCGGGCAGGCGCGTGTCGAAGTACCCCACCATTTCCAGGCCGATCGAGTACCAGCCCTGGGCCAGGGAGCCATTGCCGATACCGGCGTGCACGCCGATGCGTGACATCGGCGTAGCGAGCCAGATCCCATCCGCAGCCACGAAGATGTGCGGCCCTGCCGGCCAGCCCTGGTCGGCATAGAATCGCTGCATCCCGCGCATGGTTGTCAGGCCGTTCCAGGAACGCTCATCGGGGCGAAAGGTGTGGTGCAGCACCAGTCGGCTGGGGGTCAGGCGTCCGAAGTTATAGGCGGCGACGTAGCGGGTCCATTCCTCGATGCTGAGTCGCCGGTTAATGAAGGGCGGGGCGCCTTCGGTGGGGAAATCCGTCATGGGAAGGTTCTCGGGTTGGGGGAGCTATGGACGCTACAGCACATCGCCGCCATCGCCGAGGGTGCGCTGGGGGAAGCGCACGCGGGCGCGGGTCCAGCCGTGCTGCTCATCGCGTTCAAGGCGGAAATCGCCGTGCAGATCCTCGTGGACGAGGGTCTCGATAATCTGGAGGCCGAGGCCGCTGCTGTGGGTCGGGCGGGGCGGCGGCGGATGCCGGGGGCCGTCGTCGCGCACTTCGACCGTGACCATGCCCTGGTGCAGGGTCGCTTCGACCTCGACGCGGCCACCTTCGGCGGCCAGGCCGTGGGAGAGGGCATTGCTGATCAACTCGTTGATCACCAGGGCCAGCACCGTGGCGTCGCGTGAGCCGACGCGCACCTCATCGCCCATCACCGCGAAGCGCACCGGCGCCTCGCTGTTGACCAGGGTGGCCTGGGCGCTCTCGACCACCTGGCGGGTAACGGCGTTAACCGTGGTGACGCCGACGTCCTCGCGGGAGAGCAAGTTGTGAATAGCGGCGATCGACTGGATGCGCGCGGCGCTCTCACGGAGGGCCTTAGCGCCCTGGCTCCCCGGCTCCAGACGGCGCAGTTGCATCGCCAGCAGGGCCGAGATGGTTTGCAGGTTGTTGCGCACGCGGTGGTGCATCTCCTGAAGCAGGGCCGACTTGATCGCCAGGGCGCGCTGGCTCTCATCGTAGAGCCGCGCATTCTCGATGGCAATGGCGGCCTCATCGGCGAAGGTGCTCAACAGGCGCACCTGTTCGTAGTCGAACAGGTGCGGCTGGCGCTTGTAGAGACAGATCCCGCCAATGGTGCGCTCGCGGGCGCGCAGGGGCATGCAGAAGAGCGAGTGGAAGCCCTCACGGGCGGCCACGCTGGCCATCTCGGGGAAGCGCGCGTCCTGGTAGGCATTCATCACCGCCAGGGGGCGGCTGTCGCGCACCGTCTGAATGATAAACTCGCGCACCCCATCGCCCTCACCGCCGTGGCTGGCCACCAGTTGCAACTGGCCATCGTCGCTCATCTGGAAAATTGCCGCCCGGTCGGCCTGGGCCAGTTCGACCGCCTTCTCGACGATCAGCGAGAGCACGCCCGACAGGCCAATCTGCTCGGCGATGCTCTTCGACACCTGTTGCAGCGTTGTCAGCTCGCGCAGCTTCTGGTGCAGGCGCTCGTCGGTCTGCTGGTAGAGCTGGGCATTAGCGATGAAGAACGCCAGTTCGCCCGCGGCCACCTCGACAAAGGAGATCTCCTCGCCGGTGAACTCGCGGGGGCCCACCGTCTGCACGGTGATGACCCCCTGGAGCTTATCGGCGCTGAACTGGAAGCGCTCGGCATTAAAGAGCACAATGGGCACGGCGAGCATCGAGCGAAACGGCTCCTCGCCCAGTTGCGGCTCGCTGTTGAAGCGCGGCTCCTGCCACACATCGCGCACCGCGACCGGGTGGCCCAGTTGCGCGGCCCAGCCCGTCACACCCTGACCCAGGTGCGAGACCACCTGGCCAATCGCGGCGCGGTTGAGGCCGCGCGCCGCGCGCAGCACCAGCTCATCGCGGTGCTTATCGTACAAATAGACCGAGCAGGCCTCGACGCCCACCACCTGGGCCACAGTTTCTACCACGGTTTGCAGCGACGTGTCGAGGTCAAGCGTGGAATTGGCTGCCGAGATGATGCGGTGCAGGCCATTCAGTTCAGTGGCGCGGGCGAGCAGGCGCGCCTCCCACTCGCGGGTGCGTTGCTCCTCCTGGGCTGCGCCGTAGGCCAGCAGCAGCTCACTGACCACCAGGCCCTGCGAGAGCCTGAGCCGCGCGGCCAGGTGCAGGCCCACCTCGGTCAGCACCTCGGCGGCGCCGCCCTGCGCATACCAGAGCGCGCCGATATGCCGCAGCCCACTCACGCGGGCGTCGTGGCTGCTCTCGCGTTCCAGTTGATCGATCAACTCCGCGATCCCCGGCGACGTTTCCCGAAGGGTCGCCAGCAGATCCGGCGGCTGCGAGGTGACAACTTCGTACATACCGGCCTGCTTTGCCGCCTGAATGGACCCCGAAGGGCGGCGCCCGGCGCCTTCCGCTAGATGCTGGCTCATTCTGGTAGAGGCGCAGGGAACTCTCGTGCCTGCCAGGGTGGCATATCCTTCGCACCGGCAGGGTCTGGGAGGGCGCAGCCCTCTCATAAGAATGTCTTTTTATTCCCATAGCGCGCGGCGTAGCCACCTGGTATGTCATTATACGAATAACAAGAAACAGGCGCAAACCGCCTGGGGGTGGGGTAGAGACGGCCCGCCGGGCCGTCTCTACCGTCATCCGCGGGTCGCGGCGGCGCGCCGGGGCGGGGCGGGGTTGCCCGGGGGTATCCGCGGGTCGCGGCGGCGCGCCGGGGCGGGGCGGGGTTGCCCGGGGGTATCTGCGGGTCGCGGCGGCGCGCCGGGGCGGGGCGGGGTTGCCCGGGGGTATCTGCGGGTC
>CAKZKA010000261.1 GCA_937120965.1 uncultured Chloroflexota bacterium
TTAGAACGCCCCCCGCGCGGCCCTGGTCTCCCCGCTTCGACAGGCTCAGCGCAGGCTCTCCAGCGAAGCTGGAGCGGCTCGCCCCTTCGGGCTGAGCCTCAGGGCGAAGCCTGAGCCTGTCGAAGGGGGCCGGGGGTTAGGACCCACCAGCGCATCCCCCACGCCATAACGCCTGTCGGCGCCTACACGTTCTTTCCAACTGTCAGGAGAGCCTGGCAGGGCCAGGCCCTCGCAGGAAAACACCCCTTCTCATCTTGCCGCTGTATCGAGCGAGCACGCGACCTGACCGGTCTTCGGATGTGCTACACTTGAAGGCGCCGCGGGTCTGCCTGCGCCCCGGTCACCCTGAACCTGGCCGGCGCAGGCTCGCTTCACACCCGTCTGTAGCTGTTCAGCGCCGGGGGCGTCACGGAAGCGCGGGCGTCCCGCCCTCATCAGCGTTCGCGGGCAAGCCGCCCTCGCTGCCACGAGAATAGCTACACCCGCCCGAGCAGTGGCGTTTCTCGGCCACTCGCCCATCTGGAGCACGCGCTATGACCAGTCCTCCCCGCGTTGCGCCCGAGCTTGATCCAACCAGACTGCCGCCGCCGGAGTACCTGCCGAACTACGAACAGTTCGTTACCGAAGACGACGCTCCCGTGGATAATTTCTTCTCCGAGAAGCAGCAGCGCCTGCTCACCGAGCCTATCTACAGCGCTGGCGTGGCGGAGCGATTGGGACGGCCTCTCCTGGCTGCTGCCAACGTGGGGATCTTTTTCGGTGAAGGTCAACCAGCGATCGTGCCGGAAGTCATGCTCAGCCTCGAGGTCTCCTTGCCGGAGGACCTGTGGCCCAAACCCAACCGATCATACTTCATCTGGCGCTTTGCCAAACCACCGGACGTGGTGGTAGAGATCGTGTCCAATCGCGAAGTGTGCGCCATGCGCATGACCGTCTGAGGTGAACATAGCCCGCGCGCGGGAGGGTTTGGGCGTAGGGGCGCGGCGCCGCCGCGCCCCTACCCCCTCCCAGGAAACAACTCGCCCGCGGGGAGGGTTTGGGAGGGCGGAGCCCTCACAGGAACACATATGTTCATTCTGGTGTTGTGCGGCGCAGCCGCATAGACGGCTGAGATGAACATAGCTCGCGCGCGGGAGGGTTTGGGAGTAGGGGCGCGGCGCCGCCGCGCCCCTACTCCCTCCCAGGAAGCAACTCGCCTGCGGGGAGGGTTTGGGAGGGCTGCGCCCTCCCAAGTAATATGTTCATACTGGCGTTGTGCGGCGCAGCCGCACAGGTAGCTAACATGGTAATGACCGCCTGCTACACTGTCACGTGGACGAGCGTTGCATGTGAAGGGAGCACTGGCGGTGTGCGGCATCTGTGGCATTCTGTACAACGACCCGCAACGCCCGGTGGAGCGCGAGCTGCTGCAACGGCTCAACAGCTCCCTCACCCACCGCGGCCCCGACAGCGAGGGCTATTTCTACGCCGGGCCGCTGGGCATCTCCATGCGCCGCCTGGCGATCATTGACCTGAGCGGCGGCGCGCAGCCGATCTTTAACGAGGACGGGAGCATCGCTATCGTCTTCAACGGCGAAATCTACAACTTTGCGACCCTGCGCGCCGAACTCCTGGCCCACGGTCACCGCTTTACCACCAGCAGCGACACCGAAGTGATCGTCCACGCCTATGAGCAGTGGGGCGACGCAATGCTGCCCCGACTCAACGGCATGTTCGCCTTCGCCCTGTGGGACGGGCGACGCCGTCGCCTGCTGATCGCCCGCGATCGCATGGGCGAGAAGCCGCTCTACTGGCACGCCGGCCCCGAGGGCCTGGTCTGGGGTTCGGAGATCGGGGCCGTACTGGCCGCCCCCGGGGTGGAACGCCGGGTGAACCTGGAGGCGCTGCACCACTACCTGACCCTCCAGTACACGCCCGATCCCCTGACGATCTACGAGGGTATCCATCAGCTTCCCGCTGCCCACAAGCTGGTAGTGGAGGAGGGCGGGGCGCCGGTCGTCGAACGCTGGTGGCGCCTGGCCTTCGAGCCGAAGTGGCCCCTCAGCGAGGCCGAGGCCCTGGAGCAGGCCCGTGTCATACTTGGCGCCGCGGTCGAACGGCAGATGATCAGCGATGTGCCACTGGGCGCCTTCCTCAGCGGCGGCATCGACTCATCCATCATCGTCGCGCTGATGGCCGAACGGGCCAGCGCGCCGGTGCGCACCTTCTCCATCGGCTTCGAGGAGCGCCACTTTTCCGAAACCGGCTACGCCCGGCAGGTCGCCGCGCGTTACGGCGCCGAGCATCACGAGTTCATCTTTCGGCCTGCCGACCTGAAACAGGTCATCGAGGGCGTGGCGCGGGCCGTTGGCGAACCCTTCGCCGACCCGGCGGCCCTGCCGCTCTACGAGCTGGCCCGCCAGACCCGCCGCCACGTGACGGTGGCCCTCAGCGGCGATGGCGGCGACGAGACCCTGGCGGGCTACCGGCGCTACGTGCTCGATGGCTGGCTGCGCCCCTACGCCGCCCTGCCGCGCTGGGTAACTCAGCAGGCCGTGCCGGCGGCGGCGGCGCTACTCCCCGAACCGGCCTGGATGCCCGAAGACCGTAACCCCCTCACCGCCCTCAAGCGCCTGGGGCAGTTTTCGGCCACAACCCATAAAGCCTCGCTGGCGCGCTGGGGATCGTACTTCAACCACACGGAGAAACTGGACCTCTACCGGCCCGACGTGCGCGCAGCCCTGGCCGGGGTTGACAGCGCGGCCTGGATCGCCGCGGCCTACGACGCCGCGCACGCTCACAGCCTGCTCGACCGCACCCTGGCCGCCGACCACGCCACCTACCTGGCCGGCGACCTGCTGCCCAAGACCGACCGCATGACCATGGCCCACTCGCTGGAGGCGCGCGCGCCCTTCCTCGACGCCGAGTGGGTCGAATGGACGGCGCGGTTGCCGACGCGCTTCAAGGTGCGCGGGCGTCGCGGCAAATGGCTGCTGCGGGCGGCTTTCGGCGACAAGCTGCCCCCGGCGGTGGCAGCGCGGGGCAAACAGGGCTTCGGTGTACCGGTGGGCCAGTGGCTGCGCCGCGACCTGCGCGACTGGGCGCGCGAGCGACTCCACACCGAGGCGCTGCGGGCCTGGCTGCGCCCCGAAGCGGTGCAGCGCCTCTTCGAGGAGCACCTGAGCGGGCGCGCCAATCACGGCAAAAAGCTCTGGGCGCTGCTGATGCTCAGCGTGTGGAGCGAGACCCGCGCTGGATAGCCCCTGGTTGTGAACCGGCCCGACCATCGCTGGCCTTATCGCGACTGCCGTGTGGAGGTGTAGAGGTGTGGAGAGACCATAACTGTACCGGCTCCCCGATCAACAACCGCCCCGACGGGCAGAGGAACGCAGCGCCCCGGATCGCGCATACCCCTCCGGCGCAGCGAGCGGGGGCGAGGGGAAGCCAGGTTTCTCCCCACCCCTCCCCTGTATCTATTGGGACGCGGGCTGCTCCAGTGCGCGGATACGTCCTCTCAGGAGTACTTCGCCGCCACGTACCAGTGGCGATCCTGTTCTGGATCATGCGCCTGCGCGGCGATGGCAACACGGCCGAGCAAACGCCGGATGCGCTGTTCCAGAACTGGCAAGAGTGGATGCAGCAGAACGGACAGACATTTGCCGGTCGCCACGTCGTTGAGATCGGCAGCGGGCGCTACGCGCGCTTCGGCCTGCGCCTGCTCAAAGCCGGCGCGCGCTGGGTCACGCTGGTTGACTTCTATGCCTTGCCCCTTGAGCACGCGGAGCAGCGTGAACTGCTGCGTGCTGATTGCTCGAACCTCGGGCTGGACTGGGATCAGGTCAGGGCGCGGCTACACATCGTCAGGGACGACGTGTTGAGATTGAGTGCCGGGCAACTCGGCGAACCGGCCGACCTGGTGTTCAGCACCGCCGTGCTCGAGCACGTGCGCGATCCCCGGGCGATCCTCGGCCAGTGCTGGGCATGGCTGCGCCCGGGGGGATCGGCGTGCATCTGGTGGACCTGCGCGACCACAATCTCCAGTTCCGCTACCCCTTTGAGATGCTAACCTTCTCAGACACAACCTGGGAGCGCTGGCTCAATTTGCGCGGCGGATTTTATGTCAACCGTTGGCGCGCGCCCGACTATGTTCTGGCAATGGCAGAGGCTGGCTTTGAGCGGGTGACCTATGAAGTGACGTTGCAGGACCGGGCCGCAGCGCGCGCGATACGCCCGCGCCTCGCCCGGCGCTTTCAAGACCTTCCGGAAGCGGTGCTGGGGATCGAGATGATGTATCTGTATGGGCGGAAGCCATTTGCATAGGCAATGAACGTACTTTTTTGCATTGATCACTTGCGCGGTGATGGAACGCAGCGCGTGCTCTGTCATCTGACTGCGGGAATGATCGAACGAGGCCATCGCACAACGATCCTGTGTCTGAATGACTCGTGGGACTCTTCTGTCATCGAGCAACTCCGCCGTTCAGGGGCCTCTATCAGAGTAATGGGCAAGCCGGGACTGGTGGGGGGTTATGGACTGGCCAGCGCGCTGCGATGGATGCGGCGACAGAACTTCGATGTGGCTGTAACGATGCTCTTCTGGTCCGACGTTATTGGTCGCGTCCTGGCGCGCAAAGCCGGCATTCCACACCTGGTATCATCAATCCGCGCGCGCAACATAAGCTACGCACCCTGGCAGTTACTCCTGGTACGCGCAACCATGCCGCTGGCCGACGTTGTGGTCGTGAACAGTCGCCGAATTGCAGCCTTCGCCGTTGCTGGCGAGGGCGCTCGTCCCGAGAGCCTGGTGTACATTCCGAATGGCGTAGATGCTGCGCTGTACACGCAGCCGGTGTCGCGGGCAGCGTTACGAGCCGAATTGGGTTTGGGGGCCGACGCCGTACTCATCGGCAGCGTTGGGCGCCTCACGCATCAAAAGGGGTTTGACGTTCTCCTGCAGGCCCTGGCCCGTCCGGGTCTGGAAGCCGTGCATCTGCTCCTGGCTGGAGCTGGCGAGGAATTGGAGCGCCTGCACGTCCTCGCTCGCAGCCTCGGGATCAGTCAGCGGGCTCACTTTGCAGGATACCGCAGAGACGTTCCACAATGGCTGGGCGCCCTTGATCTGTATGTTCATCCGTCGCGATTTGAGGGAACACCCAACATTCTTCTGGAAGCGATGGCGGCAGCATGCCCGATCGTCGCCACGAACATTGACGGGAACAGCGAGGTCCTTACCGATGGACGGCATGGCTGGCTGGTCCCGCACGATCACCCCGTTGCTCTGGCTGACGCAATACGCGCGGCCCTCGCGGATCCCCCTGAAGCTCGCCGACGCGGCCAGGCCGCGCAGGAGCGCGTCCGGCAATATTTCAGCCTTCCGCGAATGGTCGAGGCGTGGGAAAGGGTGTTACAGCCTGCCGAGCAGACGATGAGGATATCTGAACATGGGTTCTTCTGCAGATAATCGAGGTCAGACACTTGTTGGACAGCACATGTTTGCTGAACTGGAACGATTTGAAGCCCCGGATCAATCATTCATCGGCCACCGTGATATTGTTACCCGCAGCCTCGCGCGCTACCACGCTGTGAAACCGTATGTTTACGGCGACATACTGGATGTGGGATGTGGAAGAGGCTACGGTTTTGACGTATTCCGATCGCTTGATGGCACAAGAACGGGACTGGATATCTCGCTACAATTTCTCCGAGAAACTCAGCGAAATTATGCTAGCGCATCACTGGTGCAGGCCACAGGCGAACTTCTGCCCTTCCGATCCGGAAGCTTTGATACAATTATCGCTTTCGAAGTAATAGAACATCTTGATGATGATGTTGCTTTCTTGAACGAGTTAAAGAGGTTGACACGACCCGGCGGCGTCATAGCTATCTCTACTCCTAATCGTCTCGTCTCATCCGGTGGCGATAAACAACCTCTCAACCCTTTTCATGTGCGAGAGTATATCGCCGAGGAGTTTCAAGCATTACTATGGGCATCATTCTCAAACGTAATCATCACCGGTCAGCACGAAACTCGAAAAGCTGGTTCTTCGCGGAATCGGCTTGTTGATAGTATTCCCGTCAAGTGGAAGTACTTGCTGCCCAGCCACGTCCAGGGTGTTATCAGTGTATTGATCCGACCTCCATTAAGGATAAGCGATTGTCAATTCACCGGAGACGATCTGCGCTCTGCGCATACCTTTCTCGCAATTTGTAAAGTGTAGTTCGGGTTTTAGTCGGTATGAAAATGTAGCGACAGAGCGCTTCACATGCAACCAGTCTCTACACCTGCACCCTGGCGCAAACACGCCTGGACGCTGGCCCGGCTGGGCCTGGCTGTGGCACTGGCCACAGTCGTGGCAGCCAATGTCCACGCGCAGGATCTGGTAACCCTGTGGCGCAACCTGGCCTGGCCCTGGGCCGCTGGCGCAGCGCTCTCCTTCTGGCTTGTCTGCCTTATGATGAGCCTGCGCGTCTGGCAGTTGCTGGATCGGCGTGTGCCGGTGTCGGCGCTGCTCGAATTGACGGTGATCCAGACCGTGACCGGCAATCTGATCGCCAGCAGCGCTGGCGTAGCCTCCTATATCGCTCTGCTCATGGGGCGGTACGGCATTACGCTGGGCTGGAGCCTGTGGACGGTGCTGCTGACCCGCTTCGCCGATGGGCTGGTGCTGCTGAGCTGCCTGGCAATCACCAGCGCCTTCCTCTGGGGAGCGATCGAGCCACTGCACTGGCCGCTTACGCTCCTGATTGGCGGATTGGCAATCGGGGCGCTCGGGCTGAGCTTGCTGTTCGCGCGGCGGCGGCAGGTTCTGCAAGGGACGCAGCGCCTTCTGCTTGCGACCGGGATGGAGCGCGCGCCCGTTGTGGGTAACGTGATTGCGCGCCTGACTGAGACGCCGTACCTCTCTTTGCACCCTACCGGCAGTCACGCCGCGACGCAGCTTGCATATTCCGGCGCGGTCATGCTGGCGCAATTCGCGTATAGCTACTGTAGTCTGCGCATGTTCGGGGTGACGCTCGATCCGGGTGTGGTCCTCTTCGTGCTAACGTTCAACCTGCTGGTGGCAATGGTGCCCATCCAGATCCTCGGCGGTCTGGGTATTGTTGAAGTGACCAGCCTGTATCTCTACGGTCTGTTCGGGATCGGCGGCGACTCCCTGGCGCCGGTCTTGCTCAGCGGACGCGCGGCATTTTATCTCATCAATCTGGTGACGTTACTCTACCTGCCGCTCGGGGCGTGGATGCGGATGACCGCCGCGCGGCGCCAGGTCAATGGACCGGCGGCGGAAGCGCCCTGCGGCGGGCCGCCGCCGCAGTGATACCGGTTGCGCTTGAACGAGCCGTACACACGCTCCATCCCGAGCGCATTGGCACACCGTTGCGACTGTCTGCAATCTGCAATCTGCAATCTATAATGGCACAGGGAACCCTATGAGCCCTCTGGTAAGCGATTATCTACGGTATCTCTGGCAGCTCGCCAGTGGAACGCGGACGGCAATGGAGTCCAGCCTGGCGCAGCAGCGGGTGGAAGACCTGGCGCCCTGGGTTGACCTGCGCCAGCCGCAGACTATCCTCGACCTGGGCAACGGCAGCCTGCGCCCGCAGTATGCGCTCCTGCGAGCCGCCGGGCACCGGGTGGTCGGAATTGACCTGGTCAACCGGCCAGCGAGGGGATGGAAACCCGTGGCCTATGCGGCGCTGCGCCGCATCTTTGCTGCCTATGCCGGCACAGGCATCGCCCCACTGGCCACCGATGGCCTGGTCTGCGGTGATGTGAGCCGGTTGCCTTTCGCCGACGCCACCTTCGACCTCGCGATGTCGTGCGCCGCGTTCGAGCACTTCCTCGACGTGCCGGCCGTGCTGGCCGAGACGCGCCGGGTGCTGCGGCCCGGCGGTATGCTCTGGGTGGGCATTCACCTCTTCACCAGCCCTTCGGGCGGGCACAACGTGAGCTTTACCCAGTACCCCCTGCGTAGTCTGCCCCCCGGGGCTGAACCATGGGACCACCTGCGCCGCCAGGAGCGACCCTTCACGGTGCCCCTGAATCGCTGGCGCAAGCATCAGTTCCTCGACGCCTTCGCCCGAGAGTTTGAGGTGCTGCACCATTACTGCGGCGCCCGCGAGGGCGAGCAGTGGCTCACACCGGAGCTTGAGGCGGAGTTGAGCGCTTATACCCGCGATGAACTGACATGCGCACACCTGATCATTCTGGCGCGTAAGCCCCACGAGTCGATCAGACAGCGCCGGAACGCCGCCAGCGTACCCACACCGATTGGCCTTGTCCGCGCTTCATAGGTGAACGACCCGAACCGATCAGCCGCTGATGCGGCTGCGCCGCACACCCCTCCTGACGGGGAGGGTATGGGGAAACCGGGTTTCCCCATACCCCCACTATAACCTTCCACGCCATATGTCATCACTCTCTATCGACCAGACCGGACCGACCTCCGTCGCGCGACGCCATCCGGCCTCCTGGCAGCCAAGGCGCCGGGCCACGCTCATCATTGCCATACTCGGCATGCTGGGCCTGATGTTGCTGCCCTTCCTGGCGAAGGACTACGGGTTGATCATCTATTCTGACGGGATTGGCTACTATGCCTACCTGCCAGCAACCTTCATCGAGCGCGACCTGACCTTCGAGACGATGAAACGTCTCTATTTTGAGGGCGCTTTTCCCTTCCAACCCTACCCATCTACGGGCATTTACCTGAACAAGTACCCGATCGGCGTGGCGGTGATGTTGCTGCCCTTCTTCCTGGCGGCCCACGCGATCAGCGCCCTGGTTGGCGCGCCGCTCACCGGTTGGGCCCCGATCTACCAGGTCGCCGCAGGGCTGGGCGGGCTTAGCTATATGGTGCTCGGCGTGGCGCTGCTCGGCGAGTTGCTCGCCCGGCATTTCTCCGAGCGAGTGGTCGTTGCGACGCTGGTCTGCATCGTCTTCGGCACCAATCTGTACCACTATGGCACGTTCGATCCGACGATGAGCCATGCCTACTCATTCTTCCTGATCACGGCGCTGCTTCTGGCGACGCCCTGGTGGTACGAGCGGCCGACGATCGCGCGGAGCGCCCTGCTGGGACTGGTGGCGGGCTTGATCGTGCTGACGCGCAACCTCAACGTGCTGTTCCTGGTGACTATCCCGCTTTACGGGTTGCGTAGCCGCGCGGATGTGACGGCGCGCCTGCGCTTCTTTCAGTCGAACGTGCTGCCCCTGGCAACGATGGGGTCGGTGGCCGCCCTGTTGCTCCTGCCGCAGCTTGCCTACTGGCGGTTTGCCACCGGCTCCTGGCTCGTCTACTCGTATCAGGGCGAGAGCTTCAACTTCGCCCAGCCACGGCTGCTCGAGGTCCTCTTCAGCGTGCAGAAAGGGTTGTTCTTCTGGTCGCCGCTGCTCCTGCTGGCAGTGGCCGGGTTCTGGGGGCTGCGCCGCTTTGCGCCCGCATACCTGGCGTCAGTCCTGGTGGCGCTCCCGCTGCACGCCTATCTGGTCGCCAGTTGGCACTCCTGGCAGTTCGGCTGGAGCTACGGGCACCGCGCCTTTACCGACGCGATGGCCTTCTTTGCACTGGGCCTGGCCGCGTTTCTGGCTGCGCTGCGTGGCCGCCGGGCCCGGGCTGCCGGCATCTGCTGCGCGATGCTGGTCGCCCTCTCCATATTCCAGATGTTCCAGTACTGGCAGAAGATCGTGCCGCCGCAGGATACCACCTGGGAGATCTACCGCAGCATCTTCCTGCGGCTCTGGTAGCGCACAACGCCAGCATGAAAATATGTGTTCTTGGAAGGATGTAGGGGCGCGGCGGCGCCGCGCCCCTACTACGCCCAAACCCTCCCGCGCGGGGGCTATTTTCACCTCAGAGTCAGGCACACCTTGAGCATTCGTTTATTCGTTTCCCATTCGTTGGCCCATTTTCCCTCTGCGTCCCAGGAAGCCTATCCCGGAGCAGGTGAAACCCGTTGAAGGGCTTCACCCTCCCAAACCCTCCCGCATGCGGGCTATGTTCACGCTAGCAGCGTTGTCATAGCCGATGTTACCTGAGCGTTGCGCGGCGCCCGGTTGCTGCTACAAGGAGTACACTGCAGGTGATGAAGCTCACAACCTCTGCCTATCTGCAACAGATCGTCGAGGGGGCCAGCGCGCGACGGCTAGCGGCCTGGGCCGCCCTGGCGCTTGTGCTGCTGGTCGTGGGACTGTGGAACCTTGAGGGTCCGCCGATGTGGTGGGACGAGGGCTGGACGCTCTCGGTGGCGCGCAATTGGGCCGAAACGGGTCACTATGGACGCCTGCGGGATGGGCAGCCCGCGGCGCCCGGACTGGAGGCCGCCTTCACCACCACCCTGCCCGTGGGGTTAAGCATGCGCTTGTTTGGCGTCGGGCTGTGGCAGGGCCGACTGTTTGGCGTGGTGTGCGCCACTACGGTGGTGCTGCTCCTGGCCGCCCTGGGCGCGCGTCTCCGTCACGGGCGCATAGCCTGGGCAGCCGTCGGCACGGCACTGCTGTTGACCATCCACCCGCAGATCCAGCCCCTGCAGCAGGGGCGGCAGGTGCTGGCCGAGATGCCGATGCTGGTCTATCTGCTCGGCGGGTATCTGGGCCTGTGGGCAATGCTCGGCGGAGCGTGGGCCGCGCTGCTGCCCACGGCGCTGCTCCTCGGCGCAGCCTGGATCAGCAAGGGGCAGACTGCGCCGTTCCTGCTGGCTTCCCTGCTCGTGCCAGGGCTGGCGGCGTTGCTGGCGCGCCGATGGCGCATCGCAAGCAGCTTCGCCCTGGCCGCGGGCGGCGCCTTTCTCAGTGCAGCGCTGCTGCGTCGCCTCGGCGCTGCGTTGCTCCTCGACCCGGCACTGCCGCCCGAACCGGTGGAGGGTCTGCTGGGAATGGTCGCCATCGTGCCAACGGTGTTTCACCGCATCTACGCCATGCATAACCTGGTGTTCTTCGGCTTTCCGGCACTGTGCGGCCTGGGGTGGGGCGCGTGGCGGCTGTGGCGCGAACGCGACGCGGCCCGCGCCGGGACGCCAGCCTGGTATGTGCGCCTGACCCTGCTGGCCTTCTGCGTGAGCTGGCTGGCCTGGTTCCTCAGCCTCTCGGTGGGCGTGCCGCGCTACATGGCCGTCCCCTGCCTGGTCGCCAGCCTCTTCGTGGCAGAACTGCTCTACGACCTGAGCGGCGGGTTTGCCATCGGCAAGAGCCTGCGCGCCCTGGGCGACCTGCTGACGCTGCGCCGACCGACTCGCGCCGGGGGCGCGGCGCTGCTGGTCATCCTGCTGATCGCTGCCGCTGTACCGCTGACCGCGCTCAGCCTCGTTAAAGAATACACCACCGACAACCGCGCGGCGCAGCGCATAGCCGCCTGGCTCAACGCCCAACCGCCCGGTTCGCGGGTTGAGACATATGAAAGCGAGCTGCACTTCCTCCTGAACCAGCCCTGCACCTTTCCCCCCGACCAGCTCCACGTCGCTCTGGGCAAGCGCTACTTGCAGGTTGACCCGGAGGCGGGCGTGGAGTATGACCCGCTCGCCAATGATCCTGACTACCTGGTGATCGGCGCTTTCGGTCACGATGTATACCTGCCCGTTCTGGCCACAGGGCAGTTTCGTCTGGTGGCGCAAGAGGGTATCTACCAGCTCTACGCGCGGGTACGGTGAGCGTTGCCAGGAGGGGCGCCCGGGTTTCCTCCCGGCCCGTTTAGGGGCGGACAGAACGTATGGGCGCCGATAGGCGTTATGGCGTGGGGATGCGCTGGTTGGTCCTCACCCCCCCCGGCCCCGCTCCAGCTTCGCTGGAGAGCCTGCGCTGAGCCTGTCGAAGCGGGGAGACCAGGGCCGCGCGGGGGGCGTTCTAATGCGGTATAGCCCTTACATCCAGCGGAGAGGGTGGAGAAGTTATGGGGACGCCACA
>CAKZKA010000262.1 GCA_937120965.1 uncultured Chloroflexota bacterium
TGAACATATGGGGAAACCGGGTTTCCCCAACCCCCTCCCTGCGGGGAGGCGCCCGGTTCCCTCCCCCAGCGGGGGAGCCAGGGAGGGGGCGGCCCTCCCAGAGATACCCCATGTTCATCGCGGCATTGTGCGCCATGCGCGTGACCGTCTGAGGTGAACATATGGGGAAACCGGGGTTCCCCAACCCCCTCCCTGACGGGAGGGTTTGGGAGGGCTACGCCCTCCCAAGAATAGTTATTTTCACTGTCGTTGTGCGGTATAGCCGCATAGACGGCTGTAGTGAGGAATGTGTATGGACTGGGAGTTACCCATTGGCGCGCAGCCCGACACCCGCGGCACGCGCTTTCGCGTCTGGGCGCCACGGGCACGGCAGGTGCAGGTGGTTATCGAGCGCAGTGGCGAAAACCTCACCTGCGCACTGGCTGCTGAGGGTGAGGGCTACTTCGCGGGCCATATCGCCGGGGTAGGCCCCGGGGCGCGCTACTGGTACCGCCTTGACGATGGCCCGCCGCGCCCCGATCCGGCCTCACGCGCGCAACCTGACGGACCGCACGGCCCCTCCGAGGTTGTTGATCCCGGCGCTTTCGTCTGGCACGACGCCGCATGGCGCGGTCTACCTATTGCCGAGATGGTAATCTACGAAGCACACGTGGGTACCGCCACTCCCGAAGGCACGTTTGACGGGTTGATCACGTGCCTCGACGAACTGGTATGGCTCGGTGTCACTGCCATCGAGTTGATGCCGGTAGGCAGTTTTCCGGGGCGGCGCGGTTGGGGCTACGACGGGGTGTGTCTCTTTGCGCCCCACGCGGCCTACGGTGGCCCCGATGGGCTGCGTCGCCTGGTCTCGGCCGCGCACACTCGCGGTCTCGCGGTGATCCTTGATGTGGTCTACAACCACTTCGGACCCGATGGCAATTATCTGCGCGATTATAGCCGGGACTACTTCACCGATCGCCACCATACCCCATGGGGCGAAGCGATCAATATGGACGGTCCCCACAGTCGGCCGGTGCGCGAGTTCGTTATTGCCAATGCTCTGCACTGGTTCCACGAGTACCATCTCGACGGGCTGCGACTCGATGCCGTCCACGCAATCATTGACGACTCGCCGACCCATATCCTCGCCGAACTGGCTGCACGGGTGCGCGCGGCCCTGCCAGCAGGACGGCACTTCGTGCTCATTGCCGAGAATGACACCAATGACCCGCGCCTGGTGCACCCCGCAGCCGCGGGTGGCTGGGGTCTCGACGCGGTCTGGGCTGACGATTTTCACCATCAAGTGCGTGTGGCGCTGACCGGCGAACGTGACGGTTATTATGTCAATTACAGCGGCAGTGCCAGTGATCTGGCGACGACTATTCGCCGGGGTTGGTTTTACACCGGGCAGGTCGCGCCCCTCAGCGGGCGGCCACGCGGCGCCCCTGCCGACGATGTTGCGCCGACCCGCTTTGTGTACTGTTTGCAGAACCACGACCAGGTAGGCAACCGGGCCTTCGGTGAGCGGCTGCACCACCAGGTGACGTTAGCAGCCTACCGCGCCGCTTCGGCGCTGTTGTTGCTCGCGCCCCAGACGCCGCTGCTGTGGATGGGCCAGGAATGGGCCGCCTCGAGCCCGTTCCTCTTTTTCACCGATCACCACGAGGAGTTGGGACGGCAGGTGACGGCGGGGCGGCGCAGAGAGTTCGCCGCCTTCAGCGCCTTTCGGGGCGCGGAGATCCCCGATCCGCAAGCTGAAGCGACCTTTCGGCGCTCGATGTTGAACCGGGCCGAGCGCGAGCGTCCACCGCACGCTGGCGTGTTGAGCCTCTACCGCGCTCTCCTGCGGCTACGCCGTGAACATCCTGCCCTGCGCTCCGACGGAGCTTTCACGGTGCTGCCTCTGGGCGAGCGAATCATCGCCTTGCGGCGCGAGGTCAGCGGCACACCAGAACCCACGCTTCTGGTTATCGTCAATCTGAGTGGCCCGGCACAGGTAGACCTCACGTCCTCACCGGAACTGGCACCCCCGACGGGCCAGGGCTGGACGGTGCTGCTCGACACCGAGGACCCGGAGTACGGAGGGGCAGCGCCAGCGCGCCTCGATGGCGACACGCTGCATTTCCAGGGCGCTACGGCCGTTGTGCTCGCATGAGGAGCGGCGGCTCGGCGGGCAGTCGCTGCTCGAACACGATGTCGTGGGAGGGCTATGCCTTTCCCCATGCTCTTCCGTAGGCAGGGGGCTGATACCAATTACCGTTGATGATGCCGCATTGCTTGAAGCGGTTTTAGGCGTTGTACTGCCCAGCGTGGCAATCCAAAATCCAAAATCTAAAATCTAAAATGGTATGACGCCCTTCCGCGTCCATGCGAGCAGAGGATGGCCCGGTCCAGCCGACCCTACGTTGACGTCAGGCGCTCCAGTTCCTCCGCGCTCAGCGCCAGGTCCAACGCTCCCAACAGTTCGTTGAGTTGTTCCACGCTGGTGGCGCTGACAATCGGGGCGGTGATGCTCGGACGGGCCAGGTGCCAGGCCAGGGCTACCTGCGCCGGCGTGGCCCCCCGCTCTGTGGCGACCCGCTGCACCGCCTCCAGCACGGCCCAGCCCCGGGCGTGCATGTAGCGCTGCTGCACCTTTGGGGCGCGCTCGGTGGCCGGCAGCGGGCCTTCGCGGCTGTACTTGCCGGTGAGAAAGCCGCCGCCGAGTGGCGCGTAGGGGATGACCCCCAGCCCGAAGGCGCGGCAGGTTGCCTCCAGGTCGCCCTCGAACTCCCCACGGTCCACCAGGTTGTACCTGGGTTGCAACGAGATATAGGCGGCGTAGCCATGGCGGTCGCTGACCCACAGGGCCTGCACCAGCCGCCAGGCGTGGTAGTTCGAGGCTCCAATGTAGCGGACCTTGCCCTGCCGCACCAGGTCGTCGAAGGCCCGCAGGGTCTCTTCCAGCGGGATGCGCTCGTCGTCGAAGTGGGCCTGGTACAGATCGATATAGTCGGTCCGCAGGCGACGCAACGACTCATCAACCGCGCGCATGATGTGCAGGCGCGAAAGCCCGCCCATGTTTGGCTCCACACCCATCGCCGAGCCAACCTTGGTGGCGATGATCAGCCGCGCCCGGTTGCCGCGGGCCTGCATCCAGCGGCCCAGGGTCGCCTCTGACTCGCCGCCGGTGTGCCCTGCGGCCCAGCGCGAGTACACATCCGCTGTGTCAATGAAGTTGCCACCGGCATCTACGTAGGCATCCAGCACCCGGTAGGAGGAAGCTTCGTCGCACGTCCAGCCAAAGACATTGCCGCCCAGGCACAGGCGGGTCACTTCCAGGCCGCTACGGCCGAGTCTGGTCGTCTGCATAGCGCGTATCCTGTGTCGGTCAGGGTTTCCCAATGAGCATAAACGCGGCCCAGAAGCGCGGATGGGCGAAGGGATGCTGGTCGGCGCCCTCCAGGGCCGCGAGGGTCCGGGGCGTTGCCGCTCCAGAACGCCGCAGCAGCGCCACTATCGTGTCTCGATCCGAATCGCGGAGCGCGATCTGCGCCCGATGGATCGCTTCGGCAGGGGCCGCTCCCGCTGCAAGATTTGCGTAGAACAATACCATAAGAGCATAGGCAGCGATATCGTCGATCTCGTGGAGCGCGCAGATGATCGTCGCTGCGCCGGCGTAGAGAAAGGCCCGCGGCAAGCCGAGTAACTCATCGCCAGAGGTCACCTGGCTCAGGCCGGAGGTGCAGGCGTTCAGGGTCACCAGCGTATCGCGCAACTGCAACCCGTACATCAAGGTGCGCGCGTCGAGGTCGTCGTCCGCGCCCAGGCAGAGATAGGAGCCCAGCGGATCGCTGGCCCGATAGACAGCATGCCCGGCGATGTGCAAACAGCGCAGGGCCGCGCCGGCGGCGAACAGCTCGGCGCGCTTGGCCGGATCGCCGACGATCACGCGGGCATCGAGCATGGCTCCGACGATCTGGGCCTCGTGTTCGGCCAGGAACAGTTGCGCCTCGCCCCGGTAGTCGTACCCCAGCGCCAGGCTCATCGTACCCGTGGCTTCGGGCCGCGCCAGGCAGTCGCAGAGCACCGTGGCGCTGGGCGCGTAGGCCAGCGCCGGTCCGGCGGCGTCGAGCAGGGTTCCGCCCCGCGGGGTGGCCAGGGCGGCAAAGGGAACGTAGTGCAGCGGCCCGTGGGGAATGAGATGGACCACGGCACGATTGATCAGCAGGCCCTCAACCGGGGCGATCAGCCGATCGTACATCCAGCGCAACTTGCGGTGGGTTACCAGGTGCCACCCCGGTGTCGGGTCGCCCGCCGGGGGCCGCAGCAGGTTGGGATCGAAGGCGATCCGCTGCACCTGCGCCGCGTTGCGAGTAATGGCAAAGAGCAGGATCTCCGGCTGCGGGCGCACCAGGTCGCGCAAGCGGGTGTTGGTGGCGGGGATGCGCGCCAGAAAGGAGTCGCCGGGCGGCAGCACACCGATGCAGAAGTACTCGAGCACCAGCGTCTCGGGGGCGATCCGGCGCTGCACCTCGGCCAGGGTGACAGTGGGCCATTGCGCCAGCGCATCGGTCGGGGCGTCACGGCGCGCCACGAGGTCGAGAAAGGCGCGCGCCCGCGCCCGCTCAACGTAGGCAAAGGCCGTCTCCGTATCGCCCTGGGCCAGGTAAGCCAGAACGATGGTTTCGTAAACCTGTTCGGCGGTGCCCAGGAGACTGATCTTCAGATCCTCGGCGTGGGTTGCGACGCGCAAGGTTTCCAGCAGATCGACCGCCGCGCGCAGGGTAGCCAGGGCGGCCATACGGGCGCCGCGGCGGTCGAGGAACTGGGCGTGACGGTGCATCAGCAGGGCGCGGCTCAGAGTGTTGCCCAGGTCTTCCTGGAGCGCGATGGCCCGGCGAAAGGCGGCATCGGCATCGTCCCACCGCTCCTGCAACTGGTAGATCAGGCCCAGCTCGGTGAGGATGTCGGCAGCCAGGACGGCGTTGCCATGCTCGTCGGAGGCGGCGATGACCAGGGCGCGCTCGTAGGCTGCCAGGCTCTCGGCCTCGTTGCCGAGGAGCTGGTGCAGGAAGCCGCGCGCCCAGTCGATTGCGGCAAGCCGGGCGTGCATACCCGCAGCGCGGTAGATCGCCGCGGCCTCGTCCAGGTCGGCAATGGCCGGTTCCCAGCGCCCGAGGTAGATCGCGTTGTTGGCGCGCATGTAGAGGGCAAAGGCCGCGCCGTAGGGATCGCCGGCCCAGCGGTAGTGGTTCAGCCCGCGCTGGCTCAACTCCGGGGCGCGTTCGAAGGCATGGAGCAGGTTGTAGACACAACTGGCGTTCACCAGGGCGCGGGCCTGCAAGGCGTCATCAGCGCTGGCCAGGCCCAGGGCCTCCGCTTCGGCGAAGTCGGCCAGGGCGGCCTCGTTACGCGCCTGGTTCATCGCGCAGAGGCCCCGGGTTACCAGCGCCTCGCCGCGCAGCCGCGCCGGCAGATCGGCGCGGCCCAGGAGGCGCTCGAGGATGTGCTCGCTCTGCCCATAGGCCTGCTGGCGGAAGGCGTGGTAGGCCTCCAGCAGCGCCAGCCGGTCGGCGAGATCGGGTTGCAGGTCGAGGGACAACGCCCGCACCCGGGCGATCATAGCGCTCACCTCGTGCCAGCGCATGTAGTCGAGATTCAGGTCACGCAGGGCCTCCAGGTGATGCAGACAGGCCGCCGCGAGCCAGGCGGCCCCGGCCTCCGCGCCGGCCAGGCGGCTGATCAGGTGATCGAAGGCCCGCTGGTGCAACACCCGCTCCTCGGGCGCCGCCTCGGCCCGCAGGCGCACCAGCAACTCGCGCCGTGCCTGCGGCTGAAGCGCAAAAAGGTCAGGGCCATGACGTTCAACCTCTGCCAGCGACAGAACTGCGTCCACCTCGGCGGCATTGAGGTCGAGCACCGCGCGAAGCATGGCCCGGTCGAAGTGTTCAAAGACGGCGCAGCGGACAATGGTCAGCGACGTTGGACCAGACATGGCACACTCTGATGTGTATAGATGAGGAAAGCGGGTTTCCCCACGCCCCTCCCGGCGGGGAGGGTTTGGGAGGGCGCAGCCCTCCCAGGAGAAAAACCTGTCTGCATCGTGTCAGAGGATGGGGAAACCCGGTTTCCCCACGCCCCTCCCGGCGAGGAGGGTTTGGGAGGGCGCAGCCCTCCCAGGAGAAAAACCTGTCTGCATCGTGTCAGAGGATGGGGAAGCCCGGTTTCCCATACCCTTCCCCGGGCAGGGGAATGGGGAAACCCGGTTTCCCCACCCTCCAAACGCTTCCGGGATTTGCTTGCCACCCCTGTGGGCAGGGGCGCGGCTCGACCTTCATCCGGCACGTCGTGGGTCATACTGAGCGAAGCCGCCGCCCTGAGCGCAGTCGAAGGAGAAGCATCTCGGCCGGAACCCTGCGCTGCGCTCAGGATGAATACGGAACGTGCCCGATGCACCGCTAAGGAAAGGATCGACATGGACGACGAGCGCTATCTCCTGGACTTGCCGTTTCAGTTCGACGCGGCCAGCCACGGCGAGGCGGCGGCGCGCTGCAAGGCAGTCAGGCTGACCTATCTGCACGACCCGAACATGGAGCGCACCGCCGCCCAGCAAGAGGCTTTCTTCCAGGCTGATCCCGCTGTCCTCGACCAGCAGGGCGCGCTCCCCGGCACCGTACCGTTCCGCGAGAAGTGGCTGGCCTATGCGCCCGACGAGCACGCCCGCGCGCTGACGGCGATCAACGGCGAGCCGCTGTTCCGATCGGTGCTGTATCTATTTAACGTAGTCGTGGCCCTCGAATGGCAACCGTCGGCGGCGACCTACCAGCAGATCCGCGTCGCTATGCAACGGGCCTCAGATTTTCTCTACGATGCGACCAACGGCTACATGGCCTTCGGTCAGGTGGTGATCGGCGGGCCGGCCCTGCTCGGTGGCGCCGACATTCAGGTGCTGGCCTCGAACCGGGTGCATCCCCGCGCCTGGAACAACGGCTTGCACGAGGGCCGCAAGTTCAAGAGCATCCGGGTCGGGCGCGGCATCTGGCAGAAGGATCCGGGGCTCCTTTCAACCTGGGATACACCGGAGGGGTATCGGGCGCTGATCCACGAGTGGGGCCATTACGCGCTCAACATCAACGACGGCTACCTGGAGGATACCACACTTGTCCAGCGGCGGCGCCAGCGGCGCTGGCAGGCGAGCGCGCAGGCGCCGGCAGGCGCGACGGCGGTCAGGGCGGCGCTGCCCCGCGTGGCGCTGCCGATTGACGCCAGTCTGATGGCTACCACCCAGGTCAGCGAACTGCCGCCCTGGCACGCGATCTTCGACACGCTGCGGGCCAATTTTCCCCTCTTGCCCGCCGACGACCCCTGGGATGGGCGGCCGATGGAGGGGCCGCTGGCCCTGCCATTGCCCCTGCCGGTCTTCGTGGATCTGCCTGCGGCACGCTACCGCCCCGGCGTGGGCATCGCGCTCGACCAGGCTCAGGAAGCGTACCTTGATGTGGAGGAGGCGCTGGCCCGGGCGGCGAGCGGCTCGGCCCGGCGTCCCGATGCGGCCCACTGGCTCTACGTGCTCAAGCCCCGGGGCGAGGACGGCATGCCCGGCGGGCTGATCGCCCAGGGCAAGGTCTCCGAAGCCGACCAGCGCGAGGGCTTTCACCTCTTCGGCGCCGAAGCCGGTGATGAACTCCTGCTCATCAGCCAGATCCGGGACAGGGTGCAGGTGCAGCGGGCGGCCTTCGTTGCCCCGCCTCCCGCGCCAGCGCCGGGGCAGCGCGCCCTGGTCCGCCTGGCCTGGAGCGATGCCACCCCGCCGGGGCTGGAGCGACCCTTCTTCGTGGACGTGCTGCCTCAGGCGCTGGAAGGCGCCGTGCGCGACCCCGTGGCCGTAGCGGCGCGGGTCGAGACACGCGGGCCAAAGCCCGAAGCCGTGCAGATCTACCCCTGTGGCCCCCGCGGCCCACTCGCGCCCCCGGCGCTGCACCACCTCGACCCCGCCACCCTGATCACCGAGCCGCGCCCTGTGCCGCACCTCGACGGCCACGTGCTGCTGCGCTGGGCTGGCGACGCCTTCTTCGTCGCCAGCTACTCGCAGGGGGGCGGGCCAAACTCCACAACCGGCGGACGCCTGCCGATCACCGCCGGCTCCGCCGATGGTAACGCCATGCTCTTCTTCGTCGAACCAGACAACCGGCAAACGCAGCACACCCCCGCGCCCGACACCCCACCCGACGATGACGAACGGGTGCGCATCGTCACCACAACGCTGATCGCCGGCCCGCAGCGCCTGCCCGAAGGCCCCGAGGCGCGCAGTTACATTTTCAGTCTTGCCAGTAATGTTTCACTTATGGATTATACCGCCACGCTTGTTTTATACTATGACCGGGACGCGCGCGGGCGCCGCGGTGATCTCTTGATCTACCGCTGGGATGCGCAGGAGCAACGCTGGGTCTGGCACATCACCTTTACCCCGGCGCTGCCCTACGTGGCGCTCCCGCTTCAGAAGGGCCTGGGAACTGCCCCGGCGCTGACCGGTGAAGGGGAGGCGCTTCCAGTCGAGCGCTACCGGATCTACTGGACTCCCGGCAGTTAATGACCCGGGCCCGTGGTATAAGACGGGCCTGCGCTGCAATGCGACGCCCTAGCAGAAGGTGTCTCTCCCCCCATGACCGAGGGCGACCGCAACAACGAGGGTGTGACCGGGAACGATATGAGCGAGCGGTGTCACCAGGTCGTGACCCGCGTGATGCAACGGTTTGGCTGGCAGCTCCTCAGCGTTGCTGAGTTCGCGCGTCGGACCGAGGCAAGCGTGGCCCGCGGCGAGGTGACCGATCCATGGCGGGCGGCGATCTATGTGTACTGCCATTCCCTGTACAGCGCGTGTCGCGGCGATGAGGGTCGCGAACGCCAGGACCTCGGGTTCACCGAGTTGCACCGCTACCTGTACGGGCTGTCCTTCCGCGAAATCGCGGAACTGGCCCCCGATCTGCGGGCCGAGGCCGTCAATGAGACGCTGTTGCGCATCTGGAAAAAACTGGACACGTACCATACGCCGGGGGCCTTTCTGGCAGTCGCGGCGCTCGAACTTCGCAACGTTCTGCGTCCCTGGTGGACCCGAACGGTCGTGACTGTGTCCCTGGAGGGGTTGGAGGATCAACCACCGGTCGCCGAGCACGGCGACCCCGAACAGAGCGCCATGCGCGCTGATCTGCACCGGCAGATGCGGGCCTGTTTTGAAGAAGTGCTGCGCCAGCAACCGCGCGCGCGCCAACAACTGGAGGCCGTCTGGCTGAGGTTTATCGCCGAACTGGATGACGAGACGATCAGCAGGTACATGGCCAAGCCGATTGCCAGTGTGCATGTGCTGCGCTCGCGGGGCCTGAACCAGTTGCGCGCCTCGCCGGTGTGGCAACAACTGGCGCGTGATTGGGGGTTAGACTTGAAATGGGCATCATCCTGACACCTGCGGCAGGGGGGGAACGCCACGCTGTCATAGCATTGCGGGCAGAAGGCGTCCGGGTGCGCTTTGATGCAACGACCCTTGCGGAGTGTTCGAGTGAAACTGGCATCACACCGCCAATCTGGAGGTGGCGGAGAAAGGACATATGGAATGGGAACTACGGCCTGGGAAGGTGACAGCTCGGCGCGGAGGGACAGCACCGCTTTGCACTTTCAGGCGCTGGCGATCCTTCCCGAATATGTAACAGCGGTGCTGCTCGGGCTGCCGCTAACGGCGGCCCTGCGCGACGTGGGGGCGCACCTGGAACGTTGCGCTACCTGTCGCGCCGAGGCCGAGGCGCTACACTCCGCGCTGGAGGCGCTCTACGGCCACGAACCGGCCACGTTCCCCGAGCCGCCCCCACCTGACCTGGGCTTCCTGCGCGTCCCTCCTGCGCCTCTGGGCGCGCTGGCCAGAGCGGCTTCCGGCGTCCAGGGGGCGGTTGATCGCATCCGCGACGGGGTGGTGATCCAGTTCTCCGAAACGCTACTGGCACTTATGCGCCCGCCCGCCCTGGCCCGCGCCGTGGGCCTGCGTCTGCGCTACGCCTACACCGTGCCGCAGACCAGCGACGACGACCCGCACATCACCATCGAGGTCCTCGCGCCGGACGAGCAGGACGAGCAGGGCATGGTGCGTATCTGCGTCGAACTGGCTGATGCCGATCCGTTCGATCAGGCCGGGAGCACAGTGTTCCTGGAGACGGCCGAACAGCGCTTCCGTGGCGAAACCGATCATACCGGCCTGGTGCATTTTACCAACGTCCCGCTTGATGATGTGGCCTGCTGGCGGGTTGTTGTGCAACCGCGCCCCGCATCGGCGTAGGAGATCAAGCGGCGAGGGACGTCCGCCGCGCGAAGCGGTCCCCATGCGCCCCCGTTCGCGCGCGGGAGTTCAGGGGCGGATAGAACATTCGAGCCAACCTGGCTTGCGGGGGGGTGGGAGCCAACCAGCGCATCCCCACGCCATCACGCCCGTCGGCGCCCAGCAGCAGCGAGCGGAACACCCGTTGTCGGGAGCGTGGGCAACCTGCCTGCACGAACGTGTGAACAGCTATGCTGGACCAACGGTTGCTCCTCCGGGGGGATGTTATAATACAACCAGCCTGAACATGCCCCGCGTGTCGAGGAGCCTATGACCACAGACACCCCGGCCAGCGCCCCCCGGCGCCCTGCCGAGATGGCCAGAGCTTACGAGCACCAGCAGGTTGAACAGCGTCTCTACGCCTGGTGGGAGCGGAGCGGCTTCTTCGCGCCCCGCGACGATGCTCCCCGCCCGCCGTTCGTCATCTCCATCCCCCCACCCAACGTCACCGGCGAGTTGCACCTCGGCCACGCTATGTTCGTGACCATCGAGGATCTGCTGATCCGCTGGCGCCGCATGCAGGGCTACAAGACCCTCTGGGTGCCCGGCACTGACCACGCCGGGATCGCCACGCAGACCCAGGTGGAGAAGTTGCTGTTGAGCGAGGGCACGAGCCGCCAGGCCGTGGGGCGCGAGGAGTTTTTGCGCCGCACCTGGGCGTGGAAAGAGAAGTATGGCGGCGAGATCACGCACCAGTTGCGGCGCCTGGGAGCCTCGTGCGACTGGTCACGTGAACGCTTCACTCTCGATGTGGGCCTCTCCCGCGCGGTGCACACGGCGTTCAAACGCCTTTACGACGATGAGCTGATCTACCGGGGCACCTACCTGGTGAACTGGTCGCCCCTCCTCCAGACGGCGGTGAGCGACCTGGAGGTGGATTACGAGCAGCGCAATGTGTCGATCTGGTACGTGCGCTACCCGGTGCTCGACGCGAATTGGAGCGGGCCAGGACACCCGTGGGGGTCGGGGCGCTGGGCCGAAGGCGCCACGACCTGGATCACCGTCGCGACCACGCGCCCCGAGACCATCCTGGGTGATACCGCCGTGGCCGTGGCGCCCGATGATGAGCGCTACGCGGCGCTCGTCGGGCGCGTGGCCGCGCTGCCCGCCCTGGGCCGCCAGATCCCGATTATCGTCGATGCCTATGTGGATAAGGAGTTTGGCTCGGGCGCGGTGAAGATCACCCCGGCCCACGATAAGAACGACTACGAGGTGGCGAAGCGCCATCACCTTCCAATGATCAACATCATGAACAAAGATGCGACGATCAATGAGGAAGGTGGCCCGTATGCCGGGATGGACCGCTTCGCGGCCCGCGCGGCCCTGCTCGCCGATCTGGAGCGCGAGGGCCTGCTGGTGAAAACTGAACCCCATACGATGAGCGTGGGCATCAGCCAGCGCGGCGGCGAGGTGATCGAGCCGCTGCTCTCCGAACAGTGGTTCGTGCGCACGCGCCCCCTGGCTGACCTGGCCCTCGCCGCCGTGCGCGAGGGTCGCACCCGCATCATCCCGGAACACTTCGAGAAGGTCTACTTCCACTGGCTGGAAAACATCGAAGACTGGTGCGTCTCCCGGCAACTCTGGTGGGGTCACCGGATTCCGGTCTGGTACCTGCCCGACGGCAGCTTCGTGGTCCCCGGCCCGGATGAGGAGCCGCCAGCCGGGGCGGTGCAGGACCCCGATGTGCTCGATACGTGGTTCAGTTCGGGTCTCTGGCCCTTCTCGACGCTGGGTTGGCCCGACGACACGCCCGATATGCGCGAGTTTTACCCCACCTCGGTGATGGAGACGGGCTACGACATCCTCTTCTTCTGGGTCGCGCGCATGATGATGATGGGCTGCTACCTCACCGGCGTGCCGCCCTTCCACACCGTCTATCTGCACGGCCTGGTGCGCGACGAGCACGGGCGCAAGATGTCGAAAAGCTACGGCAACGTGGTCAACCCACTGGAGATCATGGACCGCTACGGCACCGACGCGCTGCGCTACACCCTGGCGACCAGCGGCACGCCCGGCCAGGACTTGAACCTGAACCCGCAGCGCATCGAGGCGGCGCGCAATTTCGCCAACAAGTTGTGGAACATCACCCGCTTCGTGCTCGGCAAGCTCGGCGAGGAGCGAGAACTGGCCTACGGTCTGCCCCCGGCGTCTTTCTCGCTGGCCGACCGCTGGATCCTCTCGCGCTACGGTCGGCTGGTGCGGGACGTGGACCGGCTGATGGAGGGCTACAACTTCGGCGAGGCCGGGCGGCAGATCCACGACTTCCTCTGGAGCGAGTTCGCCGACTGGTACGTCGAGGTGGCCAAGGTGCAACTCGAGAACGACCCCGCGGCGCAGCGGGTGACGCGGGCTACCCTCTACACTGTGCTGGAGGGGAGCCTGCGCCTCCTGCATCCCTTCATGCCCTACGTCACCGAGGAACTCTGGCAGTACCTGATCGGTGAAGCGGTCACTGCGAGCCACTATCCGAACGCGCCGCGTACGCTTATGCTTGCCGCCTACCCGGTAGACGAGCCAGCGCCGCTGGACGAGGCCGCCGAACGCGACTGGGAACTGGTGCGCGAGTTGATCGTGGCGATCCGCAATGCGCGCAGCGAGTTCAAGGTCGAGGCGGCGCGCTGGGTCACGGCGACGATTGCCGGTGGGGAGCAAGCGGCAATGCTCCGCGCTCAGGCGCCATTGATCGCCCGTCTGGGCCGGGTGAAGGCTGATGAACTGACGATCGTGGAGAGCCTGGAGACCCGTCCCTCCCACGCCGCCTCGATTGTGATTGGAACCGTCGAGTGCTACCTGCCCCTGGCCGGCCTGATTGACCTGGAGGCCGAACGCGCGCGGCTACGGAAGGAGATCGAGGCCGCCGAGACCGACGTGGCGCGCCGCGAGGCGAAGCTCGCCAACGACGGCTTCATCTCGCGGGCGCCGGCCCAGGTGGTGCAGCGCGAACGCGAGGGCCTGGAACTGGCGCGCGCCGCGCTGGAGAAGCTGCGCGCCCGGCTGGCGGAGTTGTAGGCCCGGCAGCGGTGGGCTGCCGGTCGGATGGCGATCCAACACATTCTCGAATGGGGGTTTCCGAGAAGCCTCCGCTCCCGGAAACCCTCTCGCTCTACGTCATCTCCGCGCCTTTGAATATTCGCAGTCATCTATGTCCTCACAGTCCTGCCAGCAGTACCGTATGTTTCACGACATCTATGTGTTACTGGACGATGGCGACCGCCGGGTGCTTCGAGCCTTCAATCTGAGTCCATCGCAGTTCGCCGTGCTGCTCCTGCTGGACGGCGAAGCAGGCTGGCGCCTGACCGACCTCAGCGAGCGGCTGCTGGTTGACAAGAGCACGATCACGCGGATTGTCGATCGTCTGGAAAGCGCCGGGCTGGTGCGCCGTGAGGCCGATGCCGATGACCGCCGCGTGCAACGGGTGGTGTTGACCGTCCAGGGCCGCGCGACGCGCGACCAGGCCCGCGCGGCCCACGAGCGCTCGATTGAACGGCGTATGAGCGCCCTCGATGCCGACGAGCAGCGCCAGTTGCGCGAGTTGCTGACCAAGCTGCGGGATGGGTTGCAGGCCGACCTGGTCGCTACGGCGGATCCGGCGCTCGGCCCGCCCACGGAAGGGGGGTGAGGCCATAGGGTCCAGAGCGTGCGTATCATAGTAGGCATTCTGTGTTGAAGCCTGGCAGGTGCTCTACGGTTTGGTGTAACCGAATCCGTAGAGCCGTGGAAGTGTCGAGGGTTGTGGCGAAGGCGCCACGGATGTGTGCTGGTTGTTCGCCCCCCACCTCAGCAATTTCCCCGCAACCACAGATTCTCCCTGGGAGCAGATTTCTTTCTTCAGGCCATTGCTGGCCACTTCGCATACGACAATGGGACTTCGGCGTGAGGCGCGGAGAGGCTTCGATTCTCTGCCAACCCGGTTCCGGCACGGCGACACCGCGCCGCGTCGGAGCGGGAACACCGGTAGGTCTGTGGCCCCGCAACTCCCGCCGGGACGAAGTCTCGTTTTCGTACGAGCCAAGGAGCACAGACGCATGAAACGCTTTACTTCGTTCATGGTGGTCAGCGCGCTGTTCGCGCTGATCCTGGCCGCGTGCGGCGGCGGAGCCGCCCAGCCCACCGCGGCCCCCGCACCCACCACCGCCCCGCCCGCCGGGGCAACGGCGGCCCCGCCGGTCGCCGGTGGTATGCCAATCGAGGGCGCCGTCACGCTATGGCACGCCTACGGCACCGGCAGCACCGAGGAAGAGGTGATCAACGAGCTGATCGATCGCGCCCGGGCAGCCTACCCGAATGCGACGATCAACGTCCTGCAGATCCCCTTTGATCAGATCTTCAACAAGTTCCAGAACGAGGTCACCTCGGGCGCCGGCCCCGATATGTTCATCGCGCCGAACGACAGCCTGGGCGATCAGGTGCGCGCCGGCCTGCTGGCCGACCTGAGCGCCTACGTGACGGCCCTGGAGGCCGAGAACGTCTCGCCGGTAGCGATCGAGGGCATGAGCCTCGACGGCAAGCTCTACGCCATTCCCGAGTCGTTCAAGGCCGTGGCGCTCTACTACAACAAGAGCAAGGTCGCCACCCCGCCCGCCACCACCGACGAGCTGCTGGCGGCTGTCCGGGGCGGCAACACCCTGGTGCTCAACCAGAACGCCTATCACAACTTCGGCTGGCTGCAAGCCTTTGGCGGTCGGTTGATGAACGAGACCGGCAAATGTGTGGCGGATCAGGCCGGGGGCGTGGAGTGGTTCACCTTCCTCAAGACACTGAAGGCTGAACCGAATGTCACCTTCTCGACCGATGGCGGCCAGGCAGACTCGCTGTTCAAAGAGGGCAAGGCCGACATGATCATCAATGGCCCCTGGGCGCTGGGTGACTACCGCGAGACGCTCGGCGAGAACCTGGCGGTGGCTCCTATGCCCGGCGCTGCCGACCCGGCCGGCCCGCTCACCGGCGTTGATGGCTTCTATCTGAGCGTCAACAGCGCCAACCCGACCGGCGCGGTGGCGCTGGCGATGTTCCTCACCAGCAAAGAGTCGATGCAGCTCTACGTTGAGAAGGCGGGCCACGTGCCGGCGCGCACCGACATCGAGATCACCGATCCGCTGGTGGCCGGCTTTGAACAGGCTGCTCAGACCGGCGTTCCGCGCCCGCTCATCCCTGAATTGACCAACTTCTGGACGCCCTTCGGCGACGCGATCACCAGAGTGCTCGACGGCGGCGCCGACCCGGCCGCAGCGGTCACCGAGGCTTGCGCGACGATGAATACCGCCAATGGGAGGTGACACCCCCTGAGGTGAACATACGGAGAAACCGGGTTTCCCCTTCTCCCTCCCTGGTGGGAGAGTTTGGGAGGGCTACGCCCTCCCAAGAAAAACCCACGTTCATCGTGTCGTTGTGCGGCGCAGCCGCATGGACGGCTGAGGTGAACATATGGGGAAACCGGGTTTCCCCACCTGCGGTGAGCCTGTCGAACCGCACCCCTGCCCGCCGGGGCGCCAGGCGCCCCCAACACCGGTTGGAGGAAGGGGCAACCGGGTTTCCCCTTCCCCCTCCCTGGTGGGAGGGTTTGGGAGGGCTACGCCCTCCCAGGCAGATCTCTTTTCCTACCGGTTGCGCGTAGCGTCAGTCCAACGGAGGAAGCCCTATGGCTGCGACGAACCCGGGTACGGCCACGCTCAAGGCGGCCCGCCCGTCGGCGAGCGGAACCTGGCGACAGTTGCGGACCCCGCTGGTCTATCTGATCCCGGCCGCGTTGATTATGGCGCTGGTCACCTTCTACCCCCTGGCCTACCAGGTGTGGATGTCGTTCACCGACTACGGGGTGATCAAGGAAGAGGGGAAACAGACCCTCAACCGCTTCGGCCCCGACGGTCAACCTCCGCCCAACTACCGCCCGGCCCAGGGGGTGGGCTTCAAGAACTACTCCGACATCCTTACCAATAACCCGCAGTTCGTCGCCAGACTGGGCGGCAACTTTAACTTCTGGCGCCTGCTCGCCTTCAACCTGTGGTGGACCTTCTCGAACGTGGGCTTTCACGTGGCTCTGGGCATTCTGATCGCGGTGCTGTTAAATGTTGAAGGGCTGTGGGGACGCCGGATCTACCGCGCGCTGTACATTTTGCCTATGGTGCTGCCAAATATCGTGATCGCCACCGTCTGGCGCAATATGTTCGACGACCAGTACGGAGCGATCAACCAGTTGCTGAGCATGATCGCGGGCGCGCCGGTGGGCATCCGCTGGTTCAACCAGATCGAGCCACCCATCCCCGGCGTGCCGCTGCCGCTGAGCTACTACGCCATGCTGATCGCCAATATCTGGCTGGGCTGGCCGTTTATGACCATCGTGGCCACCGGCGCATTGCAGTCGATCCCCAAAGAGATGTACGAGGCCGCCGCGATTGATGGCGCCACGGGTCCGCAGCAGTTCTGGAACATTACCCTGCCGCTGCTGCGCCCGGCCATGGTGCCGGCCGCGATGGTCGGCATCGTAACCACTTTTAACCTGTTCCACATCATTTACTTTATGAGCGGCGGCGGCCCGCTGGGGCAGACCGAGATCATGGTCACGCAGGCCTTCAAGCTGGTGAACGCCCAGCAACTCTTCGGGGTAGCCGCGGCCTTCTCGGTAATTATCGCCCTGGTGCTGATCCCGATTTTCCTGATCACCAACCGTATCTCGCGCGCAACGGAGAGCTACGATGTCTAGTGTTGCCACAACCACGACGACGCAGACGAGGAAGGGCAGCACCGCCGCCGGTCGCCGCTTGAGGTGGTGGCAACAACTGCTCTTCCAGGCCCTGTGTCTGTTTATCGCGGCGACGGTGCTCTTCCCGATCATGTGGATCGTGAGTATGTCGCTCGACCCGCGTAACATCGCGCGGCCCACCGAACTGCGGCTGATCCCGCCCGGGGCCTCGCTCGACGCGTATCGCGCCGTGCTTGACCGGCCGACCGCAAATCCGGTGACCTTCACCGAGCTGGCCTTGAATAGCCTGAAACTGGCCGGCGGAGTCGCGCTCTTTGCCTTGCTGATCGGTGTCAGCGCAGCCTACGCCTTCTCGCGCTTCAAGTTCCCCGGTCGCCAGTACATGATGATCGCCGTGCTGGCGATCACGGTGTTGCCGGCCGTGGCGACGATTGCGCCCCTCTTCGCGCTGCTCAACGGCATTCGCCTCAGCAGCAGCCTGCTGAGCATCGCCCTGCTGATCGCTGCGGCGCTGGTGATCGGATTCGGGCTGATGATCGTGGTCCCCGCGCTGCGCGCCAGTACTGCCAGTGGCGGGACCTACGCCGTCGGCGGCGTTGCGCTGGTGCTTGGTCTGCTGCTGGTCTACACGGCCCTCGCCCCGGCGCGGAGCGATGTCTTCGTGCTGCGTAACTCGCTGCTTGGCGTGGGCATTGCCATGATCTCCGGCGCGCTGCCCTTCGCGATCTGGAACCTCAAGGGCTATCTCGATACCATCCCCAGAGAGCTTGAGGAGGCTGCGATCATTGACGGGGCCAGTCCCAATCAGATCTTTTTCCAGATCGTGCTGCCGCTGGCCGTGCCTGCGCTGGCCGTCACCGGCTTCCTCAGTTTCGCCGGCGGTTGGACCGAGTTCTTCCTCTCCTGGCAGTTTCTGACCAACCCGAAGGACTTCACGCTGGCGATGGCGTTGTACAATATGACCGGGCAGTACGCCGGCTCGATCCCCTGGTCGCGCTTCGCCGCGTTCTCGATCCTGGTCTCGCTCCCGGTGGCGATTGTCTACTTGTTGTTGCAGCGCTATATCGTGGGCGGTCTGACGCTGGGCGGAGTGAAGGGCTGAGGCAAGTGTATGCGCTCACCCTGCTCCTGGGGGCGCGAGCAGCCTGCCCTCAAACGCTAACAGGGGCGGGACGCCCTTGCTCGCGGGCGCGCATATTCCAACCCTGAACACGTACAGGCGAGCAGCATGGATGACGTCTCAGCCGATTTTATCTTCGGCACCATGGCGACCGACGCCCGGCGCCTCGGCTTTCTCAAGGCCGAGTTGTCGGGCGTGAGCCATCGGCACCGCATTGAACCCGCCGACCCCTTGCCGGAGCGGCCCGTGACGCTGCGGGTCAGCCTTGGCCCCGCAGTGGTGGCCGACCATGTGACCTGTTACTTCACTACCGACGGGAGTGAGCCGGCGGGCGCGCGGGGCGTGCCGGCCCCTGGCTCCCGGGCCGTCGCGTTTGAGCGGATCGGCAGCGAGTGGAACACCTTCCTGTGGGGCTACGTTGAAGAATGGCGCGCCACCCTGCCGCCGCAGCCCGCCGGTGTGATTGTGCAGTACCGCATCGAGGCCTGGGCTGACCACCACCCGCGAAGCGTATGGGCCGGCGAGATTATTGGCAGCACTGCCGGCGATGGCGCGGTGCTGGGCGACGTTGGGCCGGGGGACATCTTTTTGCGCGAGGTGGGTCAGGAGTTCGAGTTAACCTTCGTGCGCGGCAGCCGCACCTTTGCCTACGGCGTTGATGAGGAACGAACGCCCGCCTGGCTCCATGACGGCCTGATCTACCAGGTCTTCGTGGACCGCTTCAACCCTGGTGGGGGGCAACCGTTCGCGCAGCCGGCAACGCCGATGGGCCGGTACGGCGGCACCCTGGCCGGGGTGACCGAACGCCTCGACTACATCCGGTCCCTGGGCGTCAGTATCATCTGGCTGTCGCCGATCTTCCCTTCGCCCTCGCACCACGGCTACGACGCCACCGACTACTACACGGTCGAGCCGCGCCTGGGCACCTGTGAAGATCTGCGGACCCTGGTGGCTGCGGCGCATGCCCGCGGGATGCGCGTGCTGCTGGATTTCATTGCCAACCACGTCTCCGACCAGCACCCGGCCTTCCAGGAGGCGCTGCGCGACCCCCGCAGCCCGGCCCGCGACTGGTTCATCTTCACCGAGTACCCCCATCGGTACGTCGCGTTCTTCGGTGTGCCGGGCATGCCCCAGGTGAATACCGATCACCCGGAGGCGCGGCGCATGATGATCGAGCCGGCGATCTACTGGCTCCGGCAGGGGATCGCTGGCTTTCGTCTTGACTACACCGTTGGCCCGTCACATGCTTTCTGGACGGCCTTTCGCGCCGCCACGCGGGCTGTCCGCCCCGATGCGGTTGGCCTGGGCGAGGCGGTAGATACCGCCGAGATGCTCCGCTCCTACTACGGTCGGCTGGATGGTTGTCTGGATTTTTTGCTGCTACAGGCGCTGCGTCGCTTTTTCGCCTTTGGCGAGCTGAGGGCCAGTCAGTTCGCGAGTTTCTTGCAGCGCCATTTTGAGGCCTTTCCGCCCGACTTCGTGATGCCCAGCTTTCTGGACAACCACGACATGAACCGCTTCCTGTGGGTGGTACGGGGCGATACGCGCCGGCTGAAACTGGCGGCTCTCTGCCAGTATACCCTGCCACACCCGCCGATCATCTACTATGGCACCGAGGTGGGTTTGAGCCAGGAGCGCGACGTGCGCCACCCTGACGGTAGCGCGCACCCCGAGGAGTCGCGGCTGCCGATGCGCTGGGACAACACGCAGAACGCCGATGTGCTGGCGTTCTACCGGCAGCTTGGGGCGCTGCGGCAGGCGACGTCTGGCGTGTGGCGCGGGCCGCGGCGCACCGTCGCGCTTGACGATGCCGGAGGGCACTACGCCTACGTGTGCGGCGAAGGCGAAGCCTGGCTGGTTGCCTTGAACAACGGCCCACGCCCCGGGCGCATCAGCCTGCCGCCGGGGCGCTGGCGCCTGGCGCTGATGAGCGATGAAGCCGTTGTGCGCGGCGCGACCCTGTGGCTGCCGGCCTGCAGTGGGGCCGTGCTGGAGGATGTAGACGCGTGACGAACCAGCGTGAGGGCCGCCCGCTCTTCGAGGGCGGCGAAGCCTACACTGACAAAACGGTGGCCCTGCCCCGGCCCGGCGGCCCGGGGCAGCGGGCGGCGCCGCGGCGTCGCAGCGCCTTCTGGGGGCGGGTGCGCCTGGCGCTGCTGATCGCTATCGCGGCGCTGCTCGTGGTGGTGGGGCTGTTCTACTGGCAGGTTCACTCGCTGGCCAGGGCGATTACGGTTCGCGATGTGCGCAGCAACCCACCCCTCGCCACACCGCTCCTCGGCGCGAATCTGCTGATTATCGGGGTAGATGAGCGTCCCGGCTATCCCCAGGAGGGAGTGCGGGGCGATACGCTGCTGCTGGCGCGACTCGATGCCGGCAGGGGCTGGGTCTCACTGCTTTCGATCCCACGCGATACCCAGGTCGAGGTGCCGGGCGTCGGGATCACCAAGATCAACGTTGCCTACGCTCAGGGCCACGCTCAGGCGACGGAACGCTACGGCCCCGAGGTGACGCCACAGGAAGGCGGCATGGCCCTGGCTGCCACGACGGTGGAAGAGTTCCTCGACCTGCGCCAGCGTGGTATGCGGGTTGACTTCATCGCAACGGTGAACTTCGCTGGCTTCGAGGGCATCGTTGACGCCCTGGGCGGGGTCACGATTGATGTGCCGCGCTACATTCTCGACGAGGAGTATCCAACGGAAGATTTCGGCACGATGCGCGTCGAGTTTCAACCCGGGCCGCAGCGCATGGACGGCAAGACGGCGCTGATCTACGCCCGCACCCGTCACGCGGACAGCGACTTCGGACGGGCGCAGCGGCAGCAACAGGTGGTGCGGGCGGTGCTTGAGGAACTGCGGGCCAGGGGCGGGTTGGGCCGCGTCCTGGCCCTGCCGGGCCTGCTGCGCGCGGTGCGGGGCCAGGAAGGGGCGACGCCGCCGGTGGTGACCACGCTGCCGGTTGACCGGCTCGACACCCTCCTCGGCTTGATGGCCCTGGCCGGCACGGTTGACCCGGCGGAGCTGGGGCAATTTCAGCTCGGACCGGAGCAGCTTCAGTACGAAAATGGGAGCAACCTGGTCTTTGAGCCAACGGCGGTGCAGGCGCTGCTCGACCAGTGGCAACGACCGCCCAGCGAGGCTGCCGAGCGGGCCAGAGTGCAAGTCTTCAACGGCACGGATGTGCCGGGGCTGGCCCGCAGCGTCAGCCTGGAGCTTGAACGGGCGGGGTTCACGGTGCTTGTGCCCGATAACGCCCCCTTCACGGTGGAGCGCACGGTGGTGTACAACCCGTCCGGTCACCCGGCCACGAGCCGCCGGGTGGCCCGGACGCTGGGCGCCGAGCTGGTGCGTGGCCCACTACCCGCAGGCCTTACGAGCAAAGCCGAGGTGGTTGTGGTTCTTGGCCCCGACGCGGCCAGGTGAGCAGGCGAAGGAACCGTGTCGCGGTCGCGATCAGCGCCACCAGGCGATCTCGTAGGGTCCCACCTCCTTGAGAACGGCGCGGGCGGCCTCTTCGGCGGCCAGGTTCTGGACCGGCACAAGCACCTGTGGGCGCGACACCCCTTTGCCCTCAGCGGCGGCGCGCATAGCGGCATTGGCAAGAACGGTCGCGGCAACGGCTCCCACCACCAGGCCGGCCACGAGGCCGATCGCCAGCCCGACGATAGCCCAGCTAAGCGCCCAGAAGATCACGCCGGGCAAGTCTTCGAGCATGGCCATGTTGCGGATCTCGGTGAACCCCATCGAGACGAAGCCGAGGAAGCCCAGCGCCGCGGCGCCGGTGGCCGCCCCGCCGATCGTCGAGCCGAGAATGACGCGGTTCTTGAAGCTCTCCACCGACTCGCCGAGGCCGAGGAACGAACTCGGACCGGGCTCGCTGGAGCCGACGGTCACGCCCCGGAAACCGCTGGCCTGCAATGACGCGGCCGCCAGCGCCGCATCGCGGGGGTCGGTGAAGGTTGCCACCAGGGTCGCCATAGTGCAGTTCCTTTCAATGGACCGGAAGGAGCGTTACTGCTATTGTACTACGTTTCGTTACGCGCTTTGATGGGCCGACTGCCCCAATGACGTTGCATCAGGCATTCATGCGACTGCGCCGCACAACGCCGGAATGAAAATAATTATTCCTGGGAGGGCTGCGCCCTTCCAAACCCTCCCCGCTGACGGGTTGGTTCCTGGGAGGGCTGCGCCCTCCCAAACCCTCCCCGCGGGCGGGTTGGTTCCTGGGAGGGCTGCGCCCTCCCACACCCTCCCCGCGGGCGGGTTGGTTCCTGGGAGGGCTGCGCCCTCCCACACCCTCCCCGCTGGCGGGTTATTTTCACCTCAGGCATTCATGCGGCTGCGCCGCACAACGCCGGAATGAAAATAATTATTCTTGGGAGGGCTGCGCCCTCCCACACCCTCCCCGCGGGCGGGTTGGTTCCTGGGAGGGCTGCGCCCTCCCAAACCCTCCCCACGGGCGGGTTGGTTCCTGGGAGGGCTGCGCCCTCCCGAACCCTTCCCGCGGGCGGGCTATGTTCACCTCAGGGGGTATCTTGTCGGCATTGCAATACACCAGAGTACAGTCGCGTGTCAATCAGTCCGCTGCGTCAAGCAGGTCCGCCGCGCGGGCTGCTCCGGCAGCGTTGACAAAGGGCATTCGCACCGAGTAGCGCACACTGAGGCGGCCGTCCACCCGCGGGTTAACGGTTCGGTTTGGCTGGGCCTCGATGTACTCCTGGACCACGTCAGCATCGATCAGGAAGGTGTTGAACTGGTTTCTGCCACCACCCACCGAGGGGTCGGCGAGGTCGCCGCTGGGGGTAAAGACAGCATAGCCATCGCCACCGCTGAGCATGAAGCTGTTGGTCACGACACGGTAGGTTTTCGCCGGATCGAGGGGCTCGAACCTGTCGCCGACGCGGACCTCGACGCGAACCACCCGCGAGCCCCGGCGGGCGGGGATGGCCGGCTGGGTCGAGGTGGCAGACTGGGGAGGCTGCGCGGCGTCACCGGAGACATCAACCACCACCCTGAGGCCGGAGAGCTGGGCGAAGCGGCCGGTGCCAACCGGGTTGCGATCGGCGCCGCGGGCGGCGCCGGGCTGCAACGCCGAGTAGCCGTTCTCCAGGGCGGCTTTGAGCTGCGCGCCGGTCAGGTCCACGCGGCAGAGCGTGTTGCCGAACGGCATGACTTCACGCAGACGGCCCACGGTGAGCACGCCCGCCGGGAGGCTGGTGCGAATACCGCCGCCATTGACAATCGCCACGATCGGCACACCCTCGGGGTTGCCTCCGGCCCTGAGAATGCGATCGCGGAAGGCGTCGGCGATCAGGTTGCCGAGGGCTGCCTCGCGGGCGCGCACGTCGGTGTTCGGCAGTTCCGCCAGTGAGGCGCCGAAGATCTGGTTGTTCAGAGCGTCAATGCGCGGCTTGAAGATGCTGGTGATCGCGGTCTCGAAGGCCGCAAAGGGGGCGATCGCCGTGGGCGGCTCACCGGGGAGCGGGTCGCGTCCTGAGACATTGTTGGCCCAGACGGGAATAACACTACTGGCCGAACCGACACTGCTCACCCGGCCGTCGGCATCAAAGCCGACGATCAGGTCGCCGATCCACTTGCCCCATTCCCAATCCTGAACAATCACCACATCGTTATCGTCAGGATCCTTGACAATCTGGGGATAGGCGGCAACCCGCGCGGCGCCCGGGGTCAGCCCCAGGCCATCGGGCAGGAGGGGGGTATGCGAATGGCCGCCGACGATGATGTTCAGCCCGCGCACGGCGGCGGCAAGGGCGCGGTCGCCTGCATAGCCAATGTGCGACAGGCAGATCACTGTGCGGCAGTTGTTCGGGGCGCCACGCAGCGTGTTGATGAGGGGCTGGAGTATCGCGGCATAATCGGCGCCAAAGGTCACAGCGGCCGAGGGGCTGGCAATATTGGGCGTCTCGGCGGTGGTCAGTCCGATGATCCCTACGCGCTCGCCGCTGGGCAGGTTGCGAATGACCGCCCGGGCCCACCGTCCAGGGATGGACCAGAGATCGCCTTCGAAGAGGGACGCCAGGGGGGAGGGGCTGTTCGCCGTGATGTTGGCGCTGAGAATGGGAAAGGTGGTGAGCGCCGAGTTGGGGTAGCCAGTGCCGGTGATAAAATCGGCCAGGGCCTGATCGCCGAGGTCGAACTCGTGGTTGCCGATGGCGACAGCGTCGTAGCCGAGGTTATTGTAGAAGTAGTGATCGGCCTCGCCACGCCAGGCGTTAAAATACAGCGTGCCCTGGAAGACATCGCCAGCGTCGAGGAAGATTTTGTCCTGTTGATACGCAGCGTTCGGCGTCCAGCTTGTATCAGCGCGGATCTGATCGAAGATCGTGCGGCGGCGAGAGACGCCGCCAAGACTGCGGGTGCCGCTGGCGCTTCCGGCGCGAATGGTGATGCCGGTGGCAGGCTCGATCCGCGAGTGGTGGTCGTTGGTGTGGATCAGGCGGAGTTGCCGCACCTCGGGTCCGGCGGCCGCCAGTATAATCTTCCAGCCGCCGCTGTAGCGGTACAATGCCGCCCCTGCCCCAAGGGCGATTGCGCCCTTGAGAAACCGCCGACGTGACAACGTGGTCATCGCTCCTCCTTGAAGGCAAGGCTTTGCGCGCACGAGGCCGGGCTGTCCGGCGCCTGTGCTACTCTCGTACGCATCACGCTCGTTCTGGAACCGCGCGAGGATTGTACCGTCAAGCAATCAAGACCAGGTTAATGGATTGTAAACTGAAGATTGTTAACCGACGAAGGAGTTACGTATGGACCGCACGCCACCCTCGATCCTCGCTGCCTTTATGGAGCATGCCCGCGCCGATCCCCAGCGGGAGTGCGTACGCTGGGACAATCAGGCGCTGAGTTACGGGGCGCTGGTGGGGCTGGCGCGAGGCTGGGCCGCGCGGTACGCCGATCTAGGGCTGCAACGGGGCGATCGGGTGGGACTGTTCCTGCCGGGGAGCGTCGCCTTCCTCGGCGCCTACCTGGGCGCGCAGGCGCAGGGCGGCGCGGTGGTGCTGATCAACACCCAGTACCGCCAGCAGGAACTGCGCCATATTCTGAGCGACAGCGCGCCGCGGGTGGTGGTCACCGACGCCGAGGGCGCTGCCCTGCTCCGACAGGTACTCGATGGCGAGGCAGGCGCGCCGGCCCTGGTGCTGGTCCCCGAGGGGGCGCTGCTACCTGCCGATGCAACGCCCGAGGCAGAGCAATCTGTCACGCTCCCCGTCCTCCCTGCGCCCACGGATCTGGCCGTACTGGCCTACACCTCGGGCACCACCGGGCGATCCAGAGGGGCCATGCTCACCCACGGCTGCCTGGCGGCTAACAGCGCCGCCGTCACCGCGGCCTGGCGCTGGACGCAGGCCGACCGGCTGCTGCTCACCCTGCCGCTCTTTCACATTCACGGGCTGGGGGTGGGCGTGCACGGCACGCTGTTTAGCGGCGCAAGCCTGACCCTCTGGCCGCGCTTTGAACCCGAGGCGGCGCTGCGGGCGCTGGCCAGCGGCGCCCATACCATGTTCTTCGGCGTGCCAACGATGTATACCCGGCTGATCGCGGCGGCGCGCGCCGCCCCGGAGCTGGCACGGCAGGCCGGCCAGCATCTGCGCCTGTTTGTTTCAGGCTCGGCGCCGCTGGACCCGCAGACCTTTGCCGCCTTCGAGGAGCTGTTCGGCCAGCGCATCCTGGAACGCTACGGCATGACTGAAACAGGAATGAACATGACCAATCCCTACGACGGCGAGCGGCGGCCCGGCGCGGTGGGAATGCCCTTTCCCGGCCAGGAGGCCCGTGTGGTAGACGTGCAGACACGGCAACCCCTGCCCGACGGCGCTATCGGCGAGATCCAGGTGCGCGGCCCGCACGTGTGCGCCGGCTACTGGCGCAACCCGGAGGCCACTGCCGCAGTCTTCCACCCCGACGGCTGGTTCAGCACGGGCGACCTGGGCTGGCGCAGCGCCGACGGCTACTACACCCTCACCGGGCGGGCGAAGGAGTTGATCATCAGCGGAGGCTACAACATCTACCCGCGGGAGGTGGAAGAGACGCTTCTGGCGCACCCGGCCGTGGCCGAGTGCGCCGTCTTCGGCCTGCCCGACGCAGAGTTTGGCGAGCGCGTGGCGGCGGTGATCGTGCCGCGCGATCCCGCAGCCCCGCCCACCGCCGAGGAGCTGGAAGCCTTCTGCCGGGAGCGCCTGGCGGCCTACAAACGCCCGCGGGCGGTTCACATCGTCGCCAGCCTGCCCCGCAACGCGATGGGCAAGGTGCAGAAGCACGTCTTGCGAGCGCAACTGATGCCCCCTGCGTAGGACCCCGGCGCGCATTTGCGCCCCGCCTGCTGCGTATACTGAGCGCAGAGTATCTTATACCATTTTGGATTTTAGATTTTGGATTGTGGATTGCCACGCTGGGCAGCACAACGCCTGAAATCGCTTCAGG
>CAKZKA010000263.1 GCA_937120965.1 uncultured Chloroflexota bacterium
CCTCCCCCTCGCCGCCGGCGGCATCGGCGCGCGGGCGTATGCGGAGGCCGTGGGGGTGTATCTGGCGTTTGCGATCTCAAAGCTTGCAGATCGAGGATCATCAATCTGCACCTGGTTTACCGAAAGAGACTCAACTCGAAACACGTTTGCTCGCCAAAGCATTCCGATGACCTGGGATTATGCCGAGTTAAATACCCTTCTTGATGGAACAGGTAGTTTCCTGGGTGCGGTTGACTGGACTGCAGAGAGCATAGAAGGTCTGGCTGTTAGCTACATGATGCTTGATGGCATGAGTCAGCAGGCTGATGCCAGTACGCAGAATCTTACTTGGAATAAACTGGTTTCCACCGACCCCCCCTACTACGACAATGTGGGCTACGCCGACCTCTCCGACTTCTTCTACGTCTGGCTGCGGCGCGCGCTGCGCGACGTCTTCCCCGACCTGTTCGCCACGGTCGCCGTGCCCAAGGCCGAGGAGCTGGTCGCCACGCCGTACCGCCATGGCAGCAAGGAGCGGGCGGAGCAATTCTTCCTCGACGGCATGACCCGGGCGTTGCAACGGCTGGCAGAACAGGCCCACCCGGCCTTCCCGGTGACCATCTACTACGCCTTCAAGCAGTCAGAGACGGACAAGACTGATGGTACATCCAGCACCGGCTGGGAGACTTTCCTCGAGGCGGTGATCCGTGCCGGGTTCAGCATCACCGGCACCTGGCCGATGCGGACTGAACTGGCCAACCGCATGGTCGGACAAAACACCAACGCCCTCGCCTCCTCCATCGTGCTGGTCTGCCGCGCGCGCCCTGCCGGCGCGCCCACCGTCACCCGCCGCGATTTCGTGGCGGCGTTGAAGGCCGAGTTGCCGGTGGCGCTCAGGGCCATGCAGCGCGGCAACATCGCCCCGGTGGACCTGGCCCAGGCGGCCATCGGGCCGGGCATGGCGGTCTTCACGCGCTATGGCAACGTCATCGACGCCAGCGGCACGCCGCTCAGCGTGCGCGAGGCCCTGGCGCTGATCAACGCCACGCTCGACGAGGTGCTGGCCGAGCAGGAGGGCGACTTCGACGCCGAGACGCGCTGGGCGATTGCCTGGTTCGAGCAGTATGGCTTTGACGCGGGCGAGTTCGGCGTTGCCGAGACCCTCTCCAAAGCCAAGAACACCAGCGTCGGCGGCATGGTCGAGTCCGGGCTGCTGGTCGCGCGCGGGGGGAAGGTGCGCCTGCTCAGGCCCGCGGAGCTGCCCGCCGATTGGGACCCGGCCGCCGATAGCCGCCTGACCGTCTGGGAGATGACGCACCACCTGGTGCGGGTGCTGGAGCAGGGCGAGGAGCGCGCCGCCGGGTTGCTGGCGCAGCTTGGTGCGCAGGCCGAGATCGCCCGCGAGCTGGCCTATCGCCTCTACGCCATCTGCGAGCGCAAGAAGCGCGCAGCGGAGGCATTGTTGTACAATGCCCTTGTCCAGAGCTGGCCCGAGATGGCGCGGCTGGCGCAGGAGCAGCGGGGCGGGGCGCTGGTGCAGATTTTAGATTTTAGATTTTAGATTTTGGGTTTTAGGTTTTAGGTTTTCGATTGGGGGTGCGGAGGGTTTTGATGGAGGTGACGGTCATGGCGATGATGGCGTTTGTTTCTTGCATAAGATCAGCGAGGCGTGCCTCGGGGAGCAGGTCGGTCTCAACAATCACCTCGAGCCAGTACAGGGTTTCGTCGGCCTCCTCCAGCACGATCCCGAGCTTGGCGATCATATCGGCGGTTGACCTGGCCCGGCAGGCGGCACGGTAATTTGCACCCACCGAGGTGGCACAACGGATAATCTGGCGCGCAATCACATCCGCCGCGCGTTGCTGCGGGAGCGCCGCTGCCATACGGATTACGCGAATGCCGAGTTGTCTCGTGCGGTCACGGAATGCTTGTTCGTCCACTTTTTGATCGGAGATGTTAGATTGCAGATGTTTGGACAGCAGATTGAAAAGAGCCTGTATCGAATCTCCTACAACCATACCGCAAGGACGCAGGAAAAGATACGCTCCCGCCCCCGAATCTGCAATCCAAAAACCCAAAATCCAAAATCTAAAATCTAAAATCTAAAATCCAAAATCCAACCCCGGAGGCATCATGGCACTCACCAACTACGACCGCGTCACCAGAACCATGGAGCTCCTGCGCCAGGGCTTGCAACCCTTTGTCGAGCGCGAACTCCAGGCGCAGCACGGCAAATACTGGGTCACCACCGTCACCAGCGGCTGGCGCAACGAGCTGAGCTGGCGCGACAATGATACGCCGCACCTCGACATTGCTGCGCTGCTCAAGCTGATGTGGGAGCAGTGGCACGAGGTCTTTCGCAAGACGCTGGGCCACGCCGAGCGTAGCCTGGTGAGCGAGCTGCGCGACTTCCGCAACAAGTGGGCGCACCAGGAGCCGTTTTCGACCGACGATGCCTACCGCGTGCTCGACTCGGCCGCCCGCCTGCTCACCGCCATCTCCGCGCCGCAGGCCGATGAGATTGAGCGCATGAAAATGGAGTTGCTGCGCCTGCGTTTCGACGAGCAGGTGCGCAACGAACGCCGCAAGGCGAGCACCGGGCCACTGGCAAGCCCATCCGTCAGCGGGCTCAAACCCTGGCGCGAGGTGATCACGCCCCACCCCGATGTGGCCGGCGGGCGCTACCAGCAGGCCGAGTTCGCTGCCGATCTCTGGCAGGTCCACCTCGGCGAGGGCAGCGATGAGTACCGCGACCCGGTCGAGTTCTTCCGCCGCACCTACCTGACCGAGAGCCTCACCCGCCTGCTGGTCGGCGCGATAGCGCGCCTCAGCGGCCAGGGCGGCGACCCGGTGGTGCAACTGCAAACCAACTTCGGCGGCGGCAAGACCCACTCGATGCTGGCCCTCTATCACCTCTTCGGCGGCGCGAAGCCGACTGAGCTGCCGGGCATTGACCAGGTGATGCAGGAAGCGGCCAGGCTGCGGCAACCTCCATCCCCCCCTCCTGCCCTTCCGCCTTCGGGGGGCAGCCGGCTCCCTCCCCCGGAGGGGGAGGGCTGGAGTGGGGGCACTCCGCGCGAGGAGCGGGGAAGGGGCGACGGGAATGTTCCGCCTGCCCGGCATAACGCAGGCGCAATGAGCCTCCCGACTGCCCGCCGTGTGGTGCTGGTCGGCAACAAGATCTCGCCCGGCAACCCGACCCTCAAGCCCGACGGCACGGTGGTGCGCACCCTGTGGGGCGAGCTGGCCTGGCAACTCGGCGGGCGCGACGCCTTCGAGCGCGTGCGCCTCGACGATGAGCGCGCCACGAACCCCGGCGACACCCTGCGCGCCCTGTTCAACGACTACGGCCCCTGCCTCATCCTGATCGACGAGTGGGTGGCCTACGCGCGCCAGCTTCACGATCAGAGCGACCTGCCGGCGGGCAGTTTCGAGACCCAGTTCAGCTTCGCCCAGGCCCTCACCGAGTCGGCGCGGCTGGCAAAGAACTGCCTGCTGGTGATCAGCCTGCCCGCCTCCGACACGTCCGGTTCGCCGCACACCCGGGCCGACGATGTCGAAGTGGGCGGCCAGCGCGGGCGCGAGGCCCTCGACCGGCTGCGCAACGTCATCGGGCGCATCGAGTCCTCGTGGCGCCCGGCCAGCGCCGAAGAGGGCTTCGAGATCGTGCGCCGCCGGCTCTTCCAGCCCCTGAGCGACCCGGCGCAGTTCAAAGACCGCGACGTGGTGGCGCGCGCCTTTGCCGAACTCTACCGACAGCAGGCCCAGGAGTTCCCGCCCGAGTGCCGCGAAGCCGGTTACGAGCAGCGCATCAAGGCCGCCTACCCCATCCACCCCGAAGTCTTCGACCGGCTCTACACCGACTGGTCAACCCTGGTCAAGTTCCAGCGCACCCGCGGCGTGCTGCGTCTGATGGCCGCCGTGATCCACACCCTCTGGGAGAAGGGCGACCGCAACCCGCTGATTATGCCCGCCAACATCCCCATTGACGATCCGCGCGTGCAGTTCGAGCTGACGCGCTACCTCTCCGACAACTGGGCGCCGATCCTGGAGAAGGACGTGGACGGCCCCGCGTCGCTGCCATCGCAGATCGACGCCGAGGTCTCCAACCTGGGCAAGTACGCCGCCACCCGCCGCGTGGCCCGCACCATCTACCTCGGCTCGGCCCCCACCACCAGCGCGGCCAACCGTGGCATGGAGGACCGGCGGATCAAGCTCGGCTGCGTGATGCCCGGCGAATCGCCGGCGGTCTTCGGCGACGCCCTGCGCCGCCTGGCGGCCGCGGCCACCTACCTTTACCAGGACGGGCCGCGCTACTGGTACGCCACCCAGCCCACCGTCACCAGGCTGGCCGAGGATCGCGCCGAGCAGCTCAAGCGCGACCCCGACAAGGTGCTGGCCGAGGTGGACCGGCGCCTGCACGCCAACCTGCGCCAGATGGGTGATTTTAGCCGCATCCACCCCCTGCCCGGCTCCAGCGCCGACGTGCCCGACGACCTGGACGCGCGGCTGGTGGTGTTGAGCATCACTCAGCCCTACAGCAAAGATCCGGACAATGCCGCCGAAGCCGCGGCGCGCGCCATCCTGGAGCAACGCGGCAACACCCCGCGGCTCTACCGCAACACCCTGGTCTTCCTGGCAGCCGACAAGGGCCGCGTCCACGATCTGGACGAGGCGGTGCGCAAATACCTGGCCTGGGAGTCGATCCTCAGCGACAGGGAGACCCTCGACCTCTCGCCGAACCAGGTGCGGCAGGCCGAGGCGCAGCGGGCCAACGCCGACAGTGTGGTGACGGCGCGCCTCCCGGAGACCTACCAGTGGCTGCTGACGCCGGCGCAGTCTTCGCCACAGGCGCCGGTGACGTGGCAGGCGCTGCGGCTGAGCGGCCAGGAGGCCCTGGCGGTGCGGGCGAGCAAGAAGCTACGCAGCGAAGATCTGCTCATCCTCAACCTGGCCCCATCGAGCCTGCGGCTGGAGCTGGACAAAGTGCCGCTCTGGCGTGGCGACCACGTGAGCGTGCGTCAGCTGGTCGAAGACTTCGCGCGCTACCACTACCTGCCGCGCCTGCAAACGCCAGACGTCCTGCTGAAAGCAATCCGGGACGGCATCAACTCGACGACGTGGGAACTCGATACCTTCGCCTACGCCGAGAGCTACGACGAGGCTTCCGGGCGTTATCGCGGACTCCGCGCGGCGACCCTTGTCACCGTGAGCGCGAGCGATACCGCGCTGATCGTCCGGCCAGAGGCTGCCAGACGCCAGCTCGACGCCGAGGCCGCCGCGCGCCGCCAGCGTGAGGAGGAGGCGCGCCCATGGGCCGGCGATGGGGCCGCCGCTCCGGTGCATCATCCGACCGCTTCCGGGGGCGCGGGCGGCGCGCCCGTGGCAACCGGCCCGGGCAACGCACCGCCACCGCAAGCGCCGGCTGTGCCGCCACGCAAACCGCGCCGCTTCCATGGCAGCGTCGTGCTGAGCGCCGAACGCACCGGGCGCGACGCCAGCAGAATTGCCGAAGAAGTGATCGCCCATCTGAGCGGGCTGCTCGGCGCGCAGGTGCGCGTCACGCTCGAGATCGAGGCCGAGATCCCCGATGGCGCGCCGGACCACGTGGTGCGCGTCGTGACCGAGAACAGCCGCGCGCTCAAGTTCACCCAGGCCGGGTTCGAGGAGGAGTAGCCCGGAGTGCAGTGCAGGAGGTGAACATATGGGGAAACCGGGTTTCCCCACACCCCTCCCTGAGGGGAGGGTGTGGGAGGGCGTAGCCCTCCGCAGGTGGTGAGGACAAGGGTGGCGCCATTCCCCACCCCCGAACGTTCCACCGCGCCCGTGGTATAATCCTGGAGGACACGGGCGACATGGTTCAACCAGGTCTGGCCTGAACCAGTTCTGCGGAGCGCCAGTCAAGCCAGAGCGCCTGGGTCCGAACCACGCCACGCTGGCTGCGCGGCTTGTAACCTGAACCGGAACGTGATAACCCTCGATCTTCTTCCTCCAAATACGGTGGTACGCGGCGCCGCCGACAGCTATGTCGTGCTGAACCTGATCGGGCGCGGCGGAATGGGTGCCGTCTACCGTGTGCGCCGGATGGCCGACAATACCATCTGGGCCCTCAAGGAGATGCGGCCGCAGGGCGATCTTTCCCCGGAGGAGCTGGCCGAGAACCGGAAGCTCTTCCTCCAGGAGGCCGAACTGCTCCGTTCCCTCTCCTTCCCTAACCTCCCCGTGGTCGCCGAGCTGTTCGAGCACGAGGGCCGACCGACCCTGGTGATGGAGTTTGTCGCCGGGCAAACGCTCGAAGATCGCCTCCACGATGCCAACGCTCCCCTTCTCGAACAGCAGGTGGTGGCCTACGGCATTCAACTGTGCCGGGTGCTGCACTACCTCCACACCCGCCAGCCGCCCATCGTCTACCGCGATTTGAAACCTTCGAATATTATGCTCACCCCCGAAGGGGTGTTGAAGCTGATTGACTTCGGCGTTGCCCGCACCCACAAGCCGGGAAAGAGCAAGGACACCGTCGCGATGGGTTCCGCAGGCTATGCGCCACCCGAGCAGTACGGCAAAGGCCAGACCGATGCCCGCAGCGATGTCTACGCCCTCGGCGCCACCCTGCTCCACCTGCTCGCCAATCTGCCCCCCGTTCCGCTGCAAACGCCCCAGCCGGGGTCGATCAGCCGGCTGAACCCGTCGGTGGATGCGCGCACCGAGGCGGTGATCATCCGCGCCATGGATCTGAACCGCGAGCGGCGCTTCGCCACGATGCTGGAGATGGAACAGGCCCTGCACGCCTGCCTCGACCGGCCCTATGTTGATCCCACCGTGGCCGCCCCGCGCCCTCCGGTCAAGCCTGCCCCGGCGGCGCAGCCCGCCCCGGCGGCGCAGCCTGCCCCGGCGGCGCAGCCCGTCCCGGCGGCGCAGCCCGTCCCGGCGGCGCAGCCCGCCCCGGCGGCGCCGCCGACCCGTCCCTGCCCCCGCTGTGGGCGTCTCAACAAGAAGCAGGCCCGCTTCTGCGCCTCCTGCGGCGCGCCCATCGCCGGCCTGCCCGTCGCCTGGCTGCGCATCAGGTCGCCCTATCGCACCTGGGATCAGCGCATTGACAGGCTGCCCCTGCGCATCGGGCGGCGCGACCCGCGCCAGCAGCACTATCCCGAACTTGACCTCGCCGAACACGACCGCGGCATCGCCTCGCGTCACCACGCCACCATCCAGCGCAGCGGCGATGCCTACACCATCACCGATCTCGGCAGCACCAACGGTACGACCCTCAACGGCAAACTGATCCCCCCCCGCGTCCCCCAGCCGCTCCGCCAGGGGGACCGCATCAAGATCGGCGAGGTTGAGATCGAGTTCCGCTGGTCGTAGCTCTGTGTGGACGTATGTCTGTACCAAAAGTTCTGATCTTGCGCGCCCCGGGCATCAATCGCGATCGTGACGCGGCCCTGGCCTGCCAGCTCGCTGGCGGCGCGCCCGAACGCATCCACATCAACCGCCTGGCCACCGGCGCCGTCCGGCTGGCCGATTATGCCATGCTCGTTATTCCCGGCGGCTTCTCCTACGGTGATCACCTGGGCGCGGGCAAGCTCCTCGCCGTCGATCTGATCCACCGCCTCGGCGAGCCGCTCCAGCGCTTCATCGCCGACGGCCGCCCGGTGATCGGGATCTGCAACGGCTTCCAGGTGCTGGTCAAAGCCGGTGTGCTGCCGGGCCTGCACCCGCCCTCCACCGATCCGGCCGTCGCTCCTCGCGTGACCCTGACCGACAACGAGTCAGCCCGCTTCGAGTGTCGCTGGGTTCGCCTGGCCCCCGTAGCGGGGAGTCGCTGCCGCTTCCTCGAAGGCATCGAACGCCCCATCGAAACACCCGTCGCCCACGGCGAAGGTCGTTTGACGGTGGACCATCCCGCCACACTCGAGACCCTGCGCGCCCGGGGGCTGGTGGCCCTGCGCTACGTCGGCGAGGATGGCGCGCCCGCGGGCTACCCTGCCAACCCGAACGGTTCGCTCGACGCCATCGCCGGGATCTGCAATCCGCAAGGCAATGTCCTCGGGTTGATGCCGCACCCCGAGAATGCCGTGCTGCCCCAGCAACACCCCCGCTGGTCACGCGAGCCACCTCGCGCCGAGGGCGACGGTCTGATCATTTTTCGCAATGCGGTGCGCTATGCTGCCGCTCTGTAGGGCTGCGCCCTCTCCGCCGGCAGAGGGTGGGGAGCAACCCGGTTTCCCCCTGCTCCAGTCTCGCGCCGACCAGCCCCCGCTCGCGCTCAGGGAGCAGGAAAGCCCACACGTGGCGCCCGGACGCCCGCTGATGATACCGCATTGCTTGAAGCGGTTTCAGGCGTTGTGCTGCCCAGCGTAGCAATCCAAAATCCAAAATCTAAAATCTAAAATCTAAAATCTAAAATGGTACAATACACCTATGGCACTCTATCCCCCTGACGACCCCTATCTCTTTA
>CAKZKA010000264.1 GCA_937120965.1 uncultured Chloroflexota bacterium
TGACCCTGCCGGAGCTGGAGGCACTGATGCGCGAGTGGGGTCAGCCGCCCTTTCGCGCCCGTCAACTCTACCGCCAGCTCTACGTGAACCTGGCCGATGATCCGGCGGCGATGACCGATCTGCCGGCGGCGCTGCGCGAGCGGCTGCGGGCCGAAACGGTGATCGGCAGCCTGAGCCTGGCGCAGGTGCAGGTCGCCGATAATGGGCTGACGCGCAAGGCGCTGTTCCGCCTTTCCGGCGACGCCGTGCTCGAAACGGTGCTGATGATCTACCCCGACCGGGCGACGGCGTGTGTCTCGACCCAGGCCGGCTGCGGCATGGGTTGCGTCTTCTGCGCGACTGGCAAGCTGGGGTTGCTGCGAAATCTGACCACCGGCGAGATCGTCGAGCAGGCGCTGTGGGCCTCGCGCGAACTGCGTCGCTGGCAACGCGCCGAAGCGCCCATCGCTGCGCTGGCGTCGCATGCCCCCGATGCCGGCGCTCTCGGCGATGACGGGCAGTGGTGGGGCGCCGAGGGCGAACCCTTCAGTGAGCGGGTGACCCGCCAGGTGGGTCGCATTACCAACCTGGTCTTCATGGGCATGGGCGAGCCGTTCGCCAACTACGACCGCTGGTGGGCTGCGGTCGAACGGCTGCACGATCCCCAGGGCTTCAACCTGGGCGCGCGGAGTATGACCGTTTCGACAGTGGGCCTGCCGCCTGGCATTCGACGCCTGGCCGGCGAGCGACTGCCGATCAATCTGGCCATCTCGCTTCACGCCCCCGATGATGACCTGCGCTCCGAGCTGATGCCGGTCAACCGGCGCTACCCGCTGGCCGAGTTGCTCGACGCCACTCGCGAGTACATCGCCAGAACTGGCCGCCGCGTGAGCTTCGAGTATGTGCTGCTCCAGGGGCGCAACGATCACCCGCACCAGGCCGTGGCGCTGGCCAGGCTGCTGCGTGGCCAGGGGGTGAGCAAGGGTCCGCCGCTCCTCTGCCACGTGAACCTGATCCCCTGGAACCCCGTGCCGGGTATGCCCCTCAGCCGTTCGGAGCGCCAGCGAGTGCTCGATTTCCAGCAGATCCTGCTCGACTACCAGGTGCCCTGCACAGTGCGGGTGGAGCGCGGCGTCGCCATCGCCGCGGCGTGTGGTCAACTGGCGGGCGCGGGAGTAGCATGAAAGGGCCTGGGGAACCCCGGGTTCCCCACACCCCGGCCTGCCAGACCGGACGGTCAGGGAGGACCCGGGCTCCTGGGTCGTCCCGGGTTGAGCGGATAAAAATCACAGATGAAATCAAATCAGCTTACCTATGTGTTCTTGCATACGCAATAGCACGCGCAAGCAGACTCTCAGCAAAGTTTAAGAACGACAATTCTTCACATGGCTCTGCAAAAGTTCCGGTTGCAATGGCATCTCTTGGTGAAAGAATCAGACACGCTGCGTCGTAGAGACGGTCGCGCACCATCCTGGTCAAGAGGATTTCATAACGTTTGGCGTAAGAGGCGCCACGAAAATCGGCGAACACAGCAAAATGCGGCTCTGCTACGGAGACCGGGCAATTAGAGCCGGGCGCATCTTCCAGAAGCATGAGATATCCCAGCCAGGGTTTGGGTGAGCCTTTGAATGCGCCTTCACGGTACGCTGCCCAGTAATCGGTTGCATTGCCTAGCGCTTCTTCGGTTCGATTATTGTAATTATTCCCAAAAGAGGGACCCACCTGTGCCTTAAACTCAACAGTTGCAAACAGACGACCATCTACGACAATAACAAGATCCCATCTTTTCTCAGCGCGGTAGTACCCTGGCAACTCCGCTCGTGTACGCCGATGAATGGCAGTGTCGCTAATACCCGCATCCACCAACAGTTGCTGGATGAGTTCGGCGAATCCGTCAAGATGGGCCCCTCCCGTGACAGCAGTGCGTCCTCCCCGGTCACGATTGCCTGATCGCGTTCCCTGGGCGTTTGCCTGACGTTCTCGCGTTTGCCAGAAGTGGCGCACGGCGGTCTGCACGCGCTCTCTCAGATCGTTGCGACTTGTTGTCATCGGAGATTTCTATTAGTGGCGCGTCCAATAAGTTCTCGAAAGAAGGGTCTGGGAGGATGAAGTTCTCCGCCACGGCTGTTTGTGAAAGAGAACGTGTCGGATGCGCCAATTATTGTCTAAAAACACTGATCTGGACGTTCGAGAACAATCCATTTGTCTCGTTCCGAATACGCTGCTCAGCCATATCGAAGTAGTATGGATCTATCTCACTACCGATACTATTTCGACCGCAGCGAGCTGCGGCTATGCTTGTAGTGCCTGTACCCAGGAATGGATCGAATACTGTATCACCAACGAAGCTAAACATGCGAATCAGTCTCTCTGCCAGTTCAAGTGGATATGGAGCAGGGTGGTCACGCGTTGATGCTCCCGTAAGGCCGGTCCAGATTTGCTGAAACCACTGCTGGTAGTTGTCCGATGAGATAATACTCAATGCGCGTTTAGCCAACGAAGGTTTTCGGTAACCGCCAGGCTTTCGCTCCATAAGAATAAACTCGATGTCATTCTTGATGACCGCGTTTGGCTCGTATGGCTTGCCAAGAAAACCAGACTTACCATTTTCGACTTCATAGGCGGCATTTGCGATCTTATGCCAGATAATGGGTGCGAGATTGTCAAACCCGATGCGACGACAATGCTCCTGGATTGATGCATGGAGCGGTACGACCGTGTGTCGTCCGTCATTCTTCCGCCGCGAGAGGCAGACATCGCCGACAACACAGACAAGCCGTCCACCAGGTGTCAGTGCATGGAAACAGTTATTCCATACCTTGTCAAGCTCGGCCAGGAATGCCTCGTAGTCCGCAATATGCCCGAGCTGACCATTGGAGTCCCGATACTCTTTGAGGGTCCAGTAGGGTGGAGAGGTCAAAACAAGGTGTACCGAGTTTGGCTTCAGATCACTGAGCGATCGTGCATCGCGGAGGAAAAGGTGATGATGCGTCGGAACTGAACGCACAACGTCATCAATCACACTCATCAAACGTGGGTCTCTGGCAATTGCCGGGATGGCCGTTTGAGGATCAACTTCAATCAGTGATTTCAACTCTTCCGGGATCCACGCGCTGAGATCCCGGTCTTGCTCATTCAAAGGTATGTGTATTCCTGGGCTCAAGCCTGGCAACCTCCTTATTCAGGGATGTGCGGAGCTTATCATACCAACCCTTGCATACGGCTGTGACGTACAACGACACGATAGGCGAATCTCGGCCGGGAGCCTTCGCTGCGCTCAGGGTGACATGAAACGCGCCGGATGCGCCAATTAGCTCGAATGTTTTGCATTATAGGATCGCCACACGAGAGTGTCAAGCCTGTACGTGTTCACACTTCTCCCGGGTGCGCGGGCATCTTGCCCGCATCCAGGCCCTTGCCGGCGGGACGCCCGCGCACTCGGGGTGACGCCTTACTCCAGATATGAACACGTACAGTTACCTTTCTTGTGAATAGACGCTCGGCAGTGGGTCTGCGGCTTTGAAGGGGAACACATCCGTCGAATCGTGGCGAGACGTGACGCTCTGATCGCTGCCAGGCCACCACGGCGCCTATCACGCGGTTTCACTCCGGTGTATAATGGTGGGTGTCATGACCCTGCCACCCTGCTATCGCACCATCCTGATCCTGCTGGCGAGCCTGCTTCTGGCCAGTTGCACCCTGTTGCCCCGCTCTCCTGGCGCGACACCCGTGCCGCCCCTCGCGGTGGAGACGGCCCCCGGCGGCACGCTGATCATGACCCTCGGCGCGCGTGATCCGCAGACGCTCGATCCGGCCCTGGTAGGCGATGTGACCAGCGCCTTTGTGGTGCGGCAGCTCTTCAGCGGGCTGGTGCGCCTCTCCCCTGGCCTGGAGCCAGAGCCGGACCTGGCCGAGGCGTGGGAACTCGGGCCGGATGGCCGTACCTACACCTTCCGCCTGCGCCCCGAGGCCCGCTTCGCCGATGGCACGCCGGTTACCGCTGACGATGTGCGCTACAGCCTGGAACGGGCCGCCGACCCGCGTCTGGCCCCCTCCCTGCCTGCCCGTACCTACCTGGGTGACATTGTCGGCGTACGCGAGAAGATTGCCGGGCAGGCTGAGAGCATCGCGGGGGTGCAGGTGCTCGATGAGCGCACCCTGACGATTACCATTGACTCGCCCAAAAGCTACTTCCTCGCCAAACTGGCCCATCCGACCAGTTTCGTGGTAGATCGGCGCGCCGTGGAGCAGGGCGGCCCCCGCTGGACCGAGCGGCCCAATGGCAGCGGTCCCTTCACCATCGAGCGCTGGGAGCACGACCGGCTGCTGGTGCTGGCGCGCAATCCCGCCTATTACCGTCAACCGGCGCGTCTCGATCGGGTGCGTATGCTTATCGGCGTCGCAGCCAGTAATCCACAGGTGCTCTACGAAGAGGGCGAGATTGACATAACAAGTGTTCCGCCCTACGCCCTGGCCCGCGTGCGCGACGCCAACAATCCTCTTTCGCGTGAGTTACTGCGTGTGCCGCAGCTCTCGCTATTCTACATCGGGATGAATGTGCGCCTCCCACCCTTCGATGACCCGAAGGTGCGTGAGGCCTTTAGCCTGCTCCTTGACCGTCAGAAGATCGCCGACCTGTCGCTACAGGGGGCGGCGCAGCCCGCGGCTGGCATCCTGCCGCCGGGGATGCCGGGCTACGACCCTGAGTTGCCCCTGCCCGGGCCTGACGCTGCGCGGGCGCGGGCCTTGCTGGCCGAGTCGCGCTACGGTGGCGTAGCGGGCCTGCCCCCCATTGTGGCCTACGGCGGGTGGTCCACTGCGCTGCGCGACGTGGCCGAACGGGATCTGGGCCTGACCATCGAAGTGCGGACGTACGAAGACTTCGGCGCGTTTCTCGATGCTCTGAGTACTAACACGCTGCCGATGTTCAGCAGCGGCTGGATCGCCGATTACCCCGATCCGGAGAACTTCCTCGACGTGCTGTTCCGCACCGACAGTGGTGAGAACCACTTCGCCTACAGCAACCCTGAAGTCGACTCGTTGCTGGACCGGGCGGCGGTCGAGGCGGACGAAACCACGCGCCAGGCGCTGTACCGCGAGGCGGAGCGGCGCATTCTGGCCGACGCGCCGCTGATCCCGCTGTACCATGACGTAGAATATATGCTGGTCAAGCCCTACGTGCGCGGCCTGGAGTTGACGCCGATGGGTATTCTGGATCTGGCGACGGTGGAGCTGGCGCGTTAGGCGCTCGCGCCCCTGCGCCGCGCAACGCCAGAATGAACATAGTTATTCCTGGGAGGGCGTAGAGGCGCGGCGCCGCCGCGCCTCTACGCCCAAACCCTCCCCTCAGGGAGGGGGTTGGGGAAACCCGGTTTCCCCATGTCCCAACCGCTGTTGGGAGCGGCTGGCGCCCCCACAGGCAGGGGCGCAGTTCGATAAGCTCACCACAGGTGGGGAAACCCGGTTTCTCCGTATGTTCACATCAGTCGTCCATGCGGCTGCGCCGCACAACGACACGATGACCACGCGGTATCTTTGGGAGGGCGTAGAGACGCAGCGCCGCTGCGTCTCTACGCCCAAACCCTCCTCTCAGAGAGGGGGTTGGGGAAACCCGGTTTCCCCATGTCCCAACCGCTGGTGGGAGCGGCTGGCGCCCCCACAGGCAGGGGCCTGGGGCAACCCGGTTTCGCCGTATTTTCACCTCAGGAACAGAGTATGTCCAGAGTCCAGAACATCAAAGGGATGCGCGACCACCTGCCCCAGGCTATGTTGCTGCGCCAGCACATCCTGACGGTGATCACCCGGGTGGCGGAGCGTTATGGATTCGAGCCGTTGCAGACGCCGGTGGTTGAGTATGCCGAGGTGCTCGAGGGCAAGCTCGGCGATGAGGAGAAGCTGATCTATCGCTTCGAGGATCACGGCGGCCGGCGTCTGGCCCTGCGCTACGATCAGACTGTGCCGCTGGCCCGGGTGGTGGCCCAGTACGGCGGGACTCTGGCGCTACCCTGGCGCCGGTACGCCTACGGGCCAAGCTACCGTGGCGAGCGTCCAGCGCGGGGGCGGTACCGTGAGTTTTACCAGTTCGATGTGGATATTATCGGGAGCGGCTCACCCCTCGCCGATGCCGAGATCGTGGCCCTGCTCACCGATGCGCTGACTGAACTCGGCTTTCCTGGCTTTACCACGCTGCTCAACCATCGCCAGGTGATCGGTGGCATCGCGCGGGTCAGCGGTCTCGACGAGGAGGCTGCCGGGGGGGTGTACCGGGCGATTGACAAGTTCGACAAGCTGGGCGCCGATGGGGTGCGTGAGGAGTTGCTGCGGGCCGGCGTGCAAGCAGCCGCCGCCGACCACATCCTGGCGCTGGTGCAGATCGAGGGCGAGCCTGAAGCGGTGCTGGCCGCGCTGACGGAGCAACTGGCCGGCGATGCGCGCGCCTCTGCTGCGCTGGAGAATCTGCGGGCAATCATCGCTGGCCTTGCCGCTATGGGCGTGCCCGCGGAGCGCTACCGTGTCGCCCCGCGCCTGGCGCGCGGCCTGGCCTACTATACGGGCATGGTCTTCGAGACGAACACTCCCCACTGGCCCGAGGGCTCGCTCCTCGGCGGCGGACGCTACGACGAGTTGATCGGCCAGTTTGCCGGACGTCCGGTGCCGACGGTCGGTCTGGCCTTTGGCATTGACCGGCTGCACGATGTTATGGAAGAACTGGGTCTCGGTCCGCGCGCGCTGGCTACGGCTACGGCCTATGTAACCATCTTCAATGCCGAATTGACCGGCGCGAGCCTGGCGCTGGCCCGCGAGTTGCGCGCCGGGGGGGTGAATACCCTGATTGGTCTCGACTCCCACGCGGGGTTGGGGAAGCAGTTCAGGGAGGCCGACCGCAAGGGGGTGCGCTATGCGCTGGTGCTTGGCCCCGATGAACTGGCGCGCAACGAGGTGGTGTTGAAGGATCTCCGCACCGGCGAGCAGCGCAGTGTGCCCCGCGACGAGGTGCTGGCGGCCCTGGGGGTGTAGCGCTGTGAGGCTGTGGAGCTGAAAGCCCTACTCGTGGGTTTCCGTGGTTCCCGGCCACGCTGGCGGCAGTTGAAAACGGCCGTCGGGTTGAGGCGCAAAGAGATACACGGCCACGACCGCATCGAGGTTGAGCGGGCCGTAGAGGTGGGGGAAATGTTCGCCGGGGTGTGATTCCTCATAGCGCAGCTCGGCGCTGAGGCGCGCCGGGTCCACGGCCAGCAGCACCAGCCCGGTTTGCCCCGCAAAGCGCGAGTTTGCCACGCGGAGCACCTGGTCGCGGGTTGAGAAATGGATGAACCCTTCGGTTGCCAGGGAGTCGGCCACGTAGCTCCCCGTGGTGCGGGCTGCCGCCCAGGCGGCGCTGCTGGTGATGTGGTAAATCATTTCACCTATTCCATGCGGCTGCGCCGCACAACGCCAGCATGAAAATAACTATTCCTGGGAGGGCTGCGCCCTCCCGCACCCTCCCGCGGGCGGGTTGTTTCCCCATGAGTCATCCCGAATTTAATCTGGGCTGATGCAGGCCCGGGGGCGGAGCGGCAATGCAGAGGCGACTGAGGGCGGCCCGCAGCCGATAGAGCGGCAGGGCCATCCGCTGATAGCGCTTCCCCGTGCGATGACACCAGACACGCACCAGGCAGGCACACAGATCGGCCAGGGGCGGGGCAAGCAGATGCAGCAAGAAGGCGTAGGCCAGGGTCGCGAAGAGGAGCAGCTTCTGGCGCACCTCCCAATCCTGCACACGCGGGCTCTCGAAGGCGAGCTCGCTCTTGCTCACGCGCCAGGCGCCTTCGATTTGCCAGCGCCGGGCGTACGCCAGGACCACGGCCCAGGCATCGGCCAGCGTGTGGATGGGGTCAGCGGTGAGCAGGTACCACGGCTCGCGCCCGCCGCCCAGGCGGGCCACCACCAGCCAGAGTGGCTGGGGATGATCGACCAGGGTCACCGGGATGGCAACGATGCCCACCTTGATCAGCTGCTTGGTCTGGGGGTCGCGCAGCATCCGGTAGCTTTGGGAGCGCTTGCCGCGCGCAATCTCCCAGGCTTTGCGGGCATTGCCCCGGGTGTCCAACAGCTTCACGCCCTGCTTCCAGCGCAGCACAAACGACACCCCGGCGGCCAGGGCGGCCTGCACCCAGGGGCTACCACAATAGCCACGGTCCCAGACATGGCGCACGCTGGCGCCCCAGGCCGTGGCGGCGCGGTCCAGCAACTGCTGATTCACGGCGGCCCGGGTGGTGGCGTGGGGGCCACGGCTGGTCCACCAGATCAGGTCAGCTACCGTCGGGGCACCCGCCATGCCCAGGCGGAGGGAACCCCGGCTTCCCTATGTTCACGTTAGACGGTCGTGCGCATGGCGCACAACGCCGCGATGAACATGGGGCGTCTTTGGGAGGGCCGCCCCCTCCCTGGCCCTCCCCCGCTG
>CAKZKA010000265.1 GCA_937120965.1 uncultured Chloroflexota bacterium
ATGGGGAACCCGGGTTTCCCCACCTGCGGTGAGCCTGTCGAACCGCACCCCTGCCTGTGGGACGCCAGCCGCTCCCAACCGCGGGTGGGAACTGGGGAACCCGGGTTTCCCCACCTGCGGTGAGCCTGTCGAACCGCACCCCTGCCTGTGGGGGCGCCAGCCGCTCCCAACCGCGGGTGGGAACTGGGGAACCCGGGTTTCCCCACCTGCGGTGAGCCTGTCGAACCGCACCCCTGCCTGTGGGGGCGCCAGGCGCTCCCACCCGCGGGTGGGAGATGGGGAACCCGGGTTTCCCCACCTGCGGTGAGCCTGTCGAACCGCACCCCTGCCTGTGGGGCGCCAGCCGCTCCCACCCGCGGGTGGGAACTGGGGAACCCGGGTTTCCCCACCTGCGGTGAGCCTGTCGAACCGCACCTCTGCCTGTGGGGGCGCCAGCCGCTCCCACCCGCGGTTGGGAGATGGGGAACCCGGGTTTCCCCACCTGCGGTGAGCCTGTCGAACCGCACCCCTGCCTGTGGGACGCCAGCCGCTCCCACCCGCGGGTGGGCCATGGGGAACCCGGGTTTCCCCACCTGCGGTGAGCCTGTCGAACCGAACCCCTCCCTGCGGGGAGGCGCCCGGTTCCCTCCCCCAGCGGGGGAGGGCCAGGGAGGGGGCGGCCCTCCCAGAGATACCCTATGGTCATCGCCGCGGTGTGCGCTCCGCGCATGGGGCCTGATGTGAACATACGAGGAACCCGGGCTTCCCCACGCCCCTCCCGGAGGGGACGGTGTGGGCGGCGCGAAGGGCGGAGCGAAGGCGCGTATCGGGCGCATTGTGGCGGGCCGCGAGCATGCGCTACCGCCGCCCCCAGGGTAGCGGCGCGCTCAGCTCGGTCAGCAAGTGTTGCACCAGGCTCTCCATACTCACCGCAACGGTCTGGCTGAGCGGCGCCCCCAGGTCGAAGCATTCGCCCTCGATCAGGTACACCGTCACCTCGCGGGGGTACTCCTCCTTGAGCAGCCAGCGCGCGAAGGCCAGAGCGTGATCCCAGCGAAAGGCGTGCAGGTTCATACCCTGAGGTGGCGGGATCTGCTCCAGGGTTGCGCCGGGCACCTGGTACAGACTGCCCGGCGCGGCGCCGGTGCGCGATGCGTCCACAATGATCACCCGCGCCGCCCCGCGCATCTGAAAGGCCACATCCATCCCCGCCGTGCCACCATCCACCAGCCGCACGCCCGGCGGCGGGCCAAGCTCCCAGAGCCGGCGGATCAGGATGGGGCCAACCGCATCGTCGCCCCGCAACAGGTTCCCGCACCCGATGATAACCGTCTCCATACCGCGCTGCCTACGCCCCCTCGCCAATCCGGAAGCGCGCCAGTTCCCTGCCGCTCTTCTCGTCGTAGGCGTGAACGGTACAGACCAGGCAGGAATCGAAGCTGCGGGCAACGTGCCCCAGTTCGACCGGATCGCTCGGGTCGACGATTGGCGCGCCGACGAAAGCCTGCTCCATTGGCCCGTTGATCTCCTTGCCGTCGCGGGGGCCGATGTTCCAGGCGGTAGGCGTCACCACCTGATAGTTCTCGATCTTCCCGTCCTTGATCACGATCCAGTCGGAAAGGCTGCCCCGCGCCGCCTCGGTAGAGCCGAAGCCACGGCCATCGGGCAGCTCCTGGGGCTTGATGTAGAACTTCTCGTGCAGGTTGAGTTCATCGAGCCATCTGCGCGCCAGTTTGTAGTACTTGGGCGCCTCGTGCATGCGCGCCAGGACCCGTACCAGCACACTGGGGCCGACGGTGGTTACCGCGTCGTGGAAGAGCGGGTCGTAGTCCTGCCACGACTCCGCGCCGGGCTTGCCAGCGATCACCTGTCGCGCCAGCGGGCCGGCCTCCAGCGGCTTTGCGCCCACACCCGGAATCTCGTAGCGCGGCGCTTTGGCCCAGGTGTACTTGCCCTGCTTGCGCCCGACTGCCGGGTCCACCGGTTCGGTGCGGCCCTCGAAGGGGTGCAGGACGTGGTTGCCCTCATAGAAGGCGTGGGTGACATCCTCGCGCACATTGGCCTGGTCAAAGTCGTAGTAGATCCCGTCGGCGAAGACCCCCGAGCGGTTGATCAGCGCGGCATTGCGGCCCTCGATGGTCGGGCGAGCGTACTTCTCGGGGTTGAAATAAGTACCGGTAGCCAGGTAGTTGCCGAAGCCGGCGCCGAACCTGTCGAGGCCGATTCGCTGGGCGTAGCGAATGAAGAAGCCACAGTCGGAGTTGTAATGGCTCTCGTTCTCGTCCACCCAGGCCAGCACATCGGCCCAGGAGCGGTTCTCCAGCCATCGGTCCACCGAGCAGCCCAGCCAGCGCTTCTCCAGCCACTCGTCCTTCCAGTACTCCAGGATGGCGATCGAGCGGGTGACGTCGGCGAGGGTCGGGCCGCACATCACCCCGCCGGGGATCATAAAGCTGGAGTGGGGCCACTGGCCGCCGTAGATCGCGTAGACCTCAACCGGCTTGCCTGAAAGGGTCACCCCGGCCTCGTAGCTCGAGCCGACGAAAGGCGCGAAGCGGCGCACCGCCTCGTCGTAGCCCTCGGCCCGGGCGTAGTTCTTATTGACCAGGTCGATGGCGAAGAGGGCGTAGAACCAGCGCGGAATACTTTGCAGCGTCTCACAGGCCTGGGCGATATTGCGCACCAGCGTGGCGTTGGGAGGCAACTCGGTCTTCCAGGCCGTATCGAGGGCGTAGGCCGCTTTGTAGAGATGGCTGCCGCCGCAGATGCCACAGATGCGCGGGGTGACGATCAGGCCCGCCTGAGGGTCCTTGCCCTTGAGAATAATCTCAAAACCGCGGAACATGGCCGCCTCGGTCCAGGCGCCGGTCACCACCCCATCCCGGACGGACACGCGCACATCGAGGTCGCCCTCTACTCGCCCGAGGGGGCTGACGTGCAGATCGAGAGCTTTCGCGCCCGCGGGAGAAAGATCGGTCACTGTAGCCATAACTCATCGCTCCTCTGGTCCCGCGTCGCGGGCTACACCACAAACATATCCTCTTTCGACCACCGGGGCGCCGCTACGCGGGCCGCCGCTGCCAGGGCCATGTAGCTGATGGGATCGGTGCCGGTAGGCACGTCTCGCGGAATGGTGCCGCTGACCTTCTGGGTCTTGAAGACCGTTCCAGGCGCCAGGTCGAAGAAGGGAAACTCCGGTTCGGTGCAGCCGGTGCAGGGCATGCCGGCGCGGGTCTTGGAGGATTGGCGGTTCCAGAGGATGCGGTTGCAGGGTGAGCGGGTCATAGGGCCGCGGCAGCCGAATTCGTAGAACAGGCAGCCGGTGCGGGTGCCCTGGCCGAACTCGAGCGTAGACTGCTTGTACTCAAAGAACTGCACCCGGGTGCAGCCGGTCTGGGTAAAGCTCTTGAAGAAGGTCTGCGGGCGCTGCAATTCGTCGAGGGCCACGTCGCCGGCCCGCCCGCTGGCAACCGCCACCAGGATCTGGGTAACCCAGTCGGGATGGGCGGGGCAGCCGGGGATGTTGATCACCGGCAGACCGGCCTTCGAGCGCCAGTCGCCGCCGAGGAAACCGCCCCTGGCCCTGCGGAGGTACTGCAGGCCGACCGACTCACTGGGATTGGGCGCTACAGCGGGGATGCCGCCCCAGCAGGCGCAATCGCCGATCGCCACAACGATACTGGCCTGGTTAGCCAGTTCGTAGACCCAGTCCTTCACGGCCGGTCGGCGAACATATCGTAGCGGCCCGAGCCGTTTGGCCCCAGGATCACGGTGCCCTCGAAGACGAAGATGTCGAGCTGGCGCTCACCCCGGGCGCATGCGTAGAAGAGTTGTTGCGCGGCCTCGCCCAGTTCCATCCCCAGCGAGGGATGCCAGAGAATGTCGATCCCGAAGTCCGTTACCAGGTCGCAGGCGCTCGGTTCCTCAGCGTTGAGGAAGGACATCGTATTACCGCTACATGCCCCTCCCTGGAGCCATAACAGGGTTGCCATACCGGTCTCCTCTGGAGGCTATGAAGGCGCGGAGGCGCGAAGGAAGGTCCATGTCGTCCATCCGTCGCTCGAAGTCCCACACCGCCACAGCTCTACATCGCGTCTCCGCGCATCCTTCTCGCCGTCAGCCACGTCAGCCAGGCGTCCATCCCCGCCCCGGTGCGGGCGGAGGTCTCAAAAATGGCAATACCGGGCCGCACCTCCTCGATGTTTCGGCGCATCAGGGCCAGGTCAATTCCGCACGCCTCCGCCAGGTCGAGCTTGGTGATAATCGCCACATCGGCGGAGTTGAACAGCACCGGATACTTCACCGGCTTATCCTCGCCCTCGGTAACCGAAAGCAGCACCACGCGCACCGCTTCGCCCAGGTCGTAGCCGGAGGGGCACACCAGGTTGCCGACGTTCTCAATGAAGAGGTACTCCAGGTCCTCCAGGTTCCAGCCTGCCGCGTCAAGGTGCGCGCCGATCATCTCGGCTTCCAGGTGGCACATATCGCGGGTCTCGATCTGGCGAACCGGGGCGCCGCTGCGCTCCAGGCGACGGGCGTCGTTGTCGGTGGCCAGGTCGCCGACCAGCGCTGCGGGGCGATGGCCGGCCCGCACCAGGTCGGTAAGGGTGCGTTCCAGAAGCGCCGTCTTGCCGCTGCCGGGGCTGGAGACGAGGTTGAGCGCCAGCACCCCGGCGGCGCGAAAGCGCTCGCGCAGGCGCGCCGCCAGTTGATCGTTCTTGCTCAGCACGCCGGTGCGGATCTCGAGCAGGCGTGTGGATAACGATGGCATCAGGGTTCCTCCATAGCCGGTTCAGGGTCGGGAACCTCGATCCCGGTCACTTCAAGCTCACGACCCTGGCGAATCAGCATGCTCAGGGCGCCGCAGAGGGGGCAACGAAAGCTGCCCTCCGCGGGCTGCACATCGCGTTCGCACGAGGCGCAGGCCACCACCAGCGGGACGCGCTCAATTTCCAGTCGAGCGCCCTCCACCAGCGTGCCCTCGGTGGCGAGCGGAAAGCAGAACTCCAGCGCTTCCTGCACCACGCCGGACATTGCGCCCAGGCGCAGGTGCACCACGACGACGCGCTCGGCCCCGGCGCGGCGGGCGGCCTCGTCAACGATCTCTACCAGATTGAGGGCGATAGACAGTTCGTGCATCGTTTTTCACCCAGGCCTTCCCTTCAGGGAGGGGCGTGGGGAAACCGGGTTTCCCCACATCCCTTGCGCGAGGGATTTGGGAGGGGCGTGGGAAACCGGGTTTCCCCACATCCCTTGCGCGAGGGATCTGGGGGGCTATGCCCTCCCAAACCCTCCCCCGACGGAGGAGGCTGGAAGGGGGGCGGAACGCCCCGCATCCTCCCCCGCACGACCTGTTTTCACACTCGGAAACCGGGCTTTCCGGCCTCTCTGCCTGCCCGGCCCCCTCGCTCATCGCTCCAGCGAATGCCCAAAGCGCTTCCCGAAGGCCAGGATCAGCGCCGCGGCGCGCTGCACATCCGGGTCGCGCAGCGCGCCCAGCAGGCTGAGCAGGCCGCGCTTCGGAGGATGACGCCGCTGTTCTTCGTAACTCGCCACAAAGGCATCGCCAGCCTGCCCGACCAGCTTCACCGTAGCCGGCTGGAACACGCCGGAGCTGAGCAAGGCGTCAAACTCTTGTGAGGCAACGAAGGGGGCCAGCCGCTCGATAATCTCGATGAACTTCGGCGCCACGGCGACGAGGCGGGGGAGGTAGGGCAGCAGCACTGCCAGCGAGAGGATCTGGGCGATCACCTCGTTGCTCTCGCTGGGAATGGCGCCGCGCACATCGTCGAGACTGGAGCGGATATTGTCCGTCAGTTCCTCGCCGCGCTGCAACAGGTCGTGCGCTGCCGTCAGCGCAAAGGCGACCAGTTCGAGCTGGCCGAGGAGCTGGTTGATGGCCTGGAGGGTTGCCGGGTTGCGCAGGGCGGTGAGGGTGGCCTGAAACTCGGGTTGCGCCGAGAGTTGCGCCAGTTGCGTGGCCGTGGCGGTAATGGCGGGGAGTTCTTTGCCCAGGGCTGCCAGTTCGTTGACGTAGGCCCCGCTCTCCGCCGGCAGGGCCTGCCGCACCTCATCGAGACTGGCGGCGATATTGTCGGTGATCGCCTCGCCCCGGCGGATCAGCCCGTCCAGCGCCCCGGCCGAGTAGGCCAGCAGTTCGGCGTGGTCGAGCAACTGGTGCAGCGCCTCGACCGTTCGCGGCTCATTCAGACGATCGAGCAGCGCCTCCAGTGAGGCGCTGCGGGGTGAAGTGGCGCCATTGCTACTCATCATGCTGCTCGTTGTCAGTAACTCTGCGAGGTTATTCTGGCCCGCACTGCTGTCGCAGGAAGGTCTGGAGCGACAGAACTCCTGCACCGTGAAGCTGATTGACGCGCCGCGCCCCTCTGCCTGACGGCTTTAATGGCGAACAGAACATTCCGAGCCAGCGTAGCTCATACCGCATCGGAACGCCCCCGCGCGCGGCTCTGGTCTCCCCGCTTCGACAGGCTCAGCGCAGGCTCTCCAGCTTCGCTGGAGAGGACCGCCCCTTCGGGCGGAGCCTCAGGGCGAAGCCTGAGCCTGTCGAAGGGGGCCGGGGGTGAGGACGAACCAGCGCATCCCAACGCCCTGACGCCCGTCGGCGCCCATACGTTCTGTCCGCCCTTAAAGTCTGACAGCCCCGGGAACGCGCATCGCGCCGGTGGCCCGGTAGGTGCGAGCCGGTACCGCCGCGCTTCCACCGGGAACTCGCTGCCTCCCTCGGGCCGGTGCAGAGGCCGCATCCGGGGCGCGGGGCGCTCTGTCCCAACCAGGGCGCGCCGGGGGCGATCCGTACCGTGCAAACCCACCAGGGGGAGTATTCATCGCTACCAGTAATGAGAGTCATTCTACTTGAGACGATGGGCCATGTCAACTACTTTGACGGTCAAATTAATTTTTCATTTGCTTTGCATGGGGCGAACGGAGGCTTGACGGCGCGTGCCGGTGTGGGGTAGAAATGATAGCACCGGAGCGCGCGCAGGAACCCCGCCATCTCTGAGGTGAACATAGCCCGCGCGGGAGGGTTGGGGAGAGCTGCGCCCTCCCAGGAAGTAACCCGCCAGCGGGGGCGGGTTGGGGAGGGCGCAGCCCTCCCAGGAAACACCCCGCCAGCGGGGGCGGGTTGGGGAGGGCAGCGCCCTCCCAGGAAACACCCCGCCAGCGGGGGCGGGTTGGGGAGGGCGCAGCCCTCCCAAAAATAAATCAATTTTCAATCCTGAAGGTGTGCCGGTGAGGGCCGGCGATCAATTAGGAGCGACACCGGCGAGGGAGCGGGTATGCAGGTTGAGGATCGCGGGCAGATACTGCGCTGGCGCGTGCTGGTGCGGGGGATCGTGCAGGGGGTCGGGTTTCGCCCGTTCGTCTTCGGGCTGGCCCACCGTCTCGGGCTGACCGGCTTCGTGCGCAACGACAGCACCGGGGTCACGATCGAGATCGAGGGTCCACCTGCTGACCTGGAGCGCTTTGTGACGGCGCTGCGGGCCGAGGCGCCGCCCCTGGCGCGGATCGAAGCCCTGGAGCGCGCCGCGCTCTTGCCCCGGGGTGATAGCAGCTTTGCTATCGTCGCCAGCGCGGCCGCAGCCACCCGGCGCACCCTGATCGCCCCCGACAGCGCCACCTGCGCCGATTGCCTGCGCGAACTGCGCGACCCCACCGACCGGCGCTATGGCTATCCCTTCATCAACTGCACCAACTGCGGCCCCCGTTTCACCATCGTGCTCGACATCCCCTACGACCGCGACCGCACGACGATGCGCCAGTTCGCCCTCTGTCCCGCCTGCCGCGCCGAGTACGAGAACCCTCTCGACCGGCGCTTCCACGCCCAGCCCAACGCCTGCCCCGTCTGTGGGCCGCGCCTGCAATGGGAAGAGCTGCAGGGGCCATGCTCCGACCCGGGCCTGCCGCCGCTGGAGGCGGCGGCAGCGGCGCTGGCCGCCGGGGCAATTGTGGCGGTTAAGGGGCTGGGCGGCTACCACCTGGCCTGCGACGCGCTCCACCCCGGGGCCGTGACCCGGCTGCGCCGGCGTAAGCAGCGCGAGGCTAAACCCTTCGCGCTCATGGCCCCCGACCTGGCCACCGTCCGGCGCCTGTGCGCCCTGAGCCCGGCCGAGGAGGCGCTGCTGCTCTCCCCGCGCCGCCCGATTGTGCTGCTCGACCGGCTGCCCTCGGCGCCCGTGGCCCCCGATGTGGCCCCCGGCCACGCCACCCTGGGACTCATGCTCCCCTACACCCCCCTGCACACGCTGCTGCTCGACGCCTTTGCCGCCCGCCGCGACCCGGCGCAACCCGCGGTGCTGGTGCTCACCAGCGGCAACCTGAGCGACGAGCCCATTGCCTACCGTGACGACGACGCCCGCGCCCGGCTTGGCGCCATCGCCGACGCCATTCTCAGCCACAACCGGCCCATCCACATCCGCTGCGACGACAGCGTCACCCGCGTGGTAGCCGGCGGCGAGCAACCCCTGCGGCGCTCGCGGGGCTACGTGCCCGAACCACTCCGCCTGGACATGGCCGCCCCGCGGCCCATCCTGGCCGTCGGCGGTCATCAGAAGAACACCTTCTGCCTCTTCCGCGAGCACGAGGCCGTCCTCAGCCACCACATCGGCGACCTGGAAAACCTCGAGACCCTCACCTCCTTCCGCGAAGGGATTGCCCACTTCGAGCGCCTCTTCGACATCACGCCAGCGGTGGTAGCCTACGACCTGCACCCGGAGTACCTGGCAACCAAGGAGGCCCTGGCGCTTCCAATTGACATAAAGATCGGCGTGCAGCACCACCACGCCCACATCGCCAGCGTCCTGGCCGAGCATGGGCGCGAGGGGCCGGTGATCGGCATTGCCGCCGATGGCACGGGCTTCGGCCCCGATGGGGCGATCTGGGGCGGTGAGGTCCTCCTGGCGACCCTGGCCGAGTATACCCGGCTCGGCCATCTGGCCTACGTGCCGCTGCCCGGCGGCGACGCGGCGGTGCGGCAGCCCTGGCGCATGGCCCTGGCCTACCTCTGGCAGGCCTATGGCCCGGACCTCCCTGCGCTTGATCTCCTGCAATCGCTGGACGCGGCACGGGCGGGGCTGATCATCCGCATGATCGAACGGGGCCTCAACAGCCCGCCCACCTCGAGTATGGGCCGGCTCTTCGACGCGGCGGCGGCGCTGGTGGGCCTGCACCCCCACGCGGCCTACGAGGGTCAGGCAGCCATCGCCCTGGAGCACATCGCCGAACCGGTGGAGCGCGGTTACCCCTTCTCGATCGTTCTGGAAGCGCCGTTCCGCCTGGACATGCGTCCGGCCATCCGGGCGCTGGTGGAGGATGTGCGCAGCGGTGTGGGTGTGGGAGTCATCGCGGGGCGCTTTCACGCCACCGTCGCTACGAGCCTGGCGACAGCCTGCCGGCTGGCGCGCGAGCGCACCGGTCTGGAGGTCGTGGCGCTCAGCGGCGGCGTCTTCCAGAACCGGTTGTTGCTGGAGCGCCTGCTGCCCCGCCTCGCCGCCGACGGCTTCGAGACCCTGATCAACCGCCGCGTCCCGCCGAACGACGGCGGGTTAGCGCTCGGCCAGGCTGCGGTGGCCGCCGCGCGGCTGAGGTAAGACGGTCATGCGCATGGCGCACAACGCCAGCATGAAAATACCTATTCCTGGGAGGGCGTAGAGGCGCAGCGCCGCTGCGTCTCTACGCCCAAACCCTCCCCTCAGGGAGGGGGATGGGGAAACCCGGTTTCCCCATGTCCCAACCGCTGGTGGGAGCGGCTGGCGCCCCCACAGGCAGG
>CAKZKA010000266.1 GCA_937120965.1 uncultured Chloroflexota bacterium
GTCGAACCGCCTGCGGTGCGCCGGTCGAACCGCCTGCGGTGCGCCGGTCGAACCGCCTGCGGTGCGCCGGTCGAACCACACCCCTGCCTGTGGGTGGTGCCAGCCGCTCCCACCAGCGGTTGGGACATGGGGAAACCGGGTTTCCCCAACTCCCTCCCTGAGCGGAGGGTTTGGGAGGGCGCAGCCCTCCCGGCAAAACACCCATATTCGTCACGATAACCCCCACGGTGACGGGTGTTGCAACAAATGGTAAAGGCGCGGGGGAAGTTCCTTCCCCCGCGCCCCTGTTTGCTCTGCCGGAGCCGATTGACGCCCTCTGGAACTCGCCGATCAGGACTCGCCGGCGCTTTCGTCGCGGCGTTGCTCGGCGTCGAGGATAATCGTGGCAGGAGCCGGCAGGGCGTTGGGCCGCGCCTCGCGGCGGCGTCGTACCAGGGGGCTGGCGCCCTGCGTCCGTGTGGCCGCAGCGAAGCCGAAGACGGCGCGCTCCCTGCGGGCGCTGATCGGTGTGAAGGGATGCTCGGCCTCAATCCGGTCGAGAATCTCCTTCACATCAATGTCGGTCAACTCGTTGCGCAGAATAAGCGCCTCAGCGATGGCAATCACCGCCTCGGGGTTGTTCTCCAGCAAGCTCTTGACCTGGCGGTACTGCTCCTGCAAAATCGCCTCGATGCGCGGCTTGATGTCCGGGGCATTGAGGCCCTGCATACCAAAGGTCAGGTACGAGAAGAAGCTCTCGTCCATACCATAGGCCCCGACCATCATCGCGGCGAGGCCGGTGGCGCCCTGCAGATCACTGGTGACGCCACTCATCTGGATGCCCAGGAAGAGTTCCTCGGCGGCGCGGCTGGCCAGGCTGATCTTGATCCGGTCGAGCAACTCATCCTTGGTTCGGGTATGGATCTCTTCCTCCGGCTTCCAGGCCGCAAACCCGAGGGCGCTACCGTGGCGCACGATGGTCACTTTGGTGAGCCGCTCCTTCTTCAGCAGCTTGACCATGGCGTAGGCGTGGCCGGCTTCGTGGTAGGCGATGCGGCGGCGCTCTTCGTAGGACATGCTGCGGATGGGCTGGCGCAGGCCCCACTCGTGGGTCTCGCGGGCCCGCGTGAAGTCCCAGTAGTTGATCGCGGCGCGCCCGTCGAAGTGGGCGTGGATGGTCGCCTCGTTAATGCAGTACTTGATCGCCACCGGCGTGTAGCCGATCGTGTCGGAGACCATGCGGTCAATCGGCATCGGCTCGTGTTTGACCTTGCTGAGGTAATACTCGATCACCTCGCGGCGGCCATCGGCATCAGGCGGCTCAACGGCGATCTTGCGGTCGAAGCGCCCCGGGCGGAGCAGCGCGGCATCGAGCGTCTCGGCCAGATTGGTGGCCGCCATCGTCAGCACCGGCGGCATATCGGGCTTGCCGCTGCGTAGCCGCAGGGTGCGCAACAACTTGCCCCACCAGCTATCCTGGGGCGGCGGGTCCATCTGCAGCAGCAACTCGTTGAGGATGCCGCTACCGCCCCCCATCATGCCGCCAATACCCATCACCACCCTGTGCAGACCCCCGGCGGCATTGCCGTCCATCCCGGCGGCGCCGGTACCCATCAGGCTGGTCGAGCGCGCGCCACCGATGGCGTCAATTTCATCAATAAAAATGATACAGGCGCCATACTCGCGGGCAAAGCGCCGGGCCTTGCGGTACAGGTTCATCACCTTGATGTTACCCATACCCATCCAGGCCGACTGCAACGACGGGGCGCTGAGATAGCCAAACGGCACCCCGGCCTCGGTGGAGATGGCCTGCGCCAGGTAGCTCTTCCCGGTGCCGGGCGGTCCGATCAGCAGGATGCCGCGCGTCACCTCGCCACCCATCTTCTTGAACTCCTTGGCCCCCTTGAGCAGCGTCACCACGCGCCGCGCAGCCTCCAGCACCTCGGGGTTGCCGCGGTAGTCCTTGAAACTGATGCCCGTCTCACCCGGCTTCACCCAGTAGATGCGGGTGCGCGCCATGAAGTAGTACATCAGGAAGAACTGGAAGCCGATGAAAAAGAAGAGGTAAATCGCAACCGGGATGAACTGCAGGATCATCGGGCCGAGATTGCCCGACAGGACGGTTTCGAACACCGGGGGCAGCAAGTTCGTCGCCAGCCAGATCCCGATCGCGATGAAGATCAGCGTGCGCACGAAGCGAAAGAGCTTCCACTGCCAGCGGTGGAAGATCCTGTCCAGCTTCTTGTCGAGCTCGCGATCGAAATCATCGCGGTACTGTGCGTCGTTGGGGCGGTAGGGCTCAATGGCCATGCGTCTACTCCACTTCCAGATGCGCGCCGCTGTTGCACCACCATGCGCCAGGCGGCAACACCTTACTCGATGGCGACAATCTTGCCGTCTCGGTCCACAGTAAAGACAAAGGAGATCGAGCGCGTCCGCGCGCTCTGGGGAACTGACACCTCTACGACGTAGAAATACATCGCCTGATTATCGGGGAGCCGAATGCCGCCGATGTACTCGAACTTGCGGTAACGCTGTCCGTTCCGGCGTTCCTGCTCCATCTGTTCGGCCAGGGTCTCACGGGTGAAATCGCGGGCCTGCAACGACTCCTGGAAATTAGCGCTAAACGAGTTCCACATCAGATCGGCATCGTAGGTCTGCTGGCCACGCAGAAAATCCACCACTGCGGGGGCAGGCTGGAGCCACGACACCCGAATATCCGCCGGCTGCTCACGGGCGAGCCGCGGCAGCGCCAGCAACAGACTGAGAACGGCGATGACGCCCAGGAGAAAGGTGGTGAGGATGAGCCAGCCCAGATGCGGGCGCGCCAGGAGCCAGAGTTGCTCGGCGTACCAGAAGGCGCGATGGACGAGCAGGCGCGCGACCCTCGCGCCAACGTCCAGCGCTGAGGGGGCAGGAGCCGGCGCATAAGCCCCCAGCGGCGGCGCAGCGCCGTATGACGACCCGCCGGACGGGGGCAGCGCTGGAACCGATTGCTGTTCGCGAGGCTCTTCCATAGGCATTCCTGTGTTCAGGCGCCACCGGTGATGAGAACCCTGCCCCGTGAGACTGGCGAAACCCGCGTTTCCCACCCGCGGTGAGCCCGTCGAACCGCGCCCCTGCCTGACGGGCAGCCTTGCACGCACCGTCCTCTCCAAGGAACACGCTGTGTAGAGCGGTGCTGCGGCGAAGCCGCACAGGGTACTGAAGAGCAGAGCCTTTGCCGGCTTCTCGGGTGCGCCCGTGCAGGTTTCGCGCGTTGTGGGATCAGGTGAGCAGTTCGACCTTCGCTGGCGTCGCAACCTGACACGTGTTTCCGATCGGTTTACCGGCAAGGACATATCCTTACCGCAGGAAACCGCTTATTACACTCGGGCATCGGATCAGGAGCGCAGAGCCATGCATCAGCGAGGTCACTACGTTGCAGTATACTTCAGCCATCTGTGAGAATCAAGGAACGATAATGAGAATATGATGAGTCACCCGATTCTGCGGCGTCGCACGGCCCTGTTCGATGCAGCCGCCCTGGGCGTGCTCTTGCTGTACGCGCTGCTGGCCTGGAGCGCCGAGGGTGGCGCGCGCGGGGCGCCCCTCGACCCGGTCTGGGCGGCGGTGCAGCAGCGCGGGACGCTGCGGGTGGCGACCGATGTGGGTTTCCGGCCGTTTGCCTTTGAGCAGGATGGGCAGGTGACCGGTTACGATATGGACCTGGCGCAGGCCATCGCCGCGGAGCTGGGTCTCACGGTCGAGATTGTGCCCACGGGCTTCGACGGGCTGTATAGCGCCCTGGTGAGCGGTCGCGCCGACATGATCGCCTCGGCGCTGCCCTACGCTCCCGAGCAGGGCTTTCGCGCCCGCTTCTCGCGCTTCTACTTCGACGCCGGTCAGGTGCTGGTCACGGCTGCCGGGGCGCCTGGCGCTGGCGCAGGCGATCTGACCGGCCAGGTGGTAGGGGTAGCCCTGGGCTCCGACGCCGATACCCTGGCCCGCCGCCTGCTGCGCGACGGGGGCAACTTCGTGCTCCGTTCGACCTACGACGACGCCGCAGCCGCGCTGGCTGACCTGGGGGCGGGTCGGCTCGATGCGGTTATCACCGACATGGTCACGGCCCTGGAGGCGACCCGGAGCCGTACCGATCTACGCATTGCCGCAGCACTGACCAGCGAGCCGCTGGCGCTGGCCTTCCCCCGTCCCGCCTTCCGCCTCGAAGCCGAGGTCAACCGCATCCTGGAAGATCTCCAGCGTAGCGGCTTTTTCGCGACCTTGAACGAGCGCTGGTTCGGGGCCCATACGTCCGTGCTACCGCGCCAAACGTGAACATAGCCCGCCCGCGGGAGGGTTTGTGAGGGCGCAGCCCTCCCAGAAACAAGCCCCCAGCGGGGAGGGTTTGGGAGGGCTGCGCCCTCCCAAGAAAAATCCATGTTCATCTTGTCGTTGTGCGGCGCAGCCGCATGGACGGCTGACGTGATAAAGCTAGGGAAACCAGGTTTCCCCATACCCCTGCCTGCTGGAACGCCAGGCGCCCCCAACACCGGTTGAGGGATAGGGAAACTGGCTTTCTCCATAACCCTGCCTGTGGGGGCGGCAAGCCCTCCACCCCCTGTGCAGCCTCCGGCTTTACAGAAACTTTACACAAACCTTAAACGGACATGAAAAAGCTCTGGTAGTCTGGTGACACCGAGCAATCCATCTATAATCCGAACCATCGGTTCTGAGAGGTGCGCCGCGGAACGCGGCTTCTTCTCGCATCTCGACGTGGACCAGGCTCGTCGCGCCGAGATGATTCGCCCGTGCTCGCCGAAAGCGGATGGCTTCCGGAAGAGGGTGGGATTGCGCCGTAGCACGCGCCACGAAGCGCCGGAAGATCGAGCAAGGAGGCCTTCAATGACCGACTTCACCAAGCTCCCCGCTGAGGAGCGCGCCAGGTTGTACTGGCGAGAGAACCTGCGCCTGATCACCACGTTGATCGTCATCTGGTTCATGGTCTCGTACGTGCCAGTTCTGCTGGTCAATCAGTTGAACAACATCGTGATTGGCGGCTTCCCGCTGGGCTACTACATGGGCTCGCAGGGGTCGCTGGTGGTCTTCGTGGTCCTCATCTTCTACTACGCCTTTGCGATGAACCGGCTGGACCAGAAGTACGGCCTGGGCGACCGTGACCGCTAGCGCCCCCTTCGCCAGGAGCATTACCGCTCCAGCGCAACAGGGTTCGCGCTCAGGTGCATTTGTGCGCCCCGTGGTTGAACGACGGAGTCACTGCCAGAGCTGGCCGGATCAGGCTCGCCTTCCACGGGCCATCTGACGAGTGGTGTTACAAGTGTCAGGAGTGTGACCATGGCTGTCTCTCCCTCCTCGAGTGCCCAGAGCGTCTTCCGCAACAAGATGGCGCGCTACTACGGGCTCTTTACCATCGGCTTTCTGATTGTATCGACCATCATGTTGCTGCTGGAGGTCTTCGCCGGCGTGCCAACGCAGATCATCGGCTGGGTCTTCCTGCTGCTGACGATGGCGCTCTACGCCACCATCGGGATCATCTCGCGCACAAAGCTGCTCGATGAGTACTACGTCGCCGGGCGTAACGTGCCCGCCGTGTTCAACGGTATGGCCACCGGCGCCGACTGGATGAGCGCCGCGTCGTTCATCTCGATGGCCGGTACGCTCTTCCTCATCGGGTACGATGGCCTGGCCTACATTATGGGCTGGACCGGCGGCTACGTGCTGCTGGCCTTGCTCTTCGCGCCCTACCTACGCAAGTTTGGTCAGTATACCATCCCTGACTTTGTGGGCGCCCGCTTCGGCGGCAATACTGCCCGCATCGTCGCTGCAATCTGCGCCATTATCGTGAGCCTCACCTATGTGACTGCTCAGGTGGTGGGCGTCGGCCTGATTATGCAGCGCTTCATCGGCGTGGATTTCCGCCTCGGCGTGGTGATCGGTCTCTCCGGCGTGCTGGTCTGCTCCTTCCTCGGCGGTATGAAGGCCGTGACCTGGACTCAGGTGGCCCAGTACATCATTCTGATTACGGCCTACCTGATCCCGGTGACCTTCCTCTCCATTCAGCTCACCGGTTTCCCCATTCCGCAGTTGAGCTATGGTCAGGCGCTGCAGAACATCGTGCGTCTGGAGCAGGAGCAGGGCCTGTCCAAGACCACCGAGTCGCCGGCGGTGCCGGGCAAGTTCGTTACCAGCGGGTACATTCCACCCTTCAATGAAGGTCTGAGCAACGCCTCGGCGCGCGCAGCCGTGAACCAGATCAATAACCAGTTCGGCTCCTCGCTCACTCCGCCTGAGGCGATCACCATTCCTGACGCCAAGCGGCCCGAACTCGGCGACTGGCGCGGCACGCCCTGGAACTTCCTGGCGCTGATGGCCTGTCTGATGCTGGGTACCGCCGGCCTGCCCCACATCCTCATCCGCTTCTACACCGTGCCTTCAGTAAGGGAGAGCCGCCTGAGCGTGGGCTGGTCGCTGTTCTTCATCTTCCTGCTCTACTTCACCGCCCCGGCTTACGCCGCCTTCTCACGCTGGAACATCCTTGAGAACGTGGTTGGCAAGCAGGTCTCTGAACTGCCAGCGTGGACCGAGCAGTGGGGCCGCAATGGCCTGATCGCCATCCGCGACTTCAAGGCGATCGATGGGGTGGCCCTTGGCAAGCAGCCGTCCTGGGTGAAGAACCTGGAGAAGTCTGGCGCTGTCGTCATCGAGGATGCGAACGGCAACGGCGTGATTGACCTCGGCCCCTTCGAGAAAGTCGATGACAAGACTGGCCGCGCCGGTGAGATCTCCGGCACGGCGGTGACGGAGAAATCGATCGACGGGATCGTGCAGTATGGCGAGATCGGTACGCCGACTGCCGGAACGATTGACGGCGACCTGGTGGTGCTCTCCGCTCCTGATATTGCCGGCCTGCCCTTCACGATCGGCGCGCTGGTGGCCGCCGGTGGTCTGGCCGCGGCGCTCTCCACCGCCGACGGTTTACTGGTGGTGATCGCCTCGGCGGTGGCCCATGATATCTACTTCCGCACCATCAACCCCAAAGCCAGCCTGCAAACCCGCATCATGCTGGGCAAGTCGATGATTGTCGTGGCGGCTGTCATTGCCGCACTGCTGGCCCTCCCGCGCCTGGCGCTGATCGCCCAGATGGTGGCATGGGCCTTCTCGATGGCTGCGGCAACCTTCTTCCCCATCGTGCTGCTGGGCATCTTCTGGCGCCGCGCCAATGGCCCCGGCGCGATCGCGGGTATGATCGGCGGCCTGGTCGTCACCATCTTCTACATGGCGATGAACTACACCAACCCGGCCTTCAACGTGCTCGGCATCAGCCACCTGGGGTCGGGGATCTTCGGGCTGCCAGTGGCGATCATCCTCGTGGTTGTGGTCAGTCTGATGACCAAGGCTCCGCCGCGGGAGATCCAGGAGCTGGTGGACAACCTCCGCAACCCGATCACCGACGACGAGACGATGGCGAAGTACGGAAGCAAGGGCGCCGCTCAGGCCCACTGATCTCGTAGAGGGGCAACCACTCCTCGCCATCTCCGGCGGGTAGCGTAGAACAGGTGGGTTCGGGAAGCACACCTTCCCGAACCCGCTTTTTTTCGTTGTGGCGGGGCGTGGTGCGGCTGCACTACCCCCCGAGGGTTTGGGGCTTGCCCTAGCGACGTTGCAATAGCCTCCGCCCAGACCCTCCCGCGCGTCGGCTATGTTCATCCCAGCCGTCTATGCCGCTGCGCGGCACGACGCCGGAATGAACAATGGTTATTCCTGGGAGGGCTGCGCCCTCCCAAAGCCTCCCCGCCAGCGGGCTGTTTCCTGGGAGGGCCTCTGCGCCCACACCCTCTCACCTGGCAGGCGCGTGGGGAAATCGGATTTCCCCACGCGCCTTCGTCCCGAAAGCGTTATCCGGATAGGCTCTTATACCATTTTAGATTGCCGATTTTGGATTGTGGATTACGATCCCGGGCATTACCGTGCGCTATCGCAGCTCGGGTTATGCGGAATGTTCAACAGAAATTGGTACTACTCCCACGCCCGTAGTTGGCCCGCCCAGTAGCGACCGGCTCGCAGCAGGCGCTCCTGGTGCCGCTCCAGGATGACATAGGCCAGCACCATCAGCAGGCCCACGATGCCCAGGATGACCCACTGGTTCGCCAGACGCACCGTGTCAACGGTCATCCACAGCACCCCCGCGACAAAGAAGGCCATCCCGCCCACGAAGGGCACGCGCAGCCGCGACAGGGCACCGTAGGTCGCCATCAGCAGCGACTCGCCGAAGAGCAGCAAGGAGTAGAACAGGCCGCCCTCGGGCAGCAGGGCCTGAGCCGCAGTGACGCCGAGCATGAGCATCACGGCTGCGGCTTCGATGAGCTGCGAGGCCCGCCGGTGACCCTGGAAACGGCGTAGCCCCCCTGCCAGGACCAGCAGGTACAGCCCCGCCGGGATGACGTACCACTGAAGTTCGCGCACGCCCCAGTCGGCGAGCTGGCTGAGCGCCGCGCTAACGAACGCTCCGCCTGCGCCGTAGGCGTAGCCAGACTGCCGCTCACGCACGGCCAGGGTGGCCAGCAGCAGGCCGAGGCTCGCCAGCGCAAAGGTTAGCGGCGGGAACTGCCCACCCAGACCGGCTCCCAGCGTGAGCAGCACGGCTGCGCAAAGCGCGCCGACACCGGTCACCCGCCGCCACAGGCTCAGGCCGACGCGCGTCGCCAGCCAGCCCAGCAGGCTCAGACCCACCAGTTCGAGGACCAGCCAGGCAGAGGCCCAGGCGCCGTCCAGCCCGGCGGCGGTGTGCGCCAGCCAGGCGCCCGGCACAGCCAGCGCCAGACTGGCCGTCGCCGCGGCTTCGCGGCGCTCGACCTGGGCAAGCACGGCGAGCAGCGCTGCCAGCGCCAGCGCGGCGCCGGCCAGCACGCCGTCGCTGGCGCTGGCAAGGGCCAGCGCCCCCGCCCCGCCGAGGCCGGCGCTGGCATAGCCCCATCGCCCTGCGCCGTTCCAGGGGACCGGCGCGCGCCGCAACCCGGCGCTCGCCAGGCCCTGGAGCCACACCAGCCCCGCCAGCAGCAGGCCGGCCCACTCCAGCGGGCGGTCGGGCCACAACCAGGTGAAGGCGTGAAGGGCTGCCAGGTCGGCCGCGACGAAGGCCAGCGCCAGGAACCAGGGTTGCCGGTAACGCCAGAGCGCCAGCGCGTAGAGGCCGGCCACGCTCGCCCAGGTGAGGCTGAGACGCCCTGGATTGCCGAGCGCCAGCGGCGGCGCAAGGGGTAGCAGGAAAAAGGCTACCAGTTCGTAGGGCAGGGCATAGGCCCGGTCAATACGGCGCAGAACCTGGCCGATCAATGCCAGGCCGAGAACCAGGGCGCACACCAGCAGGGCCAGGTCGCCCATCCGCGGCTGCCAGGGGGTGAAGAACCCCTGGCTGGCAGCGATGAGCGCGCCGGTAGCGAGGAGTGGCGCCGCGCCGTAGCCCAGGCGCGCCTCTCGCCAGCGGTAGCTGTGTAACGCCGTAAGCCCGGCCAGGCCCAGGAACGTCAGCGCGGCGAGAGGATGCTCACTGAAAGCCTCGGGCAAGGCCAGCACCGCTGCGAAACAGCCGGCAAGCCCCCCCAAGCCAATCGCCGGCCAGGTCCAGTAGCGCAGAGCGGTGGCGCGCAGCCGTTCGCCGACGAGGGTGTAGGCGGCGCTGAGGGCCAGGGCGGTGAGAGTCGCGGCGCGGAGCCAGGTGTCGCCGACGAAGAAGCGATCGAGGGTGAACCAGGCCGCGAGGAGACCGGCGCCCAGGCTGAGGGTGGCCCAGGGCCAGCCGCGCCGCAGGGAGGCCTGCCCGCCGAAGATCAGGGTGAGCAGGAGCGCCCCCGGAAGCCGGGTGGCGGCGTGTTCCAGAGCCAGGCTCCCGGCAATCAAGGCGATGAACAGCCCCAGGGTCTGGAGCGCAGGGTCGTAGGCAGGGCGGAGCGAGCCGGGCCACCAGCGCGCGCTGGCAAAGGCGAGGGCCGCCAGTGGCAGCAGAATCAGGCCGATCTGCCCATTGTCGAGGGACGTAAGGGTGAGGAGCACACCCAGCCAGCCGCTGAGGGCGGCGCCTCCGCCGGCGAGCGCCGCAGCGGCCAGCCCGTCGCGGCTGGGGCCGAGCCAGGCGAAGCGCCCCCGTTCGACCAGCGCGACACCACTCAGGCCCAGGGCCGCCAGCGGGCCAAGGGTGAAGCGGGCCACCGACAGGTCGAAGCCGGTCGGAAGCAGGACCAGCGCGCCGAGGACCAGCGCGCCGCTGGCCAGTGGCGCGGCGGCGGGGCGCAGGCGCCGTTCGAGGGCCGCGCTCAACCACAGGTAGCCCAGTGCCAGGAGCGTCAGGGCCAGCATATGCACGCGCAGGGGTACATCGAACGTGTCGAGGATGGCGACCAGCGCCAGGGGCGGGGACGCAACGGCGGCCCAGAACCACCAGTTGCGCTCGTCGGCCACGTAGCGCAGCACACAGAACAGTGCAGCCGCCAGCAGCGTAACGCCGAAGGCAATCCCGCCGCTCAAGCCAGCCAGGTAGAGCGCGACGTTGCCCAGAGCCAGCACGGGCACAGCAACCAGGCTGACCCGAGCGACGCCCATAGCTGGCTCCGCGGCGCCCGCTGCCCGCAGGCGGATGGTAAGGGGAACCAGGGCCGCCAGGAGGCCCGTAGCAACGGCACTTCTCCACCCCCGATCCAGCGCCTCGGGAGCGGCGAAGATCAGACTGAGGGCGGCAACAACCGCCGCGCCAGCGTAGAAGGCGCGCCGGGTGCGCCAGGTGGTGAACAGGTACAGCGCCAGGCTCAGGGCCGAGGCCAGTTGCCAGGCCGCGCGCGGCGCCAGATCGAGCAGGCCGGGGCGGGCCAGAGCAAAGGCAACTACCGGGACGAGCAGGGAGGCCACGGCCTGCACATTGGCGCCAGCGGCGCCCAGGGCGGGCTGGCGCGCCATCCACGTTCCCAGGCCCCAGAGGGCAGCGGTGGTTCCGGCGAGGATGGCGAACTGCGCTGGCGGGGAAAAGCTGGCCCAATTGAAGATCACCAGGGTCAGGCTCGAAATAACCAGCAAGAAAGCGCCCAGGTAGAGGAGGGTGCGGCGGGTGCCCAGGGCCAGCAGCGCGGCGCTCCAGGAGCGGACGCTCACCCGCGGGGGCGGCTCGGCGACAGGGGCGGGCGCCAGCGCGGCGGGAACGGGGGCTTCGCCCGAAGGCACGGCAGGCGTCGGGGCTGCCGCAGCCATGGCGGGCGCCGGTGCTGGCGCTGCCGCAGCCGCGGCGGGCGCCGGCGCTGGCGCTGCCGCAGCCGCGGCGGGCGCCGGCGCTGGCGCTGCCGCAGAAGAGAATGTGCCGAAGCCGGCAGCAGCGTAGTCGGCGGCGATCAAGCCGCGAATCGCCGCCCCCACCGCGGGCGAAAGACGCTCTTCGGCCACCCAGCGCTGCACCAGCGCGTCGAACTCAACGAATCGGTCCGGCGTGGAAGGCCGGGCCGACGGCGTGACGTAGGGGTTGACCGTGCGCGGTCGCGCCGGTCGGCGTACCAGCCAGACGATGAGGGCCAGGAGCAGAATGGCCGGCAGGGCGGTGCAGAGGAGTGTGGTCAGCACGTCGAACATAAACTCTCCTGAGGTGAAGATATAGGAAACCGGGTTTTCCCATCCCCCTGCCTGTAGGGGTGGCAAGCCCGCCCCACCGGGAGGGTTTGGGAGGACGATGCCCTCCCGGGAATAAACTTGTCTTCATCGTGTCAGAGTATGGGGAAACCGGGTTTCCTCATCCCCCTGCCTGTGGAGGCGGCAAGCCCACCCCAGCGGGAGGGTTTGGGAGGGCTTCGCCCTCCGGGGAAACAACCTGTTCTCATCCTGGCAGGGCGCGGCGTAGCCGCATACCATTGCAGACTGCCAATTTCACAACGACAACGCGACGGGTTTTGGGAGCCGGGGGCCGCGCACAGCTCGGTGGGTGCAGCCTACACGTAGTGTACGATATGCCACGTTACGCTGGTGTAACCAGGAGGTAAGCGTTTTGTAACCGAGGAGATTCTCCCTGCAAAGGGGGAAATCGCTCGCCAGAAGAGGGGTAAGGCGCCCCTCCACAGCGCAGCTCTGGATGGTTACTCTACGAGAAGAGATTGAGGAGTGCTGAACACACAGGAGAGGTACAAGTATGGAGGCGATGAATCAGCGCGCGCCGCAGATGGCGGGTCTCGAAGAGCGCACGCAGAGTCGGGGTCTCTTCGGTGAAGTTTCGGAAACCACGGCCCTGGTGCTGGCGGCGGTGATTACCCTGATTACATTCGGGGCAATCGCATACGCGATCCATCTCCTGTTCACCTCTCTGGGGGGATAAGCGCGGGGTTCCCCACTGATGAACGGTGGCAGATTCTCACGGCCTGGCGAGTGTTGAAGGCTCGCCGGGCCGTTGCATTTCGATGACCTCACCGGCGATTAGATAGGCGCGGTCGCCGGCGCCGGGGTACACAGTGGTGTGGCCAGTGAAACTGCCGAAGGCGGGCAGGATGGCGCGGCGCGGGCCGACGAGGAAGCAGGGCAACCGTTCGCGCTGCCGCCCCGGGCCGGTCAGGACGACGGCGGGATGCAGGTGGCCGGCCAGAACATAGCCCGGGGTGGCGGTGTCGGGATCGTGGCAGAGGGCGAAGGGGCCAAGGGCGACGGGCGCATTGAGACAGGTGATGCCCCACTCCGGCGGCGGGTCGCCGGCACGCACGTCGTGGTTGCCCCGCACGAGCAGCACCTCCAGGTCGGGATGGGCGGCACGCCAGGCAGCGATGGCCGCGAGCACGGTCGGCGTGCGGCCAGCGCGAGCGTGGAGAAAGTCGCCAAGAATGGCCAGGCGGGTAGCGCCGGTGCGCACCAGGGCGCCGGTGAGCCGGCCCAGGTCGGTAATGCTGTTCTCGGGAGCGGCGATGGCCGCGGCGCGAAAGCTGGCCGCTTTGCCCAGGTGGGTATCGGCGATGATCAGGGTGCGCTCGCGCGGCCAGAACAGCGCCCGCTCCGGGAGCAGAGTAACGGATACGCCGGCGAGGGAGAGGACAAATGGCCGGGGAGCGGGGTCACGCCGCTCCCCGGCGCTGGTTTCGTCGTGAGGTATAGGGCAACCTGACTCAGGCATGGTTCAGACCTGCTTGACAATCTGGCCCTCATCTCCACACCTCCACAGCTCTCCAGGGTGGTTGTGTGGAGGTGTAGAGCCGCGGAGATGTAGAGCGACTGTAACGTTACAACGCTTGCTGGGGAGACCAGAGCCGCGCGCGGGGCATTCCAATATGGTGAATCTCCGACGAACCTGAGGTGAACATAGCCCGCCCGCGGGAGGGTTTGGGAGGGCTGCGCCCTCCCAAGAAGAATAATATTTTCATTCTGGCGTTGTGCGCCCCGCGCATGGGGCCTGAGGTGAACATAGCCCGCCCGCGGGAGGGTTTGGGAGGGCTGCGCCCTCCCAAGAAGAATAATATTTTCATTCTGGCGTTGTGCGCCCCGCGCATGGGGCCTGACATGATTGTACTACCATTTCCGATTGTGGATAGCGGATGCGGGGACCGGCAGGGGCTCTCCGCACCCTCGTGGCAGAGGATGTGGGATGTCGGCGCCTGCCCACGAACAGCATGCAGGGCAGCCGCGTAAGCCCAACAATTATTTGTGACCGACACCACAAAGTGAATGGTCGCGGGCGTGGTACAATGTCAGGCAGGCAGCGACGCGCGGCAAAGGCGCCGGGCGTCGGCGGCCCAGACACAGCAGCGTCAAGGCGAGAAGACACCCTATGAACATGCGGCAATTCCACGGGCCCAACGCCGGTTACCTGGTGGAGCTGTACGAGCGGTACACGGCTAACCCGGCCACGGTGGACGAGGCGACGCGGGCCTTTTTCAGCCAGTACGGCCCGCCGGATACGGAACTGGCGGCCTCGGGTCAGACGCAGCTCGACGTAACGCGGATCGTCGGCGCAGCGCGGCTGATCCGCTACATCCGCGAGTTAGGGCACCTGGCAGCGCGAATTGACCCCCTGGGCAGCGCCCCGCCCGGCGATCCAGGGCTGGAACTGGCCACCCACGGCGTAACTGTTGCGGACCTGGCGGCCCTGCCGGCGCACATCGTGCGCGGGCCGCTCGTCGCCCAGTCGGCGAATGCCGCCGAAGGGGTCGAAAAGCTGCGGCAGATTTACTCGGGCCCGATCGGCTATGAGACCGACCAGATCCAGAACTACGAAGAGCGCAACTGGATCCGCGATTGCGCCGAGAGCCGACGCTTCTTCGGGGGCATGGACGCCGACCGGCAGCGCGAATTGCTCGACCGTCTGACCGAAGTGGAGACCTTCGAGCGCTTCCTGCACAAGACGTTCCCCGGTCAAAAGCGCTTTTCGATCGAAGGCTGCGATATGCTGGTGCCGATGATTGACGCGATCATCCGCAACGCAGCGGTAGCCGGTACGCGAGAAGTGGTGATCGGTATGGCCCATCGCGGGCGACTCAATGTGCTGGCCCATATCCTTGGCAAACCGTACCTCTCCATTCTCAGCGAGTTCCAGACCCCCGATTACTCCAAGGACACCTACCTGGGATGGACGGGCGACGTGAAGTACCACCTCGGGGCGCGCAAGGCCTACCGCGAGAGTGGCGTTTCCGAGATGCCGATCACCCTGGCGCCCAACCCCAGCCACCTGGAGTTCGTCAACCCGGTCATCCTGGGGCGCACCCGGGCCGCGCAGGAGAAGCGCACGCGCCCCGGCTTTCCCTACGAAGATGAGAAAGAGGCCCTGGCGATCATAATCCACGGCGATGCGGCCTTCCCCGGGCAGGGCATTGTCGCCGAGACGCTGAACCTGTCGGGCCTGACCGGCTATCGCGTGGGCGGGGCGATCCATATTATTCTAAACAATCAGATCGGCTTTACCACCGATAGTCGCGACTCGCGCTCCACGCTCTACGCCAGCGACCTGGCGCGCGGCTTCGAGATGCCGGTGGTTCACGTGAACGCGGACCACGTCGAGGCCTGTATCGCGGTAGCGCGCATGGCCTGGGCCTACCGTGAGAAGTTCGAGAAGGACTTTGTGATTGACCTGGTGGGGTACCGGCGCTGGGGGCACAACGAGGGCGACGAGCCGGAGTTTACCCAGCCGCGGATGTACGAGAAGATCCGCAACCACCCGACGGTGCGAGCGCTATGGGCCCAGGAACTGGAGCGCCGGGGCCTGATCACCCACGAAGAGGCCGAGGCGCGGGTCGAGGCGGTGATGACCAGGTTGCAGCATGCCTTCGATACGGTGCGCGAGCGGCAGCGCCTGGCCGCGGAAGCGCCTCCCCAACCTCCCGCCCCACCCGTGGTGAACCAGATGCGCAACAAGGTCTTCGCCAAGCCGATCTCGCGCCAGAAGCTGCTGGAGCTGAACGAGGCGCTGCTCGAGCGGCCCGAGGACTTTACGGCGCACCCCAAGCTGGAGCGGATGCTGCAACGCCGCCGCCAGAGTATCCACGACGAAGGGGGCATCGACTGGGCCCACGCCGAGATCCTGGCCTTCGCCGCCATTCTGGCCGACGGCACGCCCATCCGGATGTCCGGGCAGGACACCGAGCGGGGCACCTTCAGCCAGCGCCACCTGGTGCTGCACGATGTGGTCACCGGGGAACGCTTCATTCCCCTGCACCATATTCCCCAGGCCCGGGCCTCGTTCGCGGTGTACAACAGCCCGCTCTCCGAAGCGGCGGTGCTGGGTTTCGAGTATGGTTACAGCACCCACGCGCCGGGTACCCTGGTGATCTGGGAAGCCCAGTTCGGCGATTTTGCCAACGGCGCGCAGGTGATTATTGACCAGTTCATCGTTTCGGGGCGCGCCAAGTGGTCGGTGGACCCGGCGCTGGTGTTGCTGCTGCCGCACGGCTACGAGGGCCAGGGGCCCGAGCATTCCTCGGCGCGCCTGGAGCGCTTTTTGCAGCTCTGCGCGACCGACAACATCCGCGTGGCAAATCCGACGACCGCGGCGCAGTACTTTCACCTGTTGCGCTACCAGGCCGCCGCCCTGCCGGTGCATCCGCGGCCCCTGGTGGTGATGACGCCCAAGAGCCTGCTGCGCCACCCGCGCGCGGCCTCTTCGTTGAGTGAGTTGACCCAGACGCAGTTCCAGCCGGTGCTGGGGTTGGGCGCCGAGGCCCCCAACCCCGCCGACGTGACACGCCTCATCCTGTGCAGTGGCAAGGTGGCGATTGATTTGCTCTCCTCCGTCGAGTTCGAGCAGGCCCGCGGCAGTGTGGATGTGTTGCGGGTCGAGATGCTCTACCCGTTTCCTCAGGAGCAACTCGAGGCGGCATTGGCGCGCTACCCGCAGGTGCAGGAGGTGGTCTGGTTGCAGGAGGAGCCGCAGAATATGGGCGCGTGGAGCTACATCGCGCCCAAATTGCGGGCGCTGCTGCCACCGTCGCTGCCCCTTAGCTACGTTGGCCGTCCAGAGTCGGCATCAACGGCCGAGGGTATTCACAGCGCGCACATTGCCGAGCAGCAGCGCATCCTGCGCGAAGCGCTGCGCGGGGCGGCAGTAGCGGCGGCGACCGGTGGAATGCTGACGTGAACCGTGGGAAAACCGGCAAGCTCATCTGCCCTGAGCTTGCCGGGCCGCGCCCATGCCTGAGGGAAGGTGCGGGAGGGCTGCGTCCTCTTGAGAGCATGTCCGTTCACGCCGGAGGGGCGCAGCGTAGCCGCAGGGGTGTCTGATTTGCAGGCGGGGAAGCGGGTTTGCTCCCCCTGCCCGAGAGCGCGTTCCGGGAGGGCGCGGCCCTTGCCGGCCGCCCGCGAAGGGGGGGTGCAGGGCGCCCGGGTTGTCGCACCCGCTACATCGGAGGGTTTGGGAGGGCGTAGCCCTCTGGCTCATAGCGTCGGAGAAAAACAGGCCATGGCCTACGAGATTAAGGTCCCCTCGCTGGGCGAGTCGATCGTCGAGGCGACGGTGGCCCGCTGGTTGAAACGGGCCGGTGAGATGGTCGCCGCGGGTGAACCGGTGGTTGAGCTTGAGACCGATAAGGTGAACCTGGAGGTGGCGGCGGATCACGCCGGGGTGGTGACGGCAATTCTGAAGGAAGAGGGCGCGACCGTGGGGATCGGCGACGTGCTGGGCACCATCGAGGTGGGCGCGGCGCCGCGCCCGGAGGCGGTTGCGGTCGCGCCGGCGGTGGCGGCCCCGGCCGAGCCGGAGATGCGCGGCGCCGAGGCGCCCGGTGGGAACGGCGCAGCGGTGCTGGCAACGCCGACGGCGCAGCGGGTGGCCGCGGAGTACGCTGTGGATCTGCGGGGCGTGGCCGGCACGGGTCCCGGCGGGCGGATCACCAAGGAGGACGTGCTGCGCAGCGTTCAGGCGCCAGTGGCGACAACACCCCCGCCGGCGGCCGCGCCTGCCGCCGCAGTGGCCCCGCCGCCCGCGCCGGTGGCCCCGCCTGCCGCTGCGGTGGCCCCGCCGCCTGCGCCCGCGGGCGCGGCCCGCCCCATGGCGCCACTCCCCGCCTCCGGGCGCTACGAAGAGCGCCAGCGCCTCAGCCGGCGCCGCCTGACCATCGCCCGGCGCCTTGTTGAAGCTCAGCAGACCGCGGCCATGCTCACGACCTTCAACGAAGTGGATATGAGCGCGGTCATGGAGCTCCGCAAGCGGCACAAGGACGCCTTCAAGGAGCGCTACGGAGTGAGCCTGGGCCTGATGTCCTTCTTCACCCGCGCCGTCGTCGGGGCGTTGAAAGCCTTTCCTATGGTCAACGCCGAGATGCAGGGCGACGAAGTGGTGGTGAAGTACTACTACGACATCGGCGTGGCCGTGGGTGTCGAAGAGGGGCTGGTGGTGCCAGTGGTGCGCGACGCCGACCGGAAGAGCTTCGCGCAACTGGAGCAGGAAATCGCCGACCTGGCTCGCCGCGCCCGCGAGGGCGCCCTGAGCCTGACCGAGTTGCAGGGCGGCACCTTTACCATCACCAACGGCGGCGTCTACGGCTCACTCCTCTCCACACCCATCCTCAATACGCCCCAGGTCGGCATCCTCGGGATGCACAAGATCGAAGAGCGGCCCGTGGTGATCGACGGGCAGATCGTCATTCGCCCGATGATGTACCTGGCCCTGAGCTACGACCACCGGCTGATCGACGGCAGCACCGCCGTGCGCTTTCTGGTGCGGGTCAAGGAGTTGATCGAAGATCCTGAGGCGCTGTTGCTGGAGGGGTAGGGCCTTTTAGGGGTGGGGGTTCTGGCGGATGGCGTTCTGATGCGCTGGTTGGTCCTCACCCCCGGCCCCCTTCGACAGGCTCAGGCTTCGCCCTGAGGCTCAGCCCGAAGGGGCGGGCCTCTCCAGCTTCGCCGGAGAGCCTGCGCTGAGCCTGTCGAAGCGGGGAGATCAGAGCCGCGCGCGGGGGCGTTCCAATGCGGTACACGCCACGTTGGCGCGGATGTTCCGTCCGCCCTTAAACTCCCTGAGCAGGGGAGGGGGTATGCAGAGCCTGGCTCACCCACCCCCTCCAGGCACGAAGGGGTATGGAGAAACCAGGTTTCTCCATACCCCTTCTCGCCAGAGGCCCCTACGGATGCGCCACGCACTACCCGGATGAAAGAGACATTGTCGGGAGGGCTGCGGCTTCCTCAGCCCTCCCCCGGGCAGAAGCGCGGGGCAACCGGGTTGCCCCATGCTCACCTCACCGCCCGTAGCGCCACTGGTAGTAGTGCAGTCCCACGTTGCCCATCTCGACGCGGAAGGCGGGCGGGTTGGCCGGATTGTAGGTCAGCACGCGGCGCTCGAAGACCTGGAAGAGGATCGGCACCTCTTTGCCGCCCACCTTGGACTTGACCCAGTAGGCCCCGGTGACCGGCAGTCCGAAGACGAAGAGGGGATCGTAGACCCGCCCGATCACGTTCCGTCCACCCTCAGTGACCAGCCCCCGCTGATTCATAAAGTCAATGAAGACCTTCGCCACACCGTGGTTGTTGTCGCCCAGCACCAGGATCGTGTTGGGGTCGTTGACGAAATCGTTGAAGCCGGTGATCGAACCATCGGGGTTGAGGAAGCCGGTAGCCGGCCGGCCCAGATCATTCGGGTTAACGGCGCCAGGGCTCTGGTAGACCGGCAGCAGATCGGCGTAGGTCGGGTACTGGCCCGGGTCGCCGATAGCGCTGATGCGGGCCGGGCCGCGCTGCTCGAAACGGTTATTGCCGAGTTGCAGGCGCCCGGTCATCATCTCGATCGGCAACAGACCATTGGTGACGTACCACAGATTGTTGGGATTGGCGGTCGGATCGTTGATCTCCATGCGGCTCTTATCGAAGTACTGCACGGTTCGCAAACCGTCAATGCCTTCGATATAAGTTTCGCGCATGATTCCGCTGATGGGCGCAGGACCCCACGTCCACGAGCGGTCGGTCAAGCCCTGGGAAACAGGATAATCCTGGCGGGTCCAGACGCGCAGGAAGCTATCGTTGCCGATAGCGGGCGCGGCCAGCACGGGCTGCAGGGCAAGCAGGACCGCGGCGAATACCGCGAACACGCCAGCAAGAATGGGCCGTTTCATCGCGCACCTCCTGAGGTTTAGCAATATCGCCGGAGGGTGGGGCAACCCGGTCCCCCACGTCCGGGGTTTGGGGGCGGACAGAACATCTGGACGCCGACGGGCGTTATGGCATTGGGGGGCGAGCAGAGCCGTGCGCGGGGGCGTTCCAATGCAGTACAAGCCACGTTGGCGCGGATGTTCTGTCCGCCCCTGAACATCCGGGGAGGGTAGGGGCGGGCTGTGCCATCCAGAACAACCTCGTTGCATCCTGCCGTTGTGCGGCGCAGCCACAAGGGCGTCGGTTGCGGCAATCTGTAATCGCTCCTGCGGCCACTTTCAGCATAGCACGCCAGGGCGTGGATGGCGATCACAAGCGTGCCACGGCTGTCTGATAAGCAGGCAACAGGGACGTGAGATCGGTGATGGCGAAGGCGAGCGCAGGCGCGTCCCCGCTATTACCGACTCTCGTAGGAGCGAGGGTGGCCCGCCCGTGAACGCCGACGAGGGCGGGATACCGATGTCACGTGAGCACGCCGCGCCCAGCGTTGCGGCAAGGCGTGCATGGACGCCTGGTGCGACAATCTGCAATCCCAAATCTGCAATCTGAATGCGTTCGAGTCTGCTCCATATACCCCCCCATGGTATGGGGGATGGGTAGTTTTTCCCACCCGATCGGGTACGCGCAACACAACCCATTCTGAGCGTTGTGATCTCAGATCGATTCTGGCATACTTTCGATAAGCAATAGATTTGCGCTATCTGATCGCGCTGCGCTTGCGCCAGAGGGCCAGGCCCTCGCAGCAACCCGCCCTTCGCCGGCAGGCGATGGCAGGGAAGGGCCTGGAGAGCCGCGCCTCCTTGAACCCTGCCTCGGGGCCGGGGAGGTCTGTTTTCTGTGTGCCTTTAGACCAACCCTTTTCAAACACGTAGATCCGGCGCTTCAGTCCTGCTCCCGACCTCCCTCCGTTGGGGGGAGAAGTCGAACGCTCTCGGCGGGGAAGAGGGGAATCAGGGGCGAACGGGCTTGTGCAAAAGGTATTCCCTCGAGCTTGTTAGCGTGGAACATCCTCGCCCAACCCATAGTCGGGGGGCGCGGGTAGCACACATCTACGGGCTTCCAGCCTGCACCTGCAGGTTGGCACGGGGTATTCGCCCTGGTTATTGCGGTCATTGGCCACTCGCGAAGGCAGTGCGGCAGCGATGGAGTTGACCGAGTCACTCAAGGAGCTGCTGATCGAAACGGCGCGCAAGCTCAAAGGGCGCGATCGCCGGCGTTTCATGGCGCTCACCGTCAGGGAGCTTGGACCGGGTGGGCAGCGTCTGGCCGAGCGCGAGCTGGGCTGGAGCCGGGTAACCATTCGCAAGGGTCTGCGCGAGCTGGAGGGAGGGGCGGAGGAGCTGAATCCGCCAGGACCCCTCGGGCGGCATCGCGCCGAAGAGCGCCTGCCGCGGCTCCTGGCCGACATCTGCGCGCTGATCGAACAGCAGCGGCATCTCGATCCTGACCCACAGTGCAGCAACGACCAGCGCATAGCCTGCCTGAGCGCGGCAGAAGTGCGCCGCCGCCTGATGAGCGACTTTGGCTACCGTGATGATGAACTACCTACCGTGCAGACCATCGCCGCCAAGCTCAAGTCTCTGGGCTACTACCCCCGACGCTCGGCGTACACGCAGCTATCCGCGCCACCTTCCCGTGGATCGACAACACAAAAAACAACCTATCCCAGCAACCCATCCTCCGATGGCGTCGAAGCATAGGATGAACCACTGCAATCACATTCCCACGTTCGTGTGGCAATATAACCCGCATCTATACTGTAGAGCTGGGATAATTGCTTCTTTTATACCTCGCCACTATCAGTAAGTCGCGCATAAAGTTGTCAACTCATAACTAAACACGGTTAATGCTGGTCTTGAAAAAGAATTTTCCCCTGCTATATTTCGGCTCAACGACGGTGCGAACACCAACCATTCATCGTGAAGCAAATAACGCCGAAGAGGAAGTATCCTGAAGGGGTATGATATCGAACCCCGTGCGTGAGTGTGTAATTATTGCCAGTGAAGGGACTTGCAGCTCCTTCCAAAACACCCCTCCAGCACACACACGCAGCTGATTTGATATAACTCCGCAGGATCGTCAGCTTCGGAATTACGTTGACGAGGGCGCATTCGCGAACTTGCATAGTTCCGCGTGCGAATCCACTCGAACAGTGTGGTGTGACCTGCGGCAGTGGTAAGGTGATACAACGAAGGAGCAGAGGTATGGAAGGTGAGCTGAAGGCATTCGTCGAGTCCCTTGAGCGCAACATGACCCCGGAAGACGTGATCACGCTCGAAGCCTGCATGGATTGCAAGCTGTGCGGTCATGCCTGCGCCTGGTACCTCGCTACGGGCGATGAGAAGCTCCACCCGACCTACAAGACCGAACTCATCCGCGATGTGTACCACTCGTACATGACCCTGGAGGGCCGTGTCGCCACTGCGCTGGGGCTGCGTAAGGCGCCGACCCTCGCCGATGTGCGCGAGCGTATGCAGGCATTCTGGCAGTGTACCGCGTGCGGCCGGTGTACCCTGACCTGCCCGCTCGGTTTGAGCACCCGGCGCGTTGTGCGCCTGGCGCGGGCGGCCTATAGCGACTCTGGTCTCAGCCTCGCCAATCCAACCATCAAGTCCATCGTTGACAACACCGCCAACCTGAGGCACAGCTTTGGCCTGACCATCCCGCAGGTCATCGGGCGCATCGGTCTGTTCCTCCAGAACGAGGGCATTGAGGTGCCTGTGGATATTCACGGCGCTGATATGCTCTTCGTGTGCCCGGCTGCCGGCAACACCAAGATCCCCGACTTTGGGATCAAGCTGGTCAAGATCCTCAACGCCGCAGGGGTGAGCTACACCGTCTCGCCGCGGGTGGTTGACACCGGCACGGAGATCGACCACATCGCCGTGCACCACCAGCTCTCACGGGTGATGCTGGAGGAATGGGAGGAAGAAGCGGATCGACTGGGGGTGAAGCAGATCCTGCTGGTGGAGTGCGGTTGCGATGCCCGCACCCTGTACGCCGAGGCCTCCGAGGCCCTGGGGCGACCGCTCAAGTACCCCGTGGTCAGCGTGGACGCGCTGATGCTGGAGCTGATCAAGGATGGCCGCCTGCCAGTCGAACCGCTGAACACCCGGATCACCCTGCACGACCCCTGCTACGCCACGCGCCTCTCGGGCCTGGGCGAGGTGTTCCGCGAGATCCTGGGCTACGTCACCACCGATTTTGTAGAGATGACGCCCAACCGCGAGTACAACTACTGCTGCAACGGCGGAGCGGGCGGCATGCGTCTGCCCGAAAACACCGAGTTGCGGCGCAAGATCTCGGTGCTGAAGGCCAACCAGATCCAGCTCACGGGCGCGCAGTGCGTGACCACTCCCTGCGTGGTCTGCTCGTTGTCGCTGGAGGACACCTGCAACGTCTACGGGCTGGCGCAGCCGGGAGAGCGGATGGTGCAGGTGCTGTTCGAGGTGGTCTACGACGCGATGGAGAAAGCCCTGACCCGCCGCGGTGAACTCGACCGGATGTACATGCCCGCCGAGTTGATCGGCCGGGATGCGGACTTCTTCGACGCGCACAGTATGGGGGGCCGCCTGGCGATGCTGGCGCACCGGCCCGACTTCGGCGATCTGGTGACCTGGTTGGAGCAGGACCCGATCGTCAAGCGCTTTGCCGCCACGCACCCGGATGTGCTGGATCAACTGCGTGGCCTGCGTGAGCTGGCCGAGTGCCCGAACTGTTGAGAGGCGCGGGACAACCCGGCTGCCCGGTGCGTGCTCAGCGTCAGGATCACCACGCAAACCCGGGAGCGCGGGCTCCCGCCCGCGCCCGCGTTGGAAGGCAGGCTGCCCGCGCCCCCGGGGGAGGGGTGAGCGCCTGGGACGCCCTGCCTGCGATGGACCCGGTCGCGCCGCAACTCTGCCCGGTGGGGTGAGCCTCGTTTCGCCCCACCGGAGGACAGGCAAAGACGTTTCCGGGGAGAGCTGCGCCCTCCTGCCGCCCCACGGGGAAGGGGCGCGGTTCGGCAGGCTCACCGCAGGTGGGGCGATCCGGTTTCCCCACGCTTCACCCGGCGCTGGAGGCGGCTGTCTCCGATGGGCAGGGGTGATGCGAGACCCGCTTGCACCCGCGCTCAGGTTAGCGCATCAGAAGACAACGAAAGCTCCAGGAAGGAGGACCTGCGATGCTCATCACTATGCTCGACATCGTTGCGCCCATCGTCTTGACGATCTTCGTCATCGGGGTGGGATTGCGCCTGGGTCGGCTGATCAAGGCCCTGTTCCTGCGTCAGCACTTCCGCGGCGTAACCCCGAACTTTGTGGGCGCCCCGCCGCCTATGCCACTGGGCGCGGCGCTCAAGGCAGTGATCCTCGGCCCGTTCGCCCACTTCCACCGCAAATCCAACTCGCTCTGGGGCTACGGCCTGATCGCCTACCACATCGCCATTATCACCGAGGTCACCGGTTATACACTGTCGGCGCTGATCCTGGGCATGCGCCTGTTGCAGGGGCAGCCCGTGCCCGATGTGGCCCGGCACCTCGAACATAGCTTCAACACCAGCCCCTCCAATCTGCTGGCGATTATCTTCGGCAACGGCGAGGCGCTACAGGCCCACTTCCTCTTCGGCAACCTGGCGCCGGTCTTCGTCGGAGTCACCTGGGTGGCGGTGAGCTTTGCCGTGGTCGGCAATATGGCCCTGCTGATCACCCTGTTGCGCAAGCGCAGCTCGGCCATTGTCTCGGATATGGACAAGGCTTCGCGCGGCGTCCGTGTGGCCGGACGTCGGCCCTGGGACCGTATGCTCGTCCGGCTGGTGATCTTCTGCATCATCTGGACGGAGCTGTTCGCGCGGCTGGAACTTATTCCGGGGATCGTGTTCGTGCACGCCGCGCTCGGTCTGGTCCTCTTTACCCTCTTCCCCTTCACCTACCTCTTCCATATGATCTACGGCATCTTCGCCGTGGCCGTGGCAACCCGCCGGAGGATGGTGAGGACGATTGCGTAGGCGGCGTGGGAGCTGTGGAGCTGTGGAGCTGTGGAGCTGTACATCGCTTGGAGAAGCTTTCTACACTCCACACCTCCACACCGCAGGCCAGGCGGGAGATGTCAGGCGTGTATTCTCCTCGACACCTCCACCGGGTGCGTGTTCACATGTGGGGTAATACCAATTACCGTTGATGATGCCGCATTGCCTGAAGCGATTTCAGGCGTGGCAATCCACAATCCAAAATGGTATAAGACGTCACCCCGGGAGCGCGGGCGTCCCGCCCGCAAGAGCCTGGATGCGGGCAAGATGCCCGCGCTCCCATGGAGAAGTGTGAACACGTACCTACACCGGCTGCTTGCTCTCGGCGAGCAGTTGCCGCAGTACATACTGCAAAATGCCGCCGTGGATGTAGTACTGCAACTCCTGGGGTGTGTCGATGCGGGCGATCACCTCGAAGGTCTTCACGGTATCGTTGTCGGCAGTGGCGCGTACCGTCAGGGTGCGCCCGCCGGCAAAGCCCGAGGCCACTGCCTCCTGAAGCCCGAGGATATCGTAGACCTCGCGGCCAGTCAGACCAAAGCTGTCGGCGCTCTCACCCGGCCTGAACTGTAACGGCAGAATGCCCATCCCGACCAGGTTGGAGCGGTGGATACGCTCGAAGCTTTCGGCGATCACCGCTTTGATGCCCTGGAGATACGGCCCTTTGGCGGCCCAGTCGCGACTGGAGCCGGAGCCGTACTCTTTGCCGGCAATCACCAGGAGCGGTGTTCCGTCAGCCATGTAGCGCATCGCTGCGTCGTAGAGCGGAAGGATCTCGCCGGTGGGCAGGTAGGGGGCAAAACCGCCCTCGGTGCCGGGAGCCAGCCGGTTACGCAGGCGCACATTGGCAAAGGTGCCGCGCACCATCACCTCGTCATTGCCACGGCGCGAGCCGTAGCTGTTGAAGTCCTTCGGCTCGATGCCGCGTTCGATCAGGTACTTGCCGGCGGGCGAGGTGGCTTTAATACTCCCCGCAGGCGAGATATGGTCGGTGGTAATGCTATCGCCAAGCAGCGCCAGCACCCGCGCGCCCTCGATCTCGGGCACTCGCGCCGGCGGCTCCTCCGGCATCTGATCGAAGTAGGGCGGCCGCCGCACATAGGTGCTCTGCGGGTCCCAGACGAAGCGGTCGCCCGTCGGCACGTCCAGGTTCTCCCAGTGCTCGTCGCCGACGAAGATCTGAGCGTAGCTGCGCTGGAACATGTCCGATTGGATCGCCTCGTCAATCGTCTGCTGGATCTCGTCGTGGCTCGGCCAGATATCCTTCAGGAACACCGGCTGACCATCGGCGCCCATACCGAGCGGCTCGCTGGTGAGGTCAATGTCAATGCGCCCGGCCAGGGCGAAAGCCACCACCAGGGGCGGGCTCATCAAGAAGTTGGCCTTGACCTCCGACTGCACCCGACCTTCGAAATTACGGTTCCCCGACAGAACCGAAGCCACCACCAGATTACCCTGCTCAATCGCCTGTGAGACCGGCTCGGGCAATGGACCGGAGTTGCCGATGCAGGTGGTGCATCCATAGCCGACGGTATTGAAGTGCAACTGGTTGAGGTACGCGGTAAGCCCGGCACGGTCGAGGTACTCCGTCACCACCTTGGAGCCCGGGGCAAGCGAGGTTTTGACCCAGGGCTTGACGCGCAGACCCTTCTCGACAGCCTTCCTGGCGAGAAGGCCAGCGCCGATCATCACCGAGGGATTAGAGGTATTGGTGCAACTGGTGATGGCCGCGATGACAACCGAGCCGTGGCGCAACTCGACCGTCTCGCCGTCCATGGTGCAGGGCACGCTGGCCTGCAATGCCGCAGGGTCAACCTCGCCCTTCGGGCTGAGGATGCCGGGCAGGGCCGCGGTAAAGGTCGGACCGACCTTGCTCAGCGCCACGCGGTCCTGGGGACGACGGGGGCCGGCCACACTCGGCTCGACGCTCCGCAGATCGAGTTCGAGCACATCGGAGTACTCAGCGTCGGGCGTCTGCTCGTCGTGGAAGAGGCCCTGGGTCTTAAAATAGGCCTCAACCAGGGCGACCCTGTCTGCCGGGCGACCCGAGAAGCGCAGGTAGCGCAGCGTCTCGGCGTCCACCGGGAAGATACCGCAGGTCGCGCCGTACTCGGGCGCCATATTGGCAATCGTGGCGCGATCGGCCAGAGAGAGGGCGGCGAGACCGGGACCAAAAAACTCCACAAACTTGCCCACCACGCCTTTCTGGCGCAGCATCTGGGTCACGGTCAGCACCAGGTCGGTGGCAGTAGCCCCTTCGGGCAGGCTACCGGACAGCTTGAAACCAACGACCTGAGGAATAAGCATCGAGACAGGCTGACCAAGCATGGCCGCCTCGGCCTCGATCCCACCGACACCCCAGCCGAGCACGCCGAGGCCGTTGATCATCGTCGTGTGGCTATCGGTGCCAACCAGCGTGTCGGGATAAGCCTGGACCGGCCCGGTGGCGCGGGGATTCTCGTCGCTCGAAAAGACCACCCGGGCCAGATACTCAAGGTTCACCTGATGCACGATCCCATTGCCCGGCGGCACGACCTTGAAGTTCTGGAAGGCGGTCTGGCCCCAGCGCAGAAAGGCGTAGCGCTCCTTGTTGCGCTCAAACTCCAGTTCACGGTTGATCAGCAGGGCGGCCTCGCTGCCATAGGCGTCCACCTGCACCGAGTGGTCAATCACCAGTTCCACCGGCTGCAAGGGGTTAATCAGCGCCGGATCGCCGCCCATAGCCGCCATGGCGTCGCGCATGGCCGCCAGGTCCACCACGCAGGGCACGCCAGTAAAATCTTGCAAAATGACACGCGCCGGGGTAAAGGCCACCTCACGATCCGGCTCGGCCCGCGGGTCCCAGTTGGCAAGCGCCAGCACATCATCGGCGGTGACGGTCCGGCCATTCTCGGTACGCAGGAGGTTTTCGAGCAGGATGCGGAGGCTGTAGGGCAGGCGGTCGAGCCTGACACCGTGCTGCGCCAGGCTGTCAAGCCGGTAGATCTCGTATTCTTTGTCACCGACCCGCAGTGTCGATCGAGCGCCAAAACTGTTCGTCATCTGTACTCTCCTGGGAGGAAGCCCGGACTGCTGGCCGATTACGGCCCACGCTGGCGGCAGCACGCGCGGCCCAGCATAGTTTCAACCACCGGCAGGGGGCAAGCAGCGGCTTTCCCCACCTGGCGTTCGGCGCGTGCCCGGCTTCCTGCGCATTACCTCAACCCTATCACCGATGCGATTCAGATAGTTGCAATTATAACACGCCGGCAGAGGCGTTCTCGACGGCCCGCTCACCGGCGCAGTTGCAGATGAAGGTGGGGAAACCCGGTTTCCCCACACCCCTCCCTGTACGGGTTTGGGGGGCGCAGCCGCATCATCGGCGCCTGAGAGGTATTACGCCCCCGACGCGGAGACTTGCGGCCCGGCGCCCTCGGCCCGCAACAACTCCATCAGACGGGTCATGAAGCGCAGATTATGGATAGTGGCCAGACGCAGAAACACCGTCTCACCGGCCCGATGCAGGTGGTGGAGGTAACCGAGGGGGTAGTGGCGGCAGGTGTGGCAGTCACACCCCGGCGCGATGGGCGTCGTGGCCTTGATATGCTTGTTATCGGCGATGTACACCGTCTCAAACCAGTGCCCGGCAAGGCGAAACCCCGGCGTTGCAGGGTCGGCGCTGAAGGCATAGAGGCGTCCGGTGCGAGCGTCGCGGGTCGGGAGGGCGCTATCGAACAACTGGTACCCCATACGGGCGCAGGCCACTACGCTCTCAGGATGGCCCACACCCAGGGCGTGCATAGGCAGGTGCGAGGGGATCAACGCGCGTGTGAAGCGCAGGACCTCGTGGAGCAAGTTCCCCTGGGCATCGAGGGGCCAGCCGCCGAAGCCAAAGCCATCGAAGTCGAGTTCCAGCAGCGCCTCGACGCAGTGGCGGCGCAGCGCCAGATCGCCGCCGCCCTGCACCACCCCGAACAACAACGGGCGCGCCGCGCCCAGGCGGCGCTGCCGCACCTGGCGGTCGAACTCGTCGCGGCAGCGCCGCGCCCAGCGGATCGTTCGCTCGACCGCAACACGCTGTTCCTCGCCAGGGGCATCAACGTGGGTGCAATCGTCGAGGCACATCACGATATCCGCCCCGTAGGCCAGTTGCAACTGGATACTCTTTTCGGGGGTAAGTTTGAAGGAACGCTCCGCGCCCTCGGGCCGGAAGGTCAACCCCTCATCACTCAGGCGCCCGGATCCCGGCTGCTGGCGGATCAGCGAATAAGCCTGGAACCCGCCCGAATCGGTGACAATGGGGCCATCCCAGGCCGCCATACGGTGCAACCCTCCCAGCGCCGCGACCGTCGAAGAACCAGGGCGTTGCATCAGGTGAAAGACGTTCATAACCACACCCGCAACACCCGCCTCGCGCAGGTCGCGCGCATCCACCGCGCGGACCACGCCGAAGGTTGCGTCGGGTAAAAAGGCGGGCAGGGCCAGCGGACCGTGGTTGAGGACGAGGGTGGTGATCATAGCAGGCCGGGAGGAAAGGTTTTCTGAGTCGAGTTTCACGGAAATGACTTAACAAAACTCAACTTTTGGTGTAAAATGGGGATCAATCTTGTGACAGCCTTTGCGCCCGAAAACCAACACCTTTGCCGGGCAAACTTAGAATGCAGGAATAATAGTCGCGCGCGGCAGTTTTTGGCCCGTAAGTGAAAGAAGGGACAAAAAGACGCGCTGGCTGCCGGCTCCATACACGTTTCATCCCTGTTTTCGCCGAATAAGCCGCAAGGATTGAATAGTTCAGGAGGGTCTTGTGGTCGATCTGAAGAAGTATACGCTGGACGTTGACCTGAAGCAGGGCGTGGTGCCAATCTCAAAAGCTGCTTCCTCATTGGCGGCGTTGATTAAGCGTTCGCGGGCCAACCATCAGCCGATCATCGTGACGCAGAAGGGCTATCCCACCGGTGTCATTCTCGATGTGGAGCTGTTTACCGCGCTGCGCCAGCTCGCCGATCTCCACCTCCAGCAGGAGGAGACAGCGAACGATGGGGCCGAGGCGCCAGTCGAGAGCTAGGAGGGCCACACCCGCTCGAGGCTGTCTTTCCGCCAGGAAAGGCATGTGTCGGGCTGGACACCTCGATGCCCCCCTCGCACGGGAGGGCCTGGGAGGTTTATGTCCTTCCAGGTCCTTTCGTGTTCCTTGCCTATCTGCGTGTCTTTGTGGTACTACTCCGCCACGCACGCACCGCTGCCTTGCGCGCAGGGACGGACGACGCCGCGCGCCGGCGTTGTTCTGAACTCGCTTCTGCCAGTATAACCCACCTTTGCCCCGTCCGCACCGACAAGGCCTCATGGCATGCGCCACGCCCCGGTTTGCTCTACCTTCGCAGCAGGGCGTTGCTCGCCCCCTGGGCGACCTGCGTTGCCCTTGCAGTGGCGCCTGACCTCTGATATACTTAAGGTTGTTGATAATCTCGATTCTATAGGAACGGCAGACGCGCGCATGACCTCAGAAACCCGCGAGCAGGTGATCCCTGGCGAGCGAGGGCCCCTGGAACAGATCGAACAGTCTATTATGCAGATTAGCTGGTTGGCCCAGCGCCAGTTTATGCAACTGCTCGACGACGATCGCTTCCGCCTGACCCTGCCGCAGTTTTACACCTTGCTGCACCTCTACCAGATTGCGGTTGAGTGTAAAATGTCGGATCTGGCCGAAGCGACCCAGCAGTCGGCGGCCTCGCTCACCGGTGTGGTCGATCGCCTGGCGGAGAAACATCTGGTGGAGCGCAAACGCCATTCCAGTGACCGCCGCCAGGTCATGGTAGTGGTCACCGACCGTGGCCGCGCCTTGATCGCCGCGATCAAACAGGCGCGCCGTGAACAGATGCAGGCTGCGCTCTCGCATCTGGTTGATCAGGAGGTGGAAGTGCTCATCCAGTTGCTGGATCGGGTGCTGCTGGGGATGACCCGCGTCCTTGAGCCCGGTGAGAGCGGGCACTGGGCTTGAGCGCCACACAGCATGCCCAGGCCCTCGACAGGGTTGTTATGCTCCACGCAGGAAAAGATATGTAGCTACGTTCCCATTGAACAGGTTACCTGCCGGTTCATCCCAGAGTACGCTGGAACGACGTAGATTCTGCTCGTCACGTATCGCTCGGAACTGGTATTACCCGCTTTCGCGGCTCTGCCGCACATTATATGCGATGGGTTCGCACCAAGTGAGGATCGCAATGAAGAACGACAAGCGTCCGCTCGCTAATCATCCCGACACCGCTTCCGATGCGGTCGGGCGCGGAGAAAGTATGGAGCCCGATCCGTCCCTCGAACGCCGCCTGCCGCTGGTGGTGCTTGGCGAAATGGTCATTATGCCGCATATGACTATTCCGCTCCAGGTGCCCCAGGGCAAGTCGTATCGCGCTATGGAGCGCGCCTGGGACGAAGATCACCGTGAAGTGTTGTTGATTTTTGTGCGTGAGTCTGAGTTGGAGGGGTATAAGAGCAGTCAGCCACAACAGTTGCCACCCATTGGTGTTATCGCGCGCCTCGATGAGTTCGCCAAGCTGCCCGATGGCACGGCGCGCGTCATCCTGGAGGGCCTCTACCGCGCCCGCATCTTCGAGGCGGTCCAGATTACGCCTTTCTACCGCGTCCGCTGCGCTCCTGTGTTTGATCCGGACCTCGATAGCATGGAGGTCCAGGCGTTGATGGATACGGTCAAGCAGCAGGTGGACGAGTTTGTCGATCACCTGGGCGAGGTGCCCCAGGAGGCGGTGCAGTTTGTGCATCGCATCGAGCGGCCCGGCCATCTGGCCGACATTGTCACCTGGGGACCGGCGTTTGATTTCAAGGATCGCCTGGAGGTGCTTAACACCCTGGATCCGGCGGAACGGCTGCGTCGGGCCTACCTGGTGCTGGCGCGGCAACTCGAGCTGCTGAAGTTGCGGGCCAAGATCCAGCAAGATACCAAGGAAGTGCTCGACCAGAGCCAGCGCGAGTACTTCCTCCGGGAGCAGATGCGCGTCATTCGCCGTGAACTGGGCGAAGACGACGATGCCGATGATCCCATTGACGAGCTGCGGCGCAAGATCCACGAGATGGACGCGCCGGAGTACGTGAAGAATCAGGCGCTCCACGAGGTGAAGCGCCTCGCCCAGCAGGGCATGAACAGCCCCGAGGCCGGGGTGATCCGCACCTACCTCGACTGGCTGACCAATCTGCCCTGGGGCGAGGAGACCCATCCGGAGATCAGCATTACTGAGGCCCAGAAGGTGCTCGATGAGGATCACTATGGCCTCGAGAAAGTGAAGGAGCGCATCCTGGAGTACCTGGCCGTGCGCAAGCTGGCCGGCAATAAGATGCGCAGCCCGATCCTCTGCTTTGTCGGCCCGCCTGGTGTGGGCAAGACCAGCCTGGGCCGCAGTATTGCGCGCGCCCTGGGCCGGCAGTTTATCCGCACCAGCCTCGGCGGCGTGCGCGATGAGGCCGAGATCCGCGGCCACCGCCGCACCTACATCGGCGCCATGCCCGGCCGGATCATCCAGGGCATCAAGTCGGTGAAGTCGAACAGCCCGGTGTATGTGCTCGATGAGGTTGACAAGATCGGCACCGATTTCCGCGGCGATCCGACGTCGGCCTTGCTCGAGGTGCTCGACCCTGAGCAGAACAGCACCTTCTCCGATCACTACCTGGAGATCCCCTTCGATCTCAGTAAGGTGATCTTCATCGCAACCGCCAATCAGCTCGAGCCCATCCCCGGCCCACTGCGCGATCGCATGGAGATCATCGAGATTGGCGGCTATACCGAGGACGAGAAGCTGGAGATCGCCCGGGGCTTCCTGATCCCCAAGCAGCGCGAGTTCCACGGCCTGCAGCCAGACCAGTTCAGCCTCACCGACGCTGCGGTGACCAAGTTGATCCGCGAGTATACCCGCGAGGCCGGCGTGCGCAATCTGGAGCGGGAGATCGCCAGCCTCTGCCGCAAGGTGGCGCGCAAGGTGGCCGCGGCGCGCGAGCCGGGCGCTGAGGCCGAGGTGCACACCTACACCATTGACGCCGCCGATGTCGCGACCTACCTGGGCCCCGAACGCTTTAGCTTCGGCCTGGCCGAGGAGCGCGATGAGGTGGGCGTGGCAACCGGTGTGGCCTGGACCTCCACCGGCGGCGATATTCTCAGCATCGAGGTGCTCCCGGTGAAGGGCAAGGGCGGCCTGCAACTTACCGGCCAGCTTGGTGATGTGATGAAGGAGAGCGCCCAGGCGGCCATGAGCTACGTGCGCTATCGCTCCAGTGAACTGGGCATTGACCCGAATTACTTCGAGGAGCACAACATCCACGTACATATCCCCGAAGGGGCGGTGCCCAAGGATGGCCCTTCGGCGGGGATCACCCTGACTACCGCGCTGATCAGCGCGATGACAGGGAAGCCGGTTCGACGCGATGTCGCAATGACCGGCGAGGTTACGCTGCGTGGCAAGGTGCTGGGCATCGGCGGGCTGAAGGAAAAGACCCTCGCCGCCCACCGCGCGGGGATCCGTACCTTCATTCTGCCAAAGGATAATGCCAAGGATATCGTCGATCTGCCGGAGAAGGTTCGCAAGGACCTGACCCTGATCCCGGTCTCCTCGATGGACGAAGTGCTGCGCATCGCCCTTGCGCCTGCACCCGGCGAGGTCTCGCTCCCGCACAGCGATCCGTCACCCTCGCGCGCCGCGCCCGCTGTGCGCTGAGGTGAACATATGGGGAAACCGGGTTTCTCCAGACCCCCGCCTGTGGGGAGGGTTTGGGAGGGCATAGCCCTCCCACCTGACATCTCGAGTAGCGCGCAGGCGCGCCGGGTCTCGTCGCGCGGCGCCAGGAGCGAGGGCCACTCACCCTCGCTCCCTGGTTCATCTGGCGCCGGACGGTGAAGCCGCACCGGGGGCCGCAGGGTACGCACCCCCTGCCACCCCAGCACAGCAAGGAGGCCGGAAGATGTTCCGCACCATTCTGGCGCCGCTCGACGGATCAAAGGTCGCCGAACAGGCACTGCCAACCGCGGCCCGCATTGCGCGCGCAACCGGCGCGACCCTGCACCTGGTGCACGTTCACACGGAGGACGCCCGCGACCCGATCTTCGTCAACGGGCTGCCGGTGATTGACGAGCACCTCCACTCCCTCGCCGCCGAACACGAACGGGTCTACCTGGAACGGGTCGCCGCAACCGTGGCCAGCGATGACCTGGAACCGATGCCCATGCGTCTCTCTGGCCCGGTTGTGCGCACACTGATGCGCTACGCTCGCGACGTGAACGCCGACCTGATCGTGCTCACCACCCACGGACGCAGCGGCTTCGACCGGCTCTGGTTGGGCAGCGTGGCCGAGTCGCTGGCCCGGCAGACCCACGTGCCCCTGCTCCTGCTACGCCCCTCGAGCAGTAGCGGATCTCCGGCACGGTTCCGGCACATCCTTGTGCCCCTCGACGGCTCGCCACTGGCCGAGGAAGCCCTGGCGCCCGCCGCTGCGCTCGCCGCCATTGACAACGGCGCGCTGACCCTGCTGCGCGTCGTTGACACCCTCCCCCAGCCTATGAGCCTGCCCCTGCCAGAGCGCTACCGGCCCGATGAGACGACCCTGGCCCGCGAGGAGGCCGCCGCGTCGGCGTACCTCCAGGACGTAGCCGCGCGCCAGGCGCCCGCCGGGACGCGCACCATCGTCTCGCATGCCGAACAACCCGCACGCGCGATCATCGAGACCGCGCACCGGCTTGAGGTTGACCTGGTGGCTCTGACCACCCATGGACGCAGCGCCGTGCGCAGTGTCGCCATCAGTAGCGTCGCCGATAAGGTGCTGCGCGGCATCGATATGCCCCTGCTGGTGTTGCGGCCCGGCCAGCGCCACGCAGACTGATGCGCGCATATGGGGAAACCGGGTTTCCCCACGCCCCTCCCTGAGGGGAGGGTTTGGGAGGGCTGCGCCCTCCCACAAATTCATCGTGGCCGTGTGCGTCGAGGCACAGATGGTCCGCGTCTGTGCTATACTGGCGGCGCTACCAGTGGGTTGTGAATCCGCCGCAAGCCCGGACCTGCTTCGACGCTGCCGCCGCGCTTGCTGCACATCCACGATCCCCAATCAACCGAACACGGTAGCGCCGACCTGCCGGAGTACGCTCTCGCGCCGTATCGGCAATTCCGGCCTGACAGTCATGCCACACCGTACCTATACCCCGGAAGTAGCGATTCTGTGGTCAGGAGGTGTGGTCACCTAACCGTACCCCCTGACGGTCACGCTGTTCTGAGCCATGCCTGAAGATCGGAGGGAACATGTCCACACTGATCGAGGAGATCGTCGCCCGCGAGGTTCTGGACTCGCGCGGGAATCCAACGGTAGAGGTGGACGTCCACCTGGAAAGCGGCGACATTGGACGGGCGATTGTGCCGAGCGGCGCCTCCACTGGTGTCCATGAGGCGCTTGAACTCCGTGATGGCGACAAGGCCCGCTTCGGCGGCAAGGGCGTGCTCAAGGCGGTCAAGGCGGTCAAAGAAGACATCTCTGAGGCCCTGATCGGTATGGATGCCACGGAGCAAATTGCCATTGACCGCGAGTTGATCGCTCTCGATGGAACGCCTAACAAGAGCAAGCTCGGCGCAAACGCGATTCTCGGCGTCTCCATGGCGGTTGCAAAGGCCGCCGCCAGCGCCCTGGGCCTGCCGCTCTACCGCTACCTCGGCGGTGTTCATGCCCACGTGTTGCCCGTGCCGATGCTCAACATTATGAACGGTGGCCAGCACGCCGCCAACTCCACCGACTTCCAGGAGTTTATGGTCATGCCTGTGGGCGCCGAGTCGTTCCACGAGGCTATCCGCTGGGGTTCTGAGATCTACCAGAGCTTGAAGAAGGTGCTGCACGACCGCGGTTTGAGCACCACCGTGGGCGACGAAGGCGGCTTCGCCCCCAGTCTGCCCTCCAACGAGGCGCCGTTGCAGTTGATCGCCGAAGCGGTCGAGAAGGCCGGCTATCGCCTCGGCGAGCAGGTGATGCTCGCCATGGACCCGGCTTGCAGCGAGATCTACGAAGACGGTAAATACCACCTCGAGCGCGACGGCCGGGTGCTCTCCTCGGAGGAGATGGTTGATTACTGGGTGGATATCGCTAACCGCTATCCGCTGATCTCCCTCGAAGACGGTCTCCACGAAGACGACTGGGAGGGTTGGAAGCTGCTGCGCCAGAAGCTCGGCCATAAGGTGCAACTGGTCGGCGACGATTTTCTGGTCACCAACGTGGCGCGTTTGCGGCGGGCCATTGATGAGGACGCCTGCAACTCGATCCTGATCAAGCTGAACCAGATCGGTAGCGTCACCGAGACCCTCGACGCGATTGCTATGGCCCAGCGCAATGGCTGGACGGCAGTGGTCTCCCATCGCTCCGGTGAAAGCGAAGATGTGACCATCGCCGACCTGGTGGTGGCGACGAATGCCGGGCAGATCAAGACCGGCGCCCCCGCCCGCACCGATCGCGTCGCCAAGTACAACCAGTTGCTCCGCATCGAGGAAGAACTGGGCGCTGCGGCGCAGTTTGCGGGGATGAGCGCCTTTCGTGTCAAACGGTAACCCGATCGGTACGTGTTCAGCTCCCCGGCGGAAGGGTTCGGGCGTAGAGGCGCAGCGGCGCCGCGCCCAGGCGCAGCGGCGCCGCGCCCAGGCGCAGCGGCGCCGCGCCTCTACGTGGTTCACCGGGAAGGTCTGGGAGGGCTGCGCCCTCCCGGAAGAATCTCTCTTCGTTCCTGTGGGGTGCGGCGCAGCCGTGTGGGCGTCGCACAGGCAGCCAGAACGCTTACCTTCTACCCTGTCACTGCGCCCACAACGGCCAGCGGTCCTGCGCGGTGTTGCTGGTGATCTGCCGGATCGCCCCGGTGAGCAACTCGATGGTGTAGATCTCGTAATCACCATCAGTGTCGCCGGCATAGGCCAGGCTCCGCCCATCGGCCGACCAGGTTGGCGCCTCGGTGTTGCCCGGCCCCTGGATCAGGACCCGCGCGCGTCCTGTGCTCAGGTCGTAGAGCGCCAGGTCCCAATTACCATCGGGGTTGATCGTGTAGGCAATGGTGCGGCCATCGGGCGCGACGCGGGCGAAGCGGTCGTCAAAACTGTTGTCGGTGAGCTTCCTCACCTGGTCCAGGCGGGCGCCAACCGCATCCCGGCTATCGTACTCGTACACCACGTCGGCCTGGTACAATTCGAAGTCGCCGTCGCAGTTGCTCGTCCAGTAGATGCGCCGCCCGTCGGGCGCCCAGGCAGGCGTCTCATTGGTGCAGCCCTGGGTGGTGAGGCGCACCGGGAAGTTGCCAGACATCGTCATCAGGTACAACTCCTGCCCATTCTCCCGATCGGAGACAAAGAGGATCTTGGTGCCGTCGGGGGAGACACTCGCGTTGTAGTCGTTCGCGGTACCCCTGGGCAGGTAGCCGGGGTACGGCCCGAAGGGTGGCGGTTGGGTGCCATCGCTGTAGCTCAGGCGCGTCACGCCGGCGTTGGGTGAGAAGTCGCCGCTGAAGAAGGCCGGCGGATCAAAGGCGTAGATCTGTCGGAAGCTCGGATTGCTGCGCCGCGAGTCAACCAGCAGCCGGACCTGGGCGGGGTCCCAACTGCGTCGCCAGGAGAAGGCCACCGTCTCGGCAGCATTGCGGGTGATGCGGATGCCATCACCGAAGTAGGTGGGCAGGTACAGCTCCCAGTGGCTGCCCGTATCGATGTTCGAGGCGTAGACCAGTGGCGGATCGGGTAGCGGCGTAGCCCAGGGCGTGCCCAGATGCGGGTAGCGCCATTGGAAGTAGTGCTGGCCCACGTTGCCCATTTCTACCTTGTAGCCGGCCGGGTTGTTCGGCACGTAGGTCAGCACCCGTCGCTCGAAGAGTTGCACCAGCACGTCCTGCTCGCCAGGCCCGATCTGCGCTCGCGTCCAGTAGGCATCGGTGATCGGCAGGCCCATCGTGAACAGCCAGTCAACCACCGGGCCACGCCGCACCACCCCATCGAAGATCGGCCCCTGCTGGTTCATAAACTGCCAGAAGACGCGCGGAATGTTGTGGCCGGTGATGGTGTTGTACTGGACAATCTCGGTCTCCGGGGTTGCCAGTTCCGGACGCAGACCAATGGTGCCGCTGCGATCGATCGTGGTGGCTATGCGCTCCCTGAGGCGCTGCGGGTCGCGGTAGCCGTTGTCGAGCGTGGCTACCCCGGCAAAGTCGCCATAACCGGGCGCGTTGGGGTTCTGATCGCGCGGGTTGCCGGCCACCGGAACGTCGGCGGGAGCGCGCTGCTCGACATCGAAGGGGTCATTGCCAAGTTGCAGGCGCCCGCTCACCAGTTCCTTTACCAGCAGGCCGTTGGTCACACCCAGGTTCGGCCCCGAGCGATCCGTCGGGTTGTTTAGCTCCATACGCGCCTTGTCGAAGTACTGCACCGTGCGCAGGCCATTCACGCCCTGCCGGTAGAACTCGGCATAGTCGAACCACGGGCCGGGACCCCAGTACCAGCTCCGACCAGTCCGCACCAGCTCGGAGTCGGTGCGACTCCAGATCCGGGCGAAACGCTCGTCGGCAAACCGCTCGCGCCCGCCATCGAAGGGGGCAGCGCTGGCGATGGGGACGACACTGAGTGCCAGCATGCCGATCAACAGACCGGCAATCAGGCGCGCGCCGCGACGGTAAAACCGAATGCCAGCCATAGGACCCTCCTTTCAATCCTGGCACACGGGCAACGCCAGCGCAGAGCAATGCTTCCGCCCTGCCTGTGCGTTGCCTACCGCTTCCAGTCTACTGCGGAGGGCGACCATCGCGAATGAACGGACTGTATCCTGCGGATCGCCGCCGGCTGAAAGACGCGTGAGAGCCGGTTCACCGCGCGCTCAGGCGGGTGTTACGGCGTGCCCCTCCGGCAGGCAGGGGCCTGGAGAACCCCGGGTTCCCCGTATGTTCACGTTAGACATCCATGCGGCTGCGCCGCACAACGCCGCGATGAACATAGGGCGTCTTCGGGAGGACCGCCCCCTCCCTGGCCCTCCCCCGCTGGGGGAGGGAACCGGGCGCCTCCCCGCAGGGAGGGGATTGGGGAAACCTGGGTTCCCCGTATGTTCACCTCAGACGGTCATGCGCATGGCGCACACCGCCGCGATGAACATGGGGCGTCTTCGGGAGGGCCGCCCCCTCCCTGGCCCTCCCCCGCTGGGGGAGGGAACCGGGCGCCTCCCCGCAGGGAGGGGATTGGGGAAACCTGGTTTCCCCATGTCCCAACCACTGTTGGGAGCGGCTGGCGCCCCCACAGGCAGGAGGATGGGGAAACCCGGTTTCCCCGTATGTTCACCTCAGTCATCCATGCGGCTGCGCCGCACAACGACAAGATGAACATGGATTTTTCGTGGGAGGGCTGCGCCCTCCCAAACCCTCCCCGCTGGCGGGTTGTTTCCTGGGAGGGCTGCGCCCTCTCAAGCCCTCCCCGCTGGCGGGTTGCTTCCTGGGAGGGCTGCGCCCTCCCAAACCCTCCCGCGGGCGGGCTATTTTCACCTCAGAAAAAGCGCACCCGGACGCCTTCCGTAACAATCTACAATCCAAAATCTACAATCTAAAATGGTATAATACGGGTCACACCTTCCAGCAGGAGAGCCACTATGAACCAGCAGCAACAGGCCCTCGCGCGCCTGCGTCGCCTCCTCAACGATCCTGCCGCTCCCCTCACCGACATCGCCGAAAGCTACGTGAGCGTCATCAGCGAGCAGTTGCTCCACTTTGCCCGGCAGGCCTATCCGCGGGATGGGCGGGGCGTGATTGAGATGGACCTGCGCGGGATCGATCTCCGCACCGCGACCGGCAGCGCCCCCATTGCCTACTACCCCGCCGACGCCGGCAGTGATGACTGGCCGCCGAACCTCGACGAGGTGCTTGCAACCTACGACCCCCACCGCGAGGCGGTCGTGTTGCTTATGCAAGACGGTTGCGAGCCGCTGATCTACGTGCTGGAGTAGGTAGAGGCGCCGGCCACAGCGTCAGTGGGTGTGACACGGGTTGGAATTGAACAGACCAGGCGCGCGCCATAGCCAGAGCATACCGGAACACTCTCGCAGCGATCCACAATCCAGTGTCTGCGCTCTGAAATCATCTTCAGGCGCCGGGGGAACCCGGCTCCCCTGCGCCTCCCCCCCTCAGGATCTGCCGCGCCAGATCGCGCTCGCTGGCCCCGATCCCGCCCACGGCCCACAGTGCAAGGCCATAGACCACCGGGGCCAGCAGCGCCGCCGCGAGGCTGCCCGGCCAGCCAGGAACGATGGCCCCTGCCCGCTCGGGGAACACCGCCATCACACTCAGCATTGTCGCGCCCATAACCAGCGTCGCAACCAGCGGGCGCCAGGCCAGCCCCAGCAGGGGCGGCGCCAATCCCTCGCTCCGCAGCAGCGGGCGAAACACCAGGTACAGGACCAGCTCCGAGAGGATGGTGATCACCGCAGCGGCGTAGAGGCCCAGGACCGGCTGACCGAGCGCGTAGGTGGCAGTGGGAATCGCCACCAGATTGGCCAGCAGATTAAACGCCGCCCCGATTACAAAAGCCCGCGTGATTGCCGCCTGCCGATTCACGGCAATGAGCACGTACTGGATCAGGCCATTGACAAACGAGAGCGGCAGGAACCACGCCAGAATGGCGAGCACCGCGATCGAAGGCTGATAATCCGGAAACTGCCGCCGCGTGAAAAGCTGAATCAGATCGTGCGAGAGCGCCGACATACCCATCGCCAGCGGAAAGGCCAGCAGCAGCAACACCTGCAACGTGCGGTTCTGCGCCGCGGCCAGGCTCGCCCGATCCCCGGCGGCGCGGCGCGACAACAGCGGAAACACCGCGAACGTGACCGCCGGCGGGATGATCAGGGCGACATTGAGCAGAGTGTACGGCGTATTGTACTGCCCCACCAGCCGTTCGGCGCCCGGGCCGCCGAAGGCGCGCACGATGAAGACATCGAAGCGGAAAAAGACTGCGCTCAGCAGGTTGTTGAGCATCAATGGGAGAGCCGTTAGCGTCAGCCAGCGCATCTTCGGCCCATCCCACGCGATGCGTGGCGGAAAGAAGTCGCGTCGTTGCAACACGGCGAAGACCAGCGCAGTGACGCTGCTCACCGCGACAGCGGCCCAGGCCAGCCCGAGGATGCCCAGGCCCAGCGCCATCACTCCCAGCCGGGCGAGGAAGTTCAGCGTCGCCGTGACCACCTCCATCAGCGCTGGCACCTCCATCCGCTCGCTGGCGTTGTACAGCGCGGTCACTGCCCCTGAGAAGGCGCTGGGGATCAGCGTCAGCAGCAAGATGAAGATCGTCTGCTGGCCCACTGCCGAGATCGGCTGCCCGAGCAAAGCATACCCCCCTACGACCAGCAGGGTGAGCGGCAATGCGACGGCGCCGATTAGCATGAGGCGCAAGGTCAGGGTAAGACCAAACAGGCGCCGCGCCGAGGCGGGTTCGCGGGCAGCCTCCCGGGTGAGCAGCACGCCCAGGCCGAACTCGGTAAAGATGGTCAGGTACTGGCCGACCAGCAGGATGGCGAACAGGTAATCGCCAAAGGTGGCTACGTCGAAGCTGCCCACCAGGATAAAGAAGATCACCATGTCAAGCGCCTTGACCACCATGCGCATGGCAAAGGTCACGGCGCTGTTTTTGAACACGCGGCGGGCGGTGTTCTCAGACTCCTCGCGGTAGAAACGACGCCACAACCACAAGCCGGCGCCGGTAAGCGCCAGAAGGCCAAGCAACCCCGGGATGAGCCAGTCGAGCCTCACGTTCGATCCTCGGGTTTGAGGAGCGGGCCTGCTCCTCGATAGGCTAACCATCGGCCTGTGATGGGCGCCGGGGCCAAACCTCGCGCGCTCCAATCAGCGCAAAAGCGATAGGCCCGGCAGGGCCGCTCCCTCCCCAATCCGCTCGGTCCGCGGCAAGGGGTGTGGCAGTCTCGATCCACGCCACAGATCCGCTGCTGACCAGGCTCACCGCGCCATCGTTCTTCGGGTGGTAGAGACGGGGACTGTAGCGACGCCGGTCGGCGTAACTTAGCAGCGCGGGCGCTGGCGCCTCGTAGGCCTCGCTGAACACAATCGCGCGCGGTCGCAGCGCAGCGATGACCGGCGTGTCCAGAGGACGCTGCCACGGGTAGACCAGCAGGTCCAGCGGCGCGGATGTTGTTGCGGCACGCTGAGCCGCGGCGTCACCCTCCGCGCCGCCGGTGTGCACGAGCGCCCGCGTGCGACCGTAGCGTACCAGCAGGACGGCGCCGCCGTGCTTGCCGGGATTGGCCGCCAGGACCTCCAGCATCGCGCCGTCGAGATCCAGGCGTTGCCCGGCCTGGAGCACCTCCACGCGGGCGCCCATATCCCGTGTCAGGCGCTGCCACTGCCCGGCCAGGCCACCCCTCCCCAGGTCGGACGGCGCCAGGGCCAGCGCCGTCTGGAAACGCGAGAGGGCGGCCACCTGGCCGGGCAACCGCTGTCCATCGGCCCGGGTGAGGATCACCGCCCGCAGATCACGCTGCCAGTACGGCATGGAGCGTCCCAGCAGCAGCGCCAGCAACCCCGGATCGCGGCCACCGTCAATTAACACGTGCCGGCCCGCAGGAGTACGGATCAGCAGCGCATCGCCGGGCACGGGCAACACGGTTAGCCACAGGCGCCCGTCGGGGCGCTGGAACCAGGCTGCGCCCGCCAGAGCCAGCAGCACGACGACACCGACCAGCAACACGGGCCGGAAGGATCGACTATTTTCCATCACGACGCCTCCGGTTAGAGCAGGTTATACCAGATGGCACTGGAGACGCCCTGGTGTCCAGTTCATCTCGACAGCTCCACGCCTCCGCAAAGGGCCTGTGGAGCTGTCCAATGCGCTGCCATATTCACCATCTGGTATCACATCTGTACCGTTGGACGCCGCGCCGAGATACGGGGCGGTGGTCCCGCGCGGTAAACGTGCCAGAGGTTCTCGCTCCTGGTCAGGCCAGGGCGATGGCCTCGATCTCGATCCGCGCATCGCGGGGCAGGCGGGCCACCTGTACGGTCGAGCGCGCAGGCGGGTCGTGCGGAAAGAACTCGGCATAAGCGGCGTTCATCGCCTGGAAGTCGTTGAGGTCAGCCATGAACACCGTTACCTTCACGACCTTGCCCAGTGTGCTGCCGGCAGCGGCAAGCACCGTCTCGATGTTCTTGAAGATCTGGCGCGTCATCGCGGCAATATCGCCGTCGATCAATTCGCCCGTGGCCGGGTCAACCGGCAACTGGCCCGAGAGGAAAATCAGATTTCCGGCGGCAATAGCCTGCGAATAGGGGCCAATGGCCGCCGGAGCGCGTTCGGTGCTGACTACGGTTCGGTGCATGACTCGCCTCCTGAGGTGAAAATAGCCCGCCCGCGGGGAGGGTTTGGGCGTAGAGGCGCGGCGCCGCCGCGCCTCTACGCCTTCCCAGGAACCAACCCGCCAGCGGGGAGGGTTTGGGAGGGCGCAGCCCTCCCAGGAACAATAATATTTTCATTCTGGCGGAGAAACCGGGTTTCCCCACGCCCCTCCCTGGTAGGAGGGTTGCGGCGCAGCCGCTATGAGTATGGGGAAACCGGGTTTCCCCATCCCCCTGCCTGCCGGGGTGACAGGCCCTCCCCACCGGGAGGGTTTGGGAGGGCTGCGCCCTCCCGGGAGAATCTCTGATATGAACACGGGGAAACGGGGTTTCTTCGCCTCCCTGCTACAGCACGGCGCCGCGCTCATCTGGTGACCACGAGGAAGCCGAGAAGCAAGAGCAATTGCCAGAGCACCGGGAGCAGCCCGCCCAGCACCACCTGGCTGCCACGCCACTCGTAGAGCGCCTCACACAGCCCCGCGGTGAGCCAGTAGGCCCAGACGATCGCTCCGACCCACGCCAGCACTGGCAGCACCGGCGCGCCGACGACGAGTAGCAGCAACGCGCCCAGCAGCGGCAGCGCCCGGGGCGTCTGGCTGCGTGGGTAGAGCGCCAGCGCCCGCTGGTCCTCCTCACCGCCGCCGGTGCGCTCATCGAGCAGAATCGTGGTCAGCGCCACCAGCGGCCACTCCAGCATCCCGAACACCCAGAGTCCGAGGACGCCCAGCGCCAACCCGGGGGTAGGCACGCGGTCGCCGAGCAGCCCGTGCGCCAGCAGCAACAGGGCAGGCAACAGCGCCAGGAGCGCCATGGTGCGAGCAGCCGGCCAGAACCACGCGGCTGAGAGCCGTTTCGTCGCATCGTCGGCGCGGGCTTCGGCCACCAGCGCATCAAGGGCCGGACGACGGCCAAGGGCCAGCCACAGCAGCCACGAGCGCGCCTCCTGTTGCAAGATGGGCGCACCGCCGGCCTGTTCGAGCCGCACGAGGCGTTGCAGCATCTCGCTCGCCAGCGGCTTGAATGCACCAATCGCCGAAGTGATGAGCGTGCCCGGCGCCAGGGTGCCATCGTAGAGCAAACTGCTCAGACGGCTGCCCGGCCCGCCCCGCACCTGGAGCAGCAGCACCGAACTCTGTTCCGACACCTCCGTCGCCTTAAGGGCCAGCACGCGGCTCCAGGGAATGAGCCGCCAGCGGCGACGGAGCCGGTTCTGGACCATCAGACCCTCTTCGCGCGACTCGAGGTTCGGCAGGAGGCCACCCAGCCACATGATCAGCGGGATAGCAATGAGGAGCATCAGATGGGCGGCAATCAGCACCCACCACGGTGCAGGCAGATCAGGACGCCCCTCAACGCCGAACAGCGGAACCGCCCTGGTCCGGTAGGCATTGTACAGCTCGACGTAGCCCGCGTCGCCGTAGGTCCAGCGAAACGGAGGGCTATTCCGCACCGCAGGCAGCATCAGCGCCAGAAAGCGCACCCAGTACCCCAGGTAGCTCCAGAGAGCGCCAGCGGCCAGCAGCGCGATGACCGTCGCCAGGATGGCCGTAACGCGGAAGGGGTAGACCGCGCGCACCGGGGCGCCCGGCGGAGGCGGCTGGGCGTCGGTGGCGCCTTCGGTGCGGCTGAAAAACGCGCCAGGGCCCAGGATCAGTTGAAAGAGCGGGGATCGGGCCTCTTCCTGGAGTCGCACTTCCCGGACGCCTTCGATGGCCCGGGCCACACGACGGTTCTCATTAAGAATCGTCTTGATCAGGGTATCAAATTCGTTGATATTCGAGGTGATGTAAAACCCCGGCTTCCAGTCGAAGCGGTAGAAGAAGCTGTAGAGGCGGTGCCAGGCAGTCAGGTCGCGAGGGCTAGTTTCGACGAGCACGACGAAGCGTTCGCCCGCCAGATCGCTCGTTACCTTCAATGTCGCCAGGTTTTCCCAGGGAACGGGCAGCCAGCTACCGGCAAACTCTACCAGCATACCCTGCGAGGCGGTACGAACCGCCGGAAAGGCGTTGCGGAGCATCAAGGCCACGAACAGGGCCAGCGCCGCCCAGATCAGGGGGCCGAGCAGCACAGGCGCCAGATCCCAGAGGCTCGTCACTCGTGTGCCGGGACCGCTGGCGATCCAGGTTACTACCGGGCGCAACCAGGGAAGAGGGCCAAGCCAGGTATCGTCACGTCCGTAGATACCCCACAGACCGCGGAGGAGGGTCGCGCCAAGATTCGCCATTGCAAGCACGACCAGCAACGCCGAGAGCCAGGCAATCGCGGCGGTGATGAGGCGCGGATAGCGATAGTAGCGTTCTTCGATACGCACCGCAGCTCTCAAGGCAGCAGGTCGAGACCCGGTTCGGCAACCTGCAACTGGCGCACGCGCAACTCGGCGGCATCGAGCAGGCGCTGGCATTCAGCGGCAAGCTGCACACCCTGCTCGTAGAGTTGCAGGGTCTCGGCCAGCGGCAATTCGCCCGCTTCGAGGCGCGCAACGACCGCCTGGAGGCGCGCATAGAGGGTCTCGTAGCTTTCCATCGGGGTTTGAGCGTTCATGCGTACTCCACACGAAGGCACGAAGAGCATCAGGATTCGGGAGGATACGGGCGGGCATAGCCTCTGCGGCCCGCTGCCCGGGATGAGGGTGCGGGCGGGCGTAGCCCTCCAGAGCATCTCTACGCTCTGCGCGCAGCCTTGCGTCACAGCCCCTCTGGACGCCTTGCGCGACCGTTTGCAATCCAAAATCTACAATCTGAAATGGTATTATCCCTCCCCGTTCTCCACCGTGGCCCGCAGCTCACCATCGCGCAAGGTAATGGCCAGCGGTGTCGCCGGAGCGGCCTGTGCCGGATGGGTGAGCACCTGGCCGGTATCGGCGCGGCGCACCACAGCGTAGCCCCGGGCCAGGGTAGCACGGGGACTGAGGATCTGAAGGCGCCCGGCCACCCCGGCGAGCGCCACGCCGCGCAACTGGATGGCGGCGCTTACGGAACGTTCCAGCCGCCGCACCAGGTCGTCCGCCTGCTGGCGCTCGCGATCCACGCGCCGCAGGGGGGAATGGCGCTCAACAACCCGCGCGGCCTCGGCCACCTGGTCACGGCGCAGGGACAGGGAGGCGCGCGCGGCCGCATCGAGGCGCGCGCGCGCGCTGGCTACTTCGGCGGCAAGCTCCGGCAGTTCAGGCACGACCAGTTCAGCGGCGGCGGAAGGGGTCGGAGCGCGCAGATCGGCGACCAGATCAACGATGGTCGTATCGGTCTCGTGCCCAACGCCGGTGATGACCGGCACCGGGCTGGCGAAGACGGCCCGCGCCACCGCCTCATCGTTGAACGACCACAGATCCTCGAGCGCCCCCCCGCCACGCGCCACGATGATCACGTCCACTCCGGCCTGGAACAGGCTGTTGAGCGCCGCAACGATACTGTCCGGCGCCCGTTCACCCTGGACCAGACAGGGGGCCACCAGCACCTCGACCAGCGGGCAGCGACGGCCCAGCACAGTGAGCATATCGTGCAACGCCGCGCTCTGCGGGCCGGTCACGATCCCGATGCGGCGCGGACGAGCGGGTAAGGGGCGCTTGCGTTCAAGACTGAAGAAGCCCTCGGACTCAAGGCGCGCCTTCAGTTCCTCAAAGCGCGCGTGAAGGATGCCCATACCTGCTGGCAGGAGCATATCGGCGTAGAGTTGCAGATCGCCGCGTTGTGGGTAGATCGAAACGTAGCCATGCACCAGAACGGCCTCGCCGGGGCGGGGCAGGGCGGGAAGGCGCGAAGCGGCTGAGCGCCACATCACTGCCCGGAGCAGCGCCTCGGCGTCCTTGATGCTGAAATAGCAGTGGCCGGACGCTGCGTGCCTCTTGAACTCCGAGATCTCGCCTTCAACCCACACATCGCTGAGGAGCGGGTTGGTTTCGAGCAGTTCGCGGAGGTAATTGTTCAGTTCACTGACGGAAAGGGCGTGGTGCATGCGGGGAGCGGGCAGCCCGCGATGAGCGCGTATGAGTCGCGCCCATCACGGACGACCCGTGTGCGGTTCAGAGCGGCTCAATCACCATGAGCGGCTGGCCGTACTCCACCGGCTGGCCATTTTTCACCAGGATCCGCGCAATGCGTCCGGCAGCGTCAGCTTCGATCTCGTTCATCATCTTCATCGCCTCGATGATACCGATCGAATCGCCGACACGGACCTCGTCACCTTCCTGAACGAAGGGGGGATCCTTAGGTGAAGGCGCAGCATAGAACGTGCCAACCATCGGCGCGAGCACCGTGTGCCCCGCAGGCATCTCGGCGGGGGGGCCTTCCGGCGCCGGAGCGGGTTGGAACATTGGCTGTACGGGCGCGCCGGACAGGGACGCCGGCAACGGCGTCGGCAGCACTGGCGCCATGGCAAAAGGTTGCGCCGGCTGCGGGGGAACGCCACGCTTGACGTGCAGTTTGGCATCGCCCCGCTCGATCAACAACTCCGAGATGTCGGTCTCATTGATCAGGCGCAGCACTTCACGCACAGCGTCAAGACCGAAAACGTCAGAACTGGTGTCGGGATGATCAGAAGTTACGTCGCTCATAGCTTTGGCCAGAGCCTCCGTGTCACTACAACACGCTTATTGTAGCATACAATTGCCGCGGCGCAGCAGGGTGAAGGCTAATGCAAGGGGTATGGGGAAACCGGGTTTCCCCATACCCCCGCTCACGGAGTGGCAAGCTCTCCCCACCGGGAGGGCCTGGGAGGGCTTCGCCCTCCCAGGAAACAACCTGCCAGCGGGGAGGGTTTGGGAGGGCTTCGCCCTCCCAGGAACAAATATTTTCATTCCTACGCCCCGCTCCTATCGGAGAGGCGAGTGGTCACCCCTTTACGCCCGGTAGCGGTCCTTTACCTCTCACCTGAAGCTCTCCGTGGTATCCTCCTCGTCACAAAAATCGTGAAGTCATGCACAAGGAGCGCTTCTATGCCGCAGAACCTCGGCACTTCCGACCGCGATATTCGTCTGGTATTGACAGCCGTGTTCGGGCTGATCGCCCTGTTCGCGCCCTCGGGCGGCGCCTGGCAGATCGTGCCGGCGCTGCTGGCGCTGGCGATGCTCACCACCGCCGCTGTGGGCTTTTGCCCTTTGTACGCCGTTTTTGGCATCAATACGAATAAAGAACAACACGCCATCGAGAAGTGACCCCGATGGGTACGCATAGGATGGCGTCGCGGGGACCCGCAGTCCCTCTCCGACGGGCGTAGAGGCGCGGCGGGCAGGGGGGTGGGGAAGCCCGGTTTCCCCTATGTTCGCCGCAGCCATCCATGCGGCTGCGCGGCACAACGACGCGATGAACATAGGTTTTTCTTGGGAGGGCTTCGCCCTCCCAAACCCTCCCCGCAGGGGGCTCGTTTCTGGGAGGGCGTGGGAAGGCGCAGTTCGCTCTCGAGAATCTCCTTTCCTTTCCGTGGTTCATGGCGAAACCGGGTGCGGCTCACATCAACTCTATCGTATGTCGCAGACTTCCCTGATAACGGTGACCATCTACCGGCGCAACTATGGCTACCGCTATACCGATCTGCCAGTGGATCGGCTCGAAACCTCCGGTCTGACCATTGACTGTAGCGCCAGTTTTACCCGCCCCGAGCACTACGATCTGCGTCCGGGCGATATTGTGCGCTGGCGGGCCGGTGATCGCTGGATTGAAGCGGTGATCAGCTCCGTCACCCGCGACCCCACTTCGGTGCGCGCCGAGTTGTCTGGCGCGCATCTGCTGCCTCCTGACTTTTTTCTCTACTAAAGTAGGGGAAACCGGCTTTCTCCACCCACCTGCCTGCTGGGGCGCCGGGCGCCCTCAACATCGGTTGGAGGATGGGCAAACCGGGTTTCCCCACCCCCCTGCCTGGGGAAAGGATTGGGCAGGCTGCGCCTTCCCGCAATCATTATTTTTCAGACTACGGCGAAGTCGCATAGATATCCAAATCTAAAAACAAAAATTAAAGGTTCGCGTTGTATCAATCCAAGAAGGAACGCGAACCAATCTCAAACATCTCTTTGTTTGCGCTCATGGTATACGCTTCAATGACGCATGTCAATGCAATGACTGGTCATCAACAGGTGCCGGTAGATGAGCAATTCTCAATGACGCGGCTACCCGGAGATCTCGAGGGCGGTCAGTCTGCCGCAAAGCCCGGGCCGGCAACCGCGGCGCGGAACCGGGGAGGTAACAGTTTCTTCAGCAGAAGATCTTCCGGGAGGGCGTAGAGGCGCGGTGGCGCCGCGCCTCTACGCTCAAACCCTCCCGCGGGCGGGCTATGTTCACCTCAGAGGTACTTCTCGCCCCGGATCACTTCGGCATCTACACTGTAGACAATCACTGCGTAGTCGGCAAAATAGTGTGACGCCACGTGCGACATGATCCGCTCGGCGACCTCGGGGGAGACCAGCGTCTCGATGCGCAGGTTGGGGCCCTCCCAACTGCTGGCATGGATGCCCCGCGTCCCCTCGCCGCGGGCCATCACCACGGTGTAGCCTCTGGCGCCGAGTTGCCGGAGTTCACGCAACAGTCGCTCTTCGAGCACGGACTCGGCGACGATTGTCACCAGTTTGAGCTTCTTCACCGGGCGCCTCCTCCCTACGTTGAGAAGGCCGTGTCCTCCCCACAGCCCTCGATCCCTCCGCCTCAGAAGAACAGGTTGGAGAATGCGTAGTAGAGCGGAATGCCGACGGCCAGGTTGAACGGAAAGGTGATCGCCAGCGAGGCGGTCAGGTAGTAGCTCGGGTTGGCCTGGGGCAAGGCAATACGCACGGCGGCGGGGGCCGCGATGTAGGATGCGCTCGCTGCCAGGGTGCCCAGTACCACTGCGCCACCGGGCGAGAGACCCGTGAGGCTGCCAAGCCAGATCCCGACGATGCCGGAGGCGATCGGCATCATGATACCAAATCCCACCAGAAACATCCCCACCTTGCGCAGATCGCCCAACCGCCGCGCTGCGACCATACCCATTTCGAGCAAGAACAGAGTCAATACCCCCTTGAAGGGGTCCACAAACAACGGCGCTACCTGCTTCAAGCCCGCCTGTCCGGCGAGAAAGCCTATCACCAGACCGCCGAGGAGGAGGAGGATGCTCTTGCCGGCCAGCAACTCGCGGATCACCTCGCCCCAGTTGCCGCCCTGTCCCATCGCCACACGGGCGATCAGCAGCGCTATGATGATCGCCGGCACCTCGAGCAGGGCGACCAGGGTGGGAGTGAAGCCCTCATAGGGCACCTTGAGCGCCTCCAGGAAGGTCTGCACGGCGGCAAAAGTCACTGCGGAAACCGAGCCATAATGCGCGGCCAGCGCTGCCGCATCGGCGACCTCGAAGCCGCCCAGACGCCGCAGAATCACGTACGCCACCACGGGAATGATCACCCCGAGCGCGAGCGTCGCCAGAGCCGGCATCAGAATAGTGGAGAAGGGCGTCTCGGAGAGGGCTGCGCCGCCTTTCAAGCCGATCGCAAACAACAGGTAAATTGATAGACCAATGTACAACTCCTCGGGAAACTTGAGATCGCTATGGACCAGTGTGGCAATACCCCCCAGCACGAACGCGAGCACCATCGGCGAGAGCAAGTTCAGTCGCACCAGGTCGAGAATGGACACCCGGAACCCCCTTCAGGAAGACACAAAGGGCACAGAGGCGGGAATGATCCCTGACACGCTCTATGCCCTCACCAATCGAGTTTGCGCAGTACATGGCGCAGCCCGTCGCCAAGCATATTCAGGGAAAACCCGGTCCCCCACATCCCTCCCGGTGGAGAGGGCTCGGGAAGGCGCAGCCCTCCTGGAACGAGCCTTTTACAGCTTTGTGGTATGCGGCGCAGCCCCACAAGGGCCTGACGCAAACCTGACGTTTTCGGAATGAAACAAAATCTAATCGGCCGACAGCGCCGGCTCAGACTCCTCCAACCGCGATGGGGGCATATCCCATTCATGATAGCCCGTCTCATAGGCATCAATACCAAACAGTTCGGCGGCAATATAGGCAGCAGTCTGGGGCGAGATCCGCCCGTTCTCCAATCCTTCCTCAAGCGCGGCGAGCAGTTCAAAGCGGTCCACTGGTATCACCTCCCCAGGATCATCATTGGTGCTGGCGCGGCACGACGCCGTCACGCGCCGTCCGGTCGGTAACGGTGCGAATAATACTCGTAGCTTGCCTTTTGTGCAAGAGGAGTCCTTCCCGTACGTGTTCACATTTGGGGTAAGGCGTTACCCCGGGAGCGCGGGCGTCCCGCCCGCAAGGGCCTGGATGCGGGCAAGATGCCGGCGCTCCCAGGAGAAGTGTGAACACGTACCCTTCCCGGCGCGGGTAGTGTGGGAAATCCGCTTTTTCTTATGTTCTGTCAGGCGTCCATGCGGCTGCGCCGCATCCAGACAAGATGGAAATGGTCCTGGCAGGGCTGCGCCCTCCCAGACCCTCCCCACGGGCAGAGGCGTGGGGGGAAACCCGGTTTCCCCATACCCCAACCGCTGTTGGGGTCACCTGGCGCCCCGCTAGGCAGGCGCGTGGGGAAGCCCGGCTCCCCCGTGTTTCAGGAACGCCTCTGCTTGCTAACCTGGTACCTTTTGACTATTGAGGGTCGCAGGTTGCGCCCGTATAATTCAGTGCAGAATACGCATTAGTAAGGAAGACCCTACCGGTCGCCGTATCGAGTGAGTACCCCGTGCTCCCATCGAGACGGCGGCAAAGCCAGGCGCCACTATCGAAATCCACGGTAGCAGGCGCTCCGAATGGTCGCTATTGCGGTCGATATGATCCGTTTCCAGGCGACGCAGGGCGTCGCCGGTTTAGTGAACCGCTTCGTCGCATCCGTCCTACCTGACCCATCCCACCAGTTCGTCCCTCCCCCCATCTTCCCGGACGCGCGGTGAAGCCTGCACGCACGCAGCGCCAGTTGCCGTGAAGGGCCCTCGCTCTTCCGGGCCGTTCCAGCCTGCATCCCATCCCCCAACAGCGGCGCTACCTGCCAGTTTTCAACTGCCAGGCCGGTTGTACCTGTCGCCATCCGCCCGGTAGAGAAGTGCCAGGGCGCCATTGCGCCTTTTCGCCACGGCACGACGCAGGGAGGATTCTGAAGGGCTTCACCCGCCCGGATCCTCTCACTCCCGTGGGCAGGGGTTGGGGAAACGGGGTTTCCCCACAGTCACGTTAGCAGTCAGACGGACGGAGGAATCCCGATGGGGAACCCACGCAGCAGACGCCGCGCGGCACGCTCCCGCACCCCGGGCCAGAGCCTGCCCCTGATCGGCCTGATGATCGCCGTCATTGTTGGCATGGTTGGCCTGTCGGTTGATGTGGGCAATACGTTCTCCGAAGAGCGGCGCGCCGTTACCGCCGCCAACAGTGCTGCCCTGGCGGGGATGAACACCTATATCGGTCGCTCCCAGAGCACCACCAACAGGATAGTTTACACCTCGATCGTCAATTCGCTCAACGCCCACGGCGTGCAGGTGACGGCCCCTGGCGCCGAACCGCAACCTGATGAGCTGACCCTCGAGGCCCGCTACCTCGACGCCCAGGGCCGCCCGCTCAATGATGGTATCATCACCGATGACACTAATCCGGTTCCGAATAACGTCGCCTTCATTCAGGTGGACATACGGGGCCGCGTTGATACCGCTTTCGCCCGTATCGTCGGACGCAACGACCTGCCGATCAATGCGCTGGCCTATGCCGGCACCTGCACCAGTAGTTCGGGCTACTACCCCATCACCGTAAACACCCGTATGATTGACGGCAATCGCTTCGTCCGCAGCAACGATCCCACTCTCAACTGGCGCGAAGCGCCCTACGACAGCCCCGACATCTCCGGGCGCTTCACGGCTATGCGCGTGGTGATAGGCGACGAGAGCGCCCGCAACTTCGGCTGGCTACGCTGGCGCAACGATGTCCCTGGCGCGCGCAGCGCCATTACCCTGGCCCGCTCGTTGAGCGGGGAGGGCAACCTCGGTGAAGGCTTCGAGGAGGCCCCCTGGCCCAGTTCGCAGAACCGGCCCGACGGGGTCTACCCTCCCGAACGGGGCGCGCTGACTCCCGGCGATTGGGTCTGGGGCAGCACTGCCTGGCCGAACTCCAGTGATGTGCAGGCGGCCCTTGATGAGCACATTCGCCTGGGCACGCGCATGATCCTGCCCATCCATCGCGAAGCCTTTCGCGACGGTGATAACTCGCGCTTCCTTATCGTGCGCTTTGGCCTCTTTGTGATCCTCGGTCAGGGGCAAACAGGAAACAACCGCTGGCTGGACCTGATGTTCCTCGGCGATCCGCGCCCGCAACAGCGCGCCTGTCTGTATGCCCCCACGGCAAATAACGACGGTCAGGTGGGCCTGGCCGGCTCGGTCGCGTTCCTGCCCGAATACCGCGTGCAGCCTGAACGCCGCCCGCCGGTTCAGTATGCGGTCATTCTTGACGTTTCGGGTTCGATGAGCGCCAATTTTGCCGGCCAGTGCGATGTATTCGACGCCAACGCCCCCAATGCTAACTACTACCGAAACCAGAATGGTCAGGGGCATATCAATGGCACGCAGCGCGGCTGGTGGCAGTGCGCCGAGGTGCCGGCCGATCCTGACTGGCCAGTTGCGCGCGCCGAAGTGCTGGGCACCGGTGAGATCTACTGGTGGAGCAACGAACGCGACCGCCGCATTTATGTGGCCAAGAAGGCCCTCGAACGCCTGATTGAAGAAACCAACATGCCCGGCAACCCCGACTACGACCCCACCCGTCCGTCAGATCAGATGGCCCTGGTCTGGTTCAATCAGGAAGTACCGTCAGGCTTTGTTGGTGACTTCAACGGCCAGGCTTTCTCGAATAACCCGAGCCAGCTCATCGACGCTGTTACGCGACAGGCAACGACCCACCGCACCCGAAATACTTACCTCTCCCAGGGTGGCACCAACAGCGCCGCTGCCCTCTACCGCGCCTCTCTGGCGCTGGATCGCGCCCCGCGCACGGTGACCCATACCGATGGCGAAGTCTGGCAGTACAAGCGGGCGGTCATCTTCATCACCGATGGTGTTGCGAACTTTCTGTTCAGCCCAAATGCGCCGAATTTGAGCGTCGGCTGGAGCAGCCAGAATACCTATCCGCGCGACCACGTCTGCCATACCTGGCTCGCGCCTGAGATGGCCAACTGCCAGACCACCGGCTTCGGCGGCCGGACGGTCGCCTCGGGCACTATCCCTGCCGGATTGGATCGGCCCATCACGCAGGCGGTCAATGTGAGCGAACAGATGAAGTCGCGCCAGTACGAGATCTTCGTGGTTGCGCTGTCGAACATCCCTGACACCGGTCTGCGCGACGGTATTGCCTCGTTCCCCAGCTACTTCTTCTCAGCCCGGGAGTTGCAGCGCAATGCTGATGGCAGCACCAATGTTGACGCGATTATGGAGGCGATCAATAACATCGTCGAGAGCGGTCTCTGTGAGCGTCGCGCCGATCCCCGCACCAGTTCCATCCCCCCGGCGGGCTTCCGGCCCGTTGCCGGCCTGACCTATCCCAATGTGGGCGAGGTCATTCTCACCGACCAGAATACCGGCACCCAGTACCGCACCCCCATCCGCGCCGATGCCAGCCGCGGCGGCGAACTGAGCTATCGCTTCGACCGCCTGCCCGCCGGTTCCTACCGCCTTGAAGCCTACGTGTTCTACCGCCATCCGCTCGATCCGCCCGGCGTTGGCCCGCGTCGCTATAGTCTGATCGAGCAGAACAATGAGACCCGGGCCGATATTGTGGTCAATGTGACCGTGGATACCAGCGTGAGCGGCTTCTCGCGCGTGATCCGCCAGGATCTACAACTTCGCCTCGCTGGCGATGTCTGCGCGACGAACTGAGGTTGCGGGTACAGTTTGATCCAGCTCAGGGAGGGTGGGGAAACCTGGTTTCCCCACCCTCCTGCCGGTAATGAACATCATTGCTCCCGGAAGGGCTGCGCCTGCCCAAACCCTCCCGGTGCGGAGGGCTTGCGCCCCGCCACGAAAGGCAAAACCCGATTTTCCCCATTTTCGTCTCACTCGGTACCTTTTGACTATTGAGCCTTCAAAAGCGCCTGACTTATAATCGGCCTACGATCGCGTATCGCGGAGGAGCGTGAGGAGCGTATGGATCGCCGAAACACTGGTCAATCAATCGTCGAAATGGCGCTGATCCTGCCATTCATGCTCCTGGTGCTCTTTGGCATCATGGAGTTCGGGTATATCATCTGGGCCTATTCAACCGTCTCTCAAGCCGCCCGTAACGGGGCTGAGGCCGCCGCCCAGGTTCCCCCCTACGAGTCCTGGCTGGCCTATCGCACCAACCCGCCCGCGGACTCGGATTACCCCGGCTTCCGCGGCGATGCCTGCGTCAATACGATCCTGGCAGCAATAGAGAGCGATACGACCCTCTTTTCGGGCGATATCAACCGGAATCGCAGGGTTGTGGACTTTGTGACCATCCGCTACCCCAACGGCGGCAATACCCGCAACCTGCGCGACCGGGGGCCGATCGAGGTGGAGATCAGCTACCCCGTCACCGGGCTGACGCCGCTCTTCCAGTTGCTGCGCATCGGCGGCAGTGAAGGCACCATCACCCTGCGGGTTATCCAGCGGCGCTCAATCGAGAACCTGGGAATGGACCCTACCCGCCCCGCCGGGGTGGCCTGCGCCCGCAATATGGCCGAATGGCGTGAGTTGAACCAGTAGGAGCATTGATCCATGTTGCGCCGACTTCGTAAGCTACGTCGCCAGTCTCGCGCCAGGGGTCAGGCGCTGGTGGAACTGGTGCTCGCCAGCACGCTGCTCTTCTTCCTCCTCGCCGCTGCGGTTGATCTGGGCCTGATCTTTTTTACCCTCCAGGGCCTGCGCGCGGCCGCCCAGGAGGGCGCCAGCTTCGGCAGCTACCCGGTGCAGGTGATGCAGAACGGCCAGTTGCAACGGGTGGATCTCAACTATGCCGAGATCGTCCGCCGCGTGCGTGGCGCCGGCGGCCCGCAGTCCAGCGGCTTCGCCAATCTGCGCGACCTGGACAACAACGGCGTCTGGGACGAGTTCGAAACCGGCCGCGCCGTCCATACCGACTGGACGAACCCGAATGCCTATATTCAGATCGAGTTGCGCGGAGGTAGCAATCCACAGAATCTGAACCTCGCATGCCCCACCAATGTGCGCGGCGTGGGCATGCAGGCCGGTGGGCAAAATTGCTGGATCAGGGTCACGGTTCGCACCGATTACCAGTTCATCTTTCCCCTGGCGCCCGCCTTCGGCAATAGTGTGCGGCTCCAGGCAGTGTCCGTGATGCCGATCCGAAGTTCGTATGCCAATACTCCTGTAAATTAATGAGTGGCGCATCCGGCACGTCAGGCTACACACCCGGAGGTGAGCAGATGGGGAAACCGGGTTTCCCCACCCCCTGCCCAGGGGGTTGGCAAGCCCTCCCTGCCGGGTTCAGGGGCGGACAGAACGTATGAGCGCCGACGGGCGTGATGGCGTGGGGATGCGCTGGGTGGCTCCCGCCCCCTCCCCCTCTCCAGCTTCGCTGGAGAGCCTGCGCTGAGCTTGTCGAAGCGGGGAGACCAGAGCCGCGCGCGGGGACGTTCTAATGCGGTATACGCCACGTTGGCTCGGATGTTCTGTCCGCCCTTAAACCCTACCGGGAGGGTTTGGGAGGGCGCAGTCCTCACGGGAGATCTATGACCATCGGGGAAACCGGGTTCCCCCACAACCTTGCCCGGCGGGGTGTCAGGCGACCCCAACAGTCGGGTGGTTCGTTTCGCGGCTACAAAGTTGTTGTGTACGGAGAAGAAAAGATTCTGGTAGGCCCCGTGCGCTCCGATTCGTCCGCGCACTCTCGCCAGCAATCCAGTACCAAACGGAGGGATCTCGATGGGGAACACACGTAGCAGACGTTTTATCGCGCAACCCCGCACCCGCGGTCAGAGTTTGCCGCTGATTGGCTTGATGATCGCAGTTATCGTCGGCATGGTCGGTTTGTCGGTTGATGTTGGCAATACCTTCTCCGAGGAACGGCGCGCGGTAACCGCCGCCAATAGCGCCGCCCTGGCGGGGATGAATACCTACATTACACGCTCGCAGAGCACTACTAACCGCATCGTTTATCAGTCGATTGTCAATTCACTTAGCGCTCACGGCGTGCAGGTAACGGCCCCCGGCGCTGAACCGCAGCGCGACGAGCTTACATTGCAGGCGATGTACCTCGACGCCCAGGGCCGCCCGATCAGGAATGGCTCGCCATTCATCACCGACGATACCAATCCGGTTCCCAATAACGTCGCTTTCATTCAGGTGGACCTGCGGGGCCGCGTGGACACAGCCTTCGCCCGCGTGGTTGGCCGCGACGACCTGCCAATCAACGCCCTGGCCCACGCCGGCACCTGCGCCAGCGGCGCCGGAGTCTATCCGATCACGATCAGCAGCCAGGTGATTGATGGCAATCGCTTCATCAATCCCAACAACCCCGATCAGAACTGGCGTGAGGTCACTTACGACAGCCCCGATCTCTCCGGGCGCTTCACCGCGATGCGCGTGATCGTGAGTGGCTCGACGACGCCGGGCAACTTTAGCTGGCTGCGCTGGCGCGACAGCATCCCCGGCGCCACCAGCGAGCCGCGCCTGGCTGCCAGCCTTACCGGCGAAGGCAATCTGAGCGAGGGCTTCGAAGAGGCGCCCTGGCCCACCCCCCAGGATCGCCCCGCGACCTACCCTGAGCAACCCGGCACGCTCAACGTGGGCGACTGGGTCTGGGGCGCCACTGGTTATATGAACTCAAACGATGTGCGAGATGCGCTTGATGAGCATATCCGCGTCGGCACGCGCATGGTGCTGCCCATTCACAGCAATGCCGTTTTGCAGGGCGACAACTCGCGCTTCCACATCGTGCGCCTGGGCCTCTTCGTCCTGGTGGGTAAGGGCCAGACGCGCAATGACAAGTGGCTCGACTTTATATTCCTGGGCGACGCGCGCCCGCAGCAGCGCGCCTGTCTCTACACCGGTGTGATTGACCCGAACACCGAGGGCGTGGTCGAACTGGTCGGTTCGGTGTCAATCTGGCCCGAATACCAGTACCGGCCCCAGTCGCGCCGACCCATCCAGTACGTGGTGGTGCTCGACGTCTCCGGCTCGATGAGCGCGGACTTCGATGGCCGCTGTGACCGCACCACGGTGAGCAACCCGCCCGCAGCCGGTCGCCAGCGCGGCTGGTGGCAGTGCGCCGAGGCCCCGCCCGGCGCGCCACGCATCGAGGTTACGGGTACCGGCCCGAACTACTGGTGGAGCGTCGTGCAGGAGCGGCGCATTACCGTGGCCAAGAATGCCCTCGAGGCCCTGGTACGCTCGACCAATATGCCGGGTAACGCCGAGTACGACCCCTCCCGTCCGACTGACCGGATGGCCCTGGTCTGGTACGACCATGAGGTGCCGTCGAGCTTCGTCAGTAACTTCGGCTCGAACCAGAACTTCTCGAATAACACCAACGCTCTGATCACCGCTATCCGCAATGCGGGCATGTACAACAACGACCCCTATCGAACCGAAGGCGGTACCAACGGCGCCGCCGGCCTGTACCGCGCATCGCTGGTCCTCAACAACGCCCCGCGCACGGTCACCCATAACGGCCAGACCTGGGAGTACAAGCGGGCGGTGATCTTCGTCACCGACGGTGTGTCGAATCAATTGCTCAATCGCAACGCCAACAACCTGCGCTACGGGACAAGCGATGAGACCACCTATCCCAGCGGTCACGTCTGCCGCACTCCGCTGGTGATCGAAATGGCGAACTGCCAGACCACCGAGTTCGGCGGGCGGACGATCGAGAGTGGCAGCATCCCCGCCGGCCTTGACCGGCCCATTACCCAGGCCGTGCAGGTGAGCCGCAATGATCTGCAGGCCAACCGGATCGAGGTCTATGCGGTCGCCCTGTCGAATATTCCCGATACGGGCCTGCGCGACGGCATTGCCTCGTTCCCCAGCTACTTCTTCTCGGCGCGGGAACTGCAGCGCGACTCTAGCGGGCGCACCAATGTGGACTCGATTATGCTGGCGATTAACACTCAGATCGAAACCGGCCTGTGCGAACCGCGCTCTGACGCTGCATGGACTAATGTCGTCCCTGCGTCGAACTTCCAGGCCGTGGGGAGCCTCCAGTACCCCAACGTGGGCGAGGTTATCCTCACCGACCAGAGCACCGGCACGACGTACCGCGCTCCCATCCGCGCCGATGCTAGCCGCGGCGGCGCCTTGAGCTACCGCTTCGACCGCCTGCCGGCAGGCTCGTACCGGCTCCAACCCTATCTGTTCTATCGCCATCCGCTCGATCCGCCCAATGTTGGCCCGCGGCGCTACAGCCTGATCTACCAGAATGAGGAGACCGTCTCCGACATCGTGATCAACGTCGCGCCGAATACCACTGTGGGCAGTTTCACGCAGACAATGCGTCAGGATCTGCAACTCCGCCTCTTTGGCGACGTCTGCGCGACGAACTGAGGTCGAGGCGCGGCATCTTTCGTCCCAACGCGGGAACGCCAGGCGCTCCCGCACGCGATCTGACAGGAGGGTCTGGGAGGGTCAGCTCTCCCAGGCCCGCCCGACACGTTTGAAACGTGGGGAACCCGGGGTTCCCCACACTCCTGCGCCGTCCCCCAGGGCGGGGCATAGGGAAGCCCGGTTGCCCCACACCCTGACCGCTGGTAGCAACCATCGGGTATGATAGGCCCGGCGCCGGCGGTTGCACCCGAACAACGCCCGGTCGCCTGAGCGACTGGGCGCGAGCGTTCAACGCAGTCCGCTCCCGGTAAGGCTGCAAGGATCGGACAGACCCGCGCTCTGGCCTTACGGGGACGGAGTACTAACCCAGGAGGTAGCCCGTGATGGCACAACACCGCGCGCGGCGACATATTGCGCTTCTGCATCTCATGGTCATCGTCGCGGCGCTTATGGCCCTGGCCCCCGCTCACCACGCCAGCGCCCAGCAGGGTATCTTTCAGGACCTCGACAACGGGCAGCAAGAGTTTGCCCGCGGCTCGTTCTACCGCACCTCGCTCGGACCTGACCGCAATACCAACGATACCCACGACCAAGCCGGCGCCGTGCAACTGGCCCCCATCGGCTTCCTCAAACCCTGGGAGAGCGCAGGCGTGGGTCTGCCCGAGGCGCTCTCAGGCGCTGGCGCGGCGGTGATCGGCAAGCGGCTCTTCGTGGCCGGCGGCACCCGCGCCTCGGGTTCGACCCCTCCCAATAATCCGTATGTCTACTGGGCCAACTTCAACCAGGTCACCGGCGGCGCCACGCCCCACGGCATCACCGATGGGCGCTTTTTCGGCAACGAGAACTGGCTGCGCAGCGCCCTGCCCCCGGTGCAGATGATCACCCCGCCCGAGGCATGCCAGGGCGCCCAAAACCCCGGCCCGGCGCGCACCCGCGCGGCGGTGACGGCTATGGCCACCGGCCCCGAGACGGGCTACCTGTTTGTGATCGGCGGCAGTGTGCTGGCCTCGGCCAGTGGCTGCCACGTGGAGGATCTATCCACCCCGGTGATCCAGGTCGGCGTGGTTAATGGCGACACGCTCACCTGGCGCGACCCTCTGTACCTGCCCAGCCCGACGCCGGAGCTCACCGAGATCCCCAATGTCACCATCAGCGGCCCCGGCTTCGCTACCCGGCAGCTAGGCCTGGAGAGCGCCGCGGCGGTGCTGGTGCGCGTGGCGCCCGACCGGGCCTTCCTCTACGTGATCGGGGGCATAGCGGCCTACCAGGGATTCGTGGGCGCTTCCTCTTCGACGCGCAACCTGTACTCGCGGGCCGTGCTCTACACCCAGGTCAACGCCGACGGCAGCTTCAGCGCCCCGCCGGTTGGCGGCGCCCTGCCAGTGCAGGGCGTCTGGGCGCGAGCGGCGGACCTGCCGCTGCCGACGACGGCCCTGGGTCTCTTCGAGCACACGGCCGCGGCGGCGACCACGATTGTGGGCAACGAGCGGCGGCACGCCATCTTCGTGGCCGGCGGGCGTTTAAGCAACAACCCCAACGACATCAATGAGTTTGTCTTCCGCGGTGCGGTCAACCCTGCCAACGGCGTGATCACCTGGAGCGACCGCCCGAACAGCAACAACGAGCAGGTGAGTCTGGAGGGCCAGCGGCGCTACAGCCTGGCGAGCGTGGCCTACAACAACCGGCTCTACGCAATCGGCGGCCGCGGGGCCACGGGCGTCTCGGCACGGGTGCAGACCGCGGTCCACGACGATCAGATGGACCTCCAGCGCGTTCCGGGGGCTACCCAGTACTTCATCGGGAACGCCGGGCCGAACGTGCTCCCGGTGACCGACGTAACCGACGGGCGCTACAGTATGAGCGCAGTACTGATGGACGCCCTGCCGCCGCCCGACAACCCCAGCGGCAACGACTCTCTCGGCTCGGCCTGGGTGTTCGTGGCGGGCGGCAACGACCGCAACGGCCTTCCGACCAGCTCGCTCTTCCGCGGGCGCCTGGGCGGCCTCAACGAAGTCACCCTGCAGAGCCGCGCCAACGAAGGCTGGTTCTATTCCCACGTCTTCCCGGTGAGTATCCGCGCCAGCGAGCGCGACAATGACGCGCGGGTGCTCTCCGTCCGCTGGTACGCCGACGTGAGCCGTCAGAACAATCCCAACGCCGACCTGGTGCTGCAATTCCGGGTTGTTAATGGCGCAAACCCGAACTGCCCGGACGAGTCGGTGTTCCCCGAAAGCGCCCCATGGACCACGCTGGACGGCGATCTCGACTCCGGCTTTTCGAGCCGGGCCAGCGGCGAGAACGTGTTCTCGCTGCGCGACAGCAATATCGTCGCCACCTGTCTGCAATACCGGGCACGCTTCCTGCAGAACGGGTTGAGCGGCGATCGCGCGGCCCAGCCAGGGGCGGGCGGCGCTGGCGACACGCCGAAGCTGTTCCGCGTGGTCATTGAGAAGATCCTGCCCACGGGCGCCCCCGACATCCGGCTGAAGGACTTCACGGCCACGGTAGGCACGAGCGGTGGTCTGACAACCTTCAACGTGCAGATCCAGAACCTGAGCACCCAGGGTATCGAAAGCACCGCCCCTGCTTCCACCGGCCCGGCGGACAATACGGGCTTCTGGGTAGGGCTGTGCGTGCGGCGTACCGACATCGGGCAACCGCCGCCGACCCTCAACGCCAGCAACATTCCAGGGGTGCCAATGCCCGATGTAACCTTCCCCGACTGCGTGGTGGCGATGTACCAGGTGCTCAAGTACCAGATGACGCCAGGCGCGCGGATGGATCTGCGAACAGGCTCAGATCCGACCGGCAACCCGCAACGCTGGACACGGGTGCGCGACGAGCAGGGCCAGTTGATCCAGAGCGGCGGCGTGGTGGGCGTGCCGATTGACGACGTGCGCGCGTTGTTCCGCCAGCCAGGCAACTACGCTGTAGCGGTGTTGATTGACCCGTGGAACTATGTCAACGAAGGCACAGCCGGGGAGGCCAACAACCGCGGCGAGGAGCAGAACGCGCAGCCGACACCCAACCAGCCCTGGGTGATCAACTTCACGGTCACCAACCCGACCGCGCCGCCTAACGAGTTGTACCTGCCGCTGGTGCGACGCTAGCGCCGGCAGATGCTCCGGGAGGAGGGTATGAGGAAACCCGGCTTTCCCATACCCTCCCGGCGGCGCGGGGATCGTCTGAGACCCCCCGGCGGGGCAGGGGCATGGGGAAACCTGGTTTCCTCATCTGTTCACCTCAGGCCCCACTCGCGAGGCGCACAACGCCAGAATGAAAATACGTATTCTTGGGAGGGCTGCGCCCTCCCAAACCCTCCCGGTGAGGAGGGCTTGCCGCCCCTACAGGCAGAGGGATGGGGAAACCTGGTTTCCCCTATGTTCATGTTAGAACGCATAGTTCATTTCACAGTTATAATGCACTCTATGTTGTGCGGCGAAGCCCCTGATAGGAAGGATGTTCTTGTATGCGGCGTGGTGGCATTATCATTCTGCTTATCGGTCTGATCCTGCTCGTCGGCGCTGCCGCCCTGTTCTTTCTCCTCCAGCAGCCCGGCGGAGGCGGACTGATCGGGGGGGCGCAACCAACCCCGGCCCTCCCCACCGAGGCGCCGGAGGTCGAGATCGTGCGCGCGCGGGTAGACATCCCCGCCAATACGCTGATCGCCGACACCACCTTGCTCGATGTGATCACGATCCCCCAGACGGAGTTCGATCCCGATCAGAACTTCTCGCGGACCGGCGAGATCGTGGGCAAGCTCACCACGCGCCCATTCCGGGCTAACGAGTTCATCGTCAAAGCAGGCTTGACCGAACCGGGCCTGTCCCAGCAGATTCCCACCGCCGAGCCTGACCGGGCGCGCGACAAAGCCTATCCGTTCATCGTCAACAACCTCTCGGGCGTGGCCGACCGGATCGTGCCCGGCGACTTCGTTGACGTGGTGGCGACCTTCAGCGTGCCCCGGCGCGAGTCGTACCCGACCGGGCGGCGGATTGAAGAGCAGGGTGGCGCGCAGGTGCCGGTGACCGAACGCTCGCTGAACGACCTCACCCTCAACAGTACCAAGACGATTGTTCAGCGGGCGCAGGTGCTGCAGATCGTGCGCCCGCCCGTGGCTACCGACGCAACGCCGGAGCCAGGAGCGGGGCCTGAATCGAGCGGAAGCCTGCCCCAGGTGGACGCCTCGGGTCAGCCGATCGACCCGGCGAGTGGACAGGCTCCCGGCACGATCACCGCTGGCGCCTGGACCTTGCTGCTGGCGCTGAACGATCAGGAAGTGGAATTGATGGAGTTCGCCCTGGCCTCGAACGCGCGCATGGTGCTGGTGCTGCGCGGGGCAGGCGACGAAGCCTTCGAGCCGACCATCGGCGCGACGCTGGATCTCTTGATCTCCGAGTTCGGGCTGCCGCTGCCCTACGCCTTGCCGCCGCAGGTGGTGAGCGAAGATACGGCCTTCACGCCCGAGCCGACGCGCACCCCGGCGCCTACCCGCGTGCCGTGAGTTCAGGTAAGCCTGCACCGCGAAGGTGGGGAGACTCAGGGACGGCAGCCCCCTCAGTTGCGCCCGGGGGCGCGAGGAAACCCGGTTTCCTCACATGCTCCCGGCGGGGGAGGGCTGTGCCTTCCCACACCTTCCCTTCAGGGAGGAGCGTGGGGAAACCCGGTTTCCCCATAGTTTCACGTTGGGAGCTGCAACCTGAAAAGGCATACCACTGGCGTGGTACGGGCAAAGAGGTATAATAGAGACACTAACCGGCCCCTGTGGGGGCGCATTGAGGCGCCGTGCCTGCCCCGAGCACGCCACGTTGCCCGCCCGGGCATCGTCAGACGCCAATCCCCGGCCACAAGTGAGGAGTTTGTTCCATGACCGACGGCGAGAAGATCCGGGTGATGATCGTTGACGACATTGTCGACACGCGCGATCAGCTTGAGAAGTTGCTCTTCTTTGAGAAAGACATCGAAGTCGTGGCAAAGGCCGGCAACGGCCGCGAAGCCGTGGCGCTCGCCAAACAGCACCACCCCGATGTTGTGCTGATGGACATCAATATGCCGGACATGGACGGCATCGCGGCCACCGAGGCGATACTCAGCCAGGACCCGGCGATTCAGGTCATCATCATGAGCGTGCAGGGCGAAACGGACTACCTGCGGCGGGCGATGCTGGCCGGGGCACGCGAGTTTCTGACCAAGCCGATCAGCGCCGATGACCTGTACAAGTCCATCCGGCATGTCCACAAACGGGCCGCGACGCGGCCGCGCCCGGTGGCAGGGGGCGCCGGCCCCGGCGTGGCGACGGTGGGCGAGAGCATTGCCGAGGGGCAGATTATCGCGGTCTTCAGCCCCAAGGGGGGCGTCGGGACCTCGTCGGTAGCGGCGAACCTGGCGGTGGCCATCCGCCAGCTCACCAACAAGAAAGTGGCCCTGGTGGATGCCAACAGCATCTTTGGCGATCAGAGCGTGATCCTGAACCTGCGCTCGGAAAAGACGATCGTCGAACTGGCGCAAAGGGTCGAGGAGCTCGATCGCGACCTGCTCAACGATGTGCTGGCGACGCACACCTCGCAGATCAAGGTCCTCCTGGCGCCCCTCGATCCGCAGCGGGGCGAACTGGTCACCGCCGACCACTTGCGGGCGATCCTTGAGGGCATGAAACAGGAGTTCGACTTTATTGTGGTGGACACGCCGGCTTCGTTCCAGGATCGCTCCCTGGCCGCGCTGGACCTGGCAACGCGCATCATCGCCTTGATGACGCTGGAGATGCACTGCATCCGCAACATCAAGCTGTTCCTGGAAGTGGCCGAACTGCTGGAATACCCCCGCGAAAAGGTCATGCTGGTGCTCAACAAGGCCAGCAACCGGACCAACATTCGCGCTGAGGAGGTCGAGAAGAACATCCAGCGCAAGATCCAGTTGCAGATCTGCGATGCCGGGCCAGATATGACCTTTGCCATCAACCAGGGGGTGCCCCTGATCATCAGCAAGCCGACGAGTCAGGCGGCGCGCGACATCGGCATCCTGGCCCGCGAGGTAACACTGGCGACGAAGACCGCACCGTCGGGGGCGCCGGTGGCCGCTGAGGCGCCGGCCCAGAAGAGCGGCGGCTTGTTCACACGGCTTATTAAGCGCTAGGCGCCGCGTGCGGCTGCGCCGCACAACGCCGGAATGAAACGTGTAGAGACGAGAATAAACGTGTAGAGACGCAGCGGCGCTGCGTCTCTACGCCCAAACCCGCCCTGAAGGGCGGGGCGTGGGGAAACCCGGCTTCCCCATATGTTCACATCAGGTTAGTAGAGGGGAATCGCAATGTCGTTGCTCAAACGAATCGGCGCAAACCCTGGCGAGGCCGCGGCGACGCCAGCGGCACGGCCAGGGGGAAGCATCGGGGCGCCGCGGGCGCCTGCAGCCCGTGAAGATGACACCTTCAATGAGATCAAGCTGCGGGTGCAGAACCGGCTGATCAACGAACTCGACCCCAAGCTCGATCTCTCGAACAAGGCAAAGGTGCGCAGACAGGTCGAAGAGGCGTTCCAGGCCATCCTCGACGGCGAGAGCATTGTGCTGACGCGGAGCGAACGGCAGCGCATGTTCGAGAGTATTGAAGCGGATATCATCGGTCTGGGGCCGCTCGAACAACTGCTGGCCGATCCGGAAATCAGCGAAATCATGGTCAATGGCCCCAAACAGATCTACATCGAAAAACGGGGCAAGTTGATCAAAACCGATGTCACCTTCAGCAACGACGAGCACGTGCTACGGATCATCGATCGCATCGTGGCCCCCCTGGGCCGGCGCGTGGATGAGTCATCGCCGATGGTTGACGCGCGCCTGCCCGATGGCTCGCGCGTCAACGCGATCATTCGCCCGCTGGCGCTGAATGGCCCGACGATCACCATCCGCAAGTTCCGCAAGGATAAACTTACCATCCGCGACCTGGTAAACTTCGGCTCGATGAGCCAGGATATGGCCGACTTCCTGGGCGCCTGTGTCAAGGCGCGCACCAACATCGTGGTTTCGGGCGGTACCGGCTCGGGGAAGACGACGCTGCTGAACGTGCTGTCGAACTTCATCCCCGAAGATGAGCGCATCATCACGGTGGAGAACGCTGCCGAGTTGCAACTTCAGCAGGACCATGTGGTCAGCCTGGAATCGCGCCCACCGAACGTGGAAGGTCGTGGTGAGGTAACCATCCGCGATCTGGTGATCAACAGTCTGCGTATGCGCCCGGAGCGGATCATCGTTGGGGAGTGTCGCGGCGGCGAGACTCTCGACATGCTTCAGGCGATGAACACCGGCCACGATGGCTCGATGACCACCATTCACGCCAACTCGCCCCGGGATGCCGTGGGACGTATCGAGACTATGTGCCTGATGGCGGGAATGGATCTGCCCGCGCGGGCCATCCGCGAACAGATCGCGTCGGCAGTGCAACTCTTCGTGCAGCAGTCGCGCCTGAAAGACGGCTCGCGCAAGGTGACGCAGATCACCGAAGTTTCGGGCATGGAAGGCGATGTGGTGGTGATGCAGGACATCTTCGTCTTTGAGCAGACGGGGATTGACGAGCGCGGCAAGATCGTTGGCCAGTTGCGGCCCACGGGGGTGCGGCCGAAGTTCATCGAGAAGTTTGAGACCCTGAACATCTTCCTGCCGCCAAACATCTTTGGTTCGGGGGATCGCTTCAGTTTCTAGGACAGGGCGCCCCACAGGAAGGCACAGGGGTTCTCCCGGGAGGACTGCGCCCTCCCAAACCCTCTCAGGGAGGGGCGTGGGGAAACCAGGTTTCCCCATATGTTCACGTAAGTAGCAGGCAAGGAACAGGGAACTATGGATCGCATGCTCTCGCCTGAAATGCTGCCGATCTTCCTGGCGTTCGGTGGGCTGCTGCTGCTGTTGATCGTCGTGCTGGTCTGGCAGTTACGCGGCCAGGGCGGTCAGGACGTTTCCGCGCGGCTCTCGGAGTTTGCCGGCTCGAGCGGCCCGCAACCGGCAGCCAATCCGCGCCAGGCGTTGGAGCGCATTGACCGCGTGGTGGCGCAGAGCAAACGCGGGGGCAACATTCAGCGCGACCTGGCGCGGGCAGACGTGAAGCTGACTGTTGCAGAGTTCATCATTATCAAGATCCTCTGCGCGCTCATCGGAGCGGGGTTCGGGGTCTTTGTCGGGCGGGCCAGCCCGGCAGCGATGTTCGCGAGCGGCCTGGCGGGGGCGGTGGTGTTCTCCTTTCTGCCCAATCTCTACCTGACCATCCAGGCCCGCCGGCGCGTCAAGGCGTTCAACAACCAGCTTGGCGATACGATCACGATGATGGCCAATGCGCTGCGAGGTGGCTACAGCTTCTTGCAGACGCTGGACATGGTGGCGAAAGAGGCGCCAGCGCCGATGTCATCGGAGTTTCGCCGGGTGGTGCAGGAGGTTGGCCTGGGGCGCAGCACTGAAGATGCGCTGCAAAACCTGCTCCGGCGCATGCCCTCCGACGATCTGGAACTCCTGATCACCGCCGTAAACATCCAGATGGAAGTGGGTGGTAACCTGGCGCAGATCCTTGACACCATCGGCCATACCATTCGCGAGCGCGTGCGCATCAAAGGCGAGATCCAGACACTGACGGCGCAGGGGCGCATCTCGGCGTGGGTGATTACCGGTCTGCCGGTGGGCCTGGCGATCTTTATCTCGATGGTCAACCCGGGCTACATGGCGCCGATCTTTACCCTGGGTATGCCGCCTGAGGCCTGGTGCTGCCTGCCGGTAACCGCAGGGGTGATGATCGTCATTGGCTACTTCGCGATCATGAAGATCATTGATATTGATGTGTAGTACGCTGTAACCTGAGTTTTCTGATATGGGGGAACCGGGTTTCCCCGCATTCCTGCCCGGAGGCCGGTTCCCTCTCAAGCCTTCCCGTGAAGGGTGTGTGGTGTGGGGCACCCGGGTCGCCACGCCCTCTCGCTCCCGGAAGGGAGGGCGTAGCTCTGCCGGGGGCAGGTCAGGTTGACAGGTCTTACGTGAGGGTTGTACGGCGCAGCCGTACTGGGGTCTAAAACGCTCACAGCGAGGAGGAGCGATGGCAACGCTGGTAGTGGTTGGGTTCTTCCTGCTGCTCGGGGTGGGCCTGATCGGTGTAAGCCTGGTGCGCCTGCGCCAGCCCGATGTGGTTGGTGAACGGCTGAACCAGTACACCGAACGGGCGATGACCCTGGAGGAGCTCGAGCTACAGCAGCCGTTCCACGAGCGCGTGATCATTCCGGCAGCGAAGAGCATCCTCGCGACGCTCGGCAAGTATGGCCCGAAACAGAGCGCCGAACGGTTGCGGCTCAATCTGCAGATGGCCGGCAATCCGGGCGGGATTACGCCGGCGATGTTCGTGGGCCTGCGGGTGGTGCTGGCCCTGGTGCTGGGGGTCATCATCAGCGTACTGACCTTGCGCACGATGGCCCCTCCGCAGGCTCTGCTGTACAGCGCAGTGGGTTTCGCGCTGGGCTACATGCTGCCGGTGATGTGGCTGGGCCGCCGGATCACCGCGCGGAAGAAGGCCATCACTAAGGCCCTGCCCGACGCGCTTGATCTGTTGTGCATCAGCGTCGAAGCCGGTCTGGCCTTCGACCTGGCGCTGCAACGGGTGGCGGATAAATGGGACGATGAACTCTCGCGGGAGTTCAAGCGGGTGCTCACCGATATGCGGCTCGGGCGCACCCGGCGCGAGGCGCTGAAGGATCTCGCCGACCGCACCGGGGTAGACGATGTGCAGACCTTTACCGCCGCGGTGATCCAGGCGGATCAACTGGGCGTTTCGATGTCGAAGATCCTGCGCATCCAGAGTGATCAGATGCGGGTGCGGCGTCGACAGCGGGCGGAAGAGCTGGCCCAGCAGGCTCCGATCAAGATGCTCTTCCCGATGGTGTTCCTGATCTTCCCGGCGCTGTTTGTGGTAATCCTGGGGCCGGCGGTGCCGCGGATTATCTCGAGCTTCGGCGGTCTGTAGCAGGGCTGCGCCCTCCCAGAACCTCCCCACAGGCAGGGGCACGGGGAAACCCGGTTTCCCCGATTATGAACACAGCTCGTTTTCTGGGAGAGCTGCGCCCCTTCAAACTCTCCCCACAGGCAGGGGTACGGGGAACCCGGTTTCCCCAATTTGAACACAGCTCGTTTCCTGAGAGGGCTGCGCCCTCCCAGAACCTCCCCACAGGGTATCAAGCCTGGTTATGACACTGGTACGTGTACGCAACCTGACGCGCGAGCAGGTGCTGGCGGAACGCTGCGAAGTGGCCCGCAGCTTTCTGGCGCGCGGGCGGGGCCTGATCGGACGCGACGCGCTCGCTGCGGGCGAAGGGTTGCTGATCGTTCCGTGTTCGAGTGTGCATAGTTTTTTCATGCGCTTTCCGATTGACGTAGTCTTTGTCGATCGGCACGATCAGGTCGTGGGCCTCACCGAGGCCATGCCGCCGAACCGGCCCTATGCCGGCGCCTGGGGCGCACGGTACGTGGTGGAACTGCCGAGCGGCGCCATTGCCGCGACCGGAACCCGGGTGGGGGACGTATTGCGCGTGGAGGAGGCGCACACGCGGCCTTGATCTGCGGTATCATGCACGTGTGGCAGTGCGACCTGTGCCGCGCCACTATGGGCGATCAAGAGCCAGTTTGTCAAGGAGCGCTCCTGCATGCATATTCTCGTCACTAACGACGATGGGATCGATAGTCCGGGCCTCTGGGCGCTTGCCGGGGCTCTGCGCGAGGCGGGGTTGGGCACGGTCACTGTGGTGGCCCCGGAGGAAGAGCAGAGCGGCATGAGCATGGCCCTGCCTCCGCCGCGCCGGGATCTGACCCTGCGCCCTGTTCCGCCGCCTGATCCGGTCCACGCTGGCATTCCGGCCTATGCCTTCAGCGGCACGCCCGTGGGGTGCGTGCTGGCCGGGATGCTGGCCAGACTCGGTCCGCGCCCTGAGGTAGTGGTTTCGGGAGTTAACCGCGGGCTCAACAGCGGCACCAACGTCCTGCTGAGCGGCACGGTTGGCGCGGCAATGCTCGCGGCACTCTGGGGCTTGCCGGCAATGGCCGTGTCGCAGATGTTCGTGGGTGACGCGCCAATGCCCTGGGGCACGGCCACGTGGGCTGCGGTGAAGAGCTTTCCGCTACTCGAGCGCCTGCGCGGGCGCGGCCCGGTGGTGCTTAACGTCAATGCCCCCCATCTGCACGACATCGCCGACGTGCGTGGTTTTCGGCAGACCCATCTCTCCGATTTCTTCTACGGCAACGTTGTAGACATGGAACTGGAGCCCGACCCGGCTGACGGCGATGGCCGGCGGCGGCTGCTGATCCGCTTCGCGCGTGATCGCGTCCCTCACTTCCCCGAACACACCGACGATGGTGCAGTCCGCTCGGGGTATGTGTCGCTCTCCGTGCTCACCCCTATGGGCACCGCAGCCGACCTTGACCTCAGCGCGGCAATTGCCCAGCTCTGAGGTGAAAATAGGGAACCCGGGGTTCCTTCCCCTCCTGTTCACCGGGATGTCAGGCGCCCCCACCAGCGGTTGGGACATGGGGAAACCGGGTTTCCCCATCCCCCTCCCTGCGGGGCTGAGGTGAACATACGGGGAAA
>CAKZKA010000267.1 GCA_937120965.1 uncultured Chloroflexota bacterium
GCGGTTCGACAGGCTCACCGCAGGCGGTTCGACAGGCTCACCGCAGGTGGGGAAACCCGGTTTCCCCGTATGTTCACCTCAGGATACTCGAAACATCCTTCGCAGGCGATGCCACCAGCGGGCGGGGTTGATCCGCACGGGGATCGTCACGGTCAGGGGCAGCGCGCCGGCCGCCAGGTGCAGGGCAATCTCGTGGGGGCCGTGCAGCCCCGCCGGGGGCAGCAGGTGCAAGGCGATGCGGCTGGTGGCTCGCGGCTCGAGGGCGGCAGGCGCAGTGGTCACGTCAACCCAGGGTGTGCGGCTCTGGCAGATGAGGGACACCGCGGGCGCGGCGAGGTTGTCGATCTCGATCAGGGCGTGGGCTGGCTCGCCGGCGACGAGCGGGCGCGCCGCGGCCTCTTCCAGGCCGCGCACTTCGAGGATGGGGAAGCGCTCGGGCGCCAGGGTGTGGAGGAGGCGACCCACCAGCAGGCGCCGCCGCAGCGCATCCGGGGCGCGCGAGAGGGCATTTTCGATCTCGCGGGCCAGATCGCGCCGCCGGCAGGCCCGCAGCCAGCGCGCAAGGGCGCCCTGTGCCAGAAGCGCCTCCAGCCCCGGCACCAGGTCGGGATGGCGCAGGTCCAGATCTTCCAGGCTCGCCGCGTGGCGGCCAGCCACCGGCACCCCCGCCCGGGCCTGCGCCTCCCAGGGAATGCTCCAGCGATGCTGCCCACAGCGGAGGTGCAGCGCGCCGGAGCGCGGGCCGGCCTTGCCTGCCGCCACCACCTCCAGGCGCACCTGCGCCCCTGCCTCGATCACCCCGCCGGCCCGCCGCTGCGCCCTGCCAGCCACGAGCACCCGCACCTCAGCATCGGCTTGCGCCGGGCACTCCAGCTCCCAGGATAGTGGCGTCAGCGCGGCATTGTGCAGCGTCAGGCCCCGCGGCTGGCTCCAGATGCGCCAGGAACGCAGCGGAATGGCCCCCAGGTCCAGATGGTTGGGCGTAACGTGCAGCAAGCCGCTGCCCTCGGGGGGCGCGAGCGCGGTGAGCAGCAGGTCGAGCTGCGGAGTACGGGGCGGCTTCGAGAGCCGGGCCAGGCGCAACCGGTAGCGCAGCGCGCCCAGCCCATCGTCGGGATGGGTCGCGAACCAGCGTTCCAGACTACCGTCTGCCACTGCCCCGGCGAGGGCCTGGGGAGCATGTCGCAGCGCCGCCTCCAGATCGCGCCGATCACTCAGTTCCAGGCCCGCGCCGAGGAACAGCCGTCGTGGGGGCAGGGGCGCGCCCAGCCGCGAGCGGAGAACTGCCGCCGTGGGGCAACGCTCGGTCAAATCGAAGGCCAGAGCCGAACGCAGGCCGCTGGAGAGCAGCGGCGCGACCCGCTCGAGCTGCTCAAGGTCGAATTGCAGCGGCGCCGTCGCCGGATCATGGCCGGTGAGCAATTCGTAGCAGGTTACAGCGAGGGCAAAGACATCGGCCCGCTCGTCGAAACTGCGCCCGCCGAGCTGTTCGGGAGGCGCGTAGCCAGGCGTGCCGTGGCGCGGGCGCGGCGCCCGCGGCGGGCGCCGGGTGAGCGTGTGCGCCGCCCCCAGGTCAATCAGCGCCAGGCTGCCATCGGGGCGCTGCACCAGATTGGCTGGCTTCAGATCGCCCACCACCACCGGCGGCTCGCGAGTGTGCAGGTAGGTCAGCACATCGCATAGATTGGCCGCCCAGAGCTGCACCTGGCGCCAGGGCCAGGGCCCCTGGCGCGCCAGGGCGCTGAGGGGCTGGCCGGCAACCAGTTCACGCGCAAGCCAGACGCGCTGCGGCCCGCGCTCCAGGCCGTACAGGCGCGGCAGGGCCGCGTGGTCCAGCCGCCGCAGCAGGCCAGCCTCGCGGCGCAACACCTCCTCGGCCTCGCGACGCGCGCTGGCCTCCAGATCCTGCCGGGCAATCTTCACCGCTACCGGTGCGCCACCGCGACGCAGATCGACCGCCTGAAAGACCACGGCCTGGCCGCCCTGACCGATCAGCGCCTCGAGCCGGAAGCGTTCCCCCAGCACCGTACCAGCGGTCGGTTCGTGCTGCTCCAGGCGAATGGTTTGGTGAACGTGGGCCATCGCCGCTTTCCCTGCCCGTAGATACGTATTCACATTTGGGGTAAGGCGTCACCCCGCGTGCGCGGGCGTCCCGCCCGCAATGGCCTGGATGCGGGCAAGATGCCCGCGCCCCCGGGAGAAGTGTGAACACGTACGCGTGGGGAAACCCGGTTTCCCCATCAGACGCGGGCGCCTTGCGCGAACGATTGTGCCACAGAGCGCCTCCCGGCGCAAGCGTCAGGGGGGTATGGGTTCCCCCTTCTCCTGGGAGCGCAGGCAGGTCGTCCTCAAACGCTGACCGGGGCGGGAACCCTCGCGCCCGGGCTGACGCCGACCCTCCGGCGCTTGAGTGTACCTGGCGCCGATATAATAACGGCGTGTCCGGCACCTCTCACCCGTGCGAGCGCGCGGCAGAGTCGCCCGCGCCGCCCCTCTCGTGCTCTTCTGAGGATGAGAGGCAGAAGAGGAGACCCATGCTTACACCTGGCGACGTCAAGCGCGCCTTACAACATTATGACCTCGGAACGGTCCGCTCAGTGCGTCCAGCATCGCATGGCGTGGTCAACGAAACCGCATTCGTGGAAACGAGCAGCGGGCGCTACGTGGTGCGTCGCAACCAGCGGGCCACGGGGTGGGGCAGGCTCGAACTGCGGCACCAGTTGCTGAACTGGCTGCGCCTTCGGGCCTTTCCCAGCCCGCGCCTGATCCCCGCGCGCAATGGCGACAACGCCGTTGAAGTAGACGGCCGCGTCTTCGAGGTCTTCACCTTTATTGACGGCGACGAGTTCAATATCGACCGCCCGGCGCACATCAGCGGCACGGGCAGCATCCTCGCCCGCTACCACCGCACTGTCGAAGACTTCCCCTACCTGCCGCCGCCCGAAGCGCCACGCTATAATCCCGGTTCGCTCCTCGGCCTGATCGAACGCCTGATGCAGCGCGACCTGATGGGCGAACTCTCCGAACCCCTGAACTGGTACGACCGCCGCGCTGCCCATCTGCGCGCGGTGCTGCCCACCGAGGCCTACAGCGCGCTGCCACACGTGCTCATTCACGGCGATATGCACCGTGATAATGTCATCTTCCGCGGCGACACTGTGGCCGCCCTGATCGACTTCGACCAGGTGACGGTAGATGCTCGCATCGTTGACCTGGCCGACGCCCTGGTGGATTTTACCGTCGGCGCCACTCCGCCCGACTGGTTCCCCTGGGGCGTGTACGCCGGCCCGCTCGACCAGCAGCGCGCTGCGTTGCTGCTGGAAGGCTATCATACCATCGCGCCGCTAACCAGCGCTGAGTGCAAGGCCCTGCCCGTGCTCGTCGAAGTGATCTGGCTCCAGGGCAACCTGCGCCGGGTGCTCGGCACCGCCGACGCCGAACCCGACTACCACCTCGAAGTGCTTCAGCAAGGTCGCCGGCTGTCCCTGTGGCTCCAGGAGCATCCCGACGTCCTTGCGGTCGAGGGGCAAGCCTGATGTGAACATAGCCCGCCCACGGGAGGCTTTGGGAGGGCGCAGTCCTCCCAGGAAACAACCCGCGCGCGGGGAGGGTTTGGGAGGGCACAGCTCTCCCAGGAAACAACCCGCCCGCGGGAGGGTTTGGGAGGGCACAGCCCTCCCAGGAAACAACCCGCCCGCGGGGAGGGTTTGGGAGGGCGCAGCCCTCCCAGGAAACAACCCGCCCGCGGGGAGGGTTTGGGAGGGCGCAGCCCTCCCGGAAACGTCTTTTACCTCTCCCGTCAACGAGGAGCAGTACCTATGTCAGAACGACACGAATATACCGACGAAGAATGGGCAACCCTCATTGGCGCGCCCATCGCTGTGATCGCCGCCGTGATCGGCGCCAGTCCCAGCGGGCCGATTGGCATTTCGCAGGAGGTGGCCGCGGCGGTGCGCGCCTTCGAGGACGCCGCCGAAACCCGTCGCTCTAACCCACTCATTGCCTCAATGCTGATTACCCTCCGCGATCGCTTCAACGCCTATATCGGCAAAAGCCCCGACGATCCTGCCGTAGCGCAGGTTGACATCTTTGCCCTGGGCCGCGACCCCGCTCGCGCCGTGGCCGGCATCGGCGAGGCCGGCGCCCTGCTGGCGCGCAAGGCCCCCCCCGACGTGGCCGCGGAGGTGCGCGAATGGCTGGTTGACCTCAGCAACCAGGTGGCCCACGCCGCCGTCGAGGGCGGGTTCATGGGCATGGGCGGCGAACGAGTCAACGAACGCGAACGGAATATCCTCGCCGAGATCGCTACCGCCCTGGGCGCCGAAGCATAATCGCTGTTTATGCGGCGAAGCTGCATAAAGACGAGATGAAAACAGGTTTGTTATGTACACCCTCCCGGTGGGGAGGGCTTGCCACCCCCGCAGGCAGGGGGGTGGGGAAACCCGGTTTTCCCTGATATTCATACCAGCCGCAAGGGTGTCTGGTACAATACAAGGGTCATATCAAATCCGCCAGGTTCGTGTGCCTGAATGGGCAGGCTCTAAAGAGCCGCAGGCCCCTCCAGCGGGCAGCCCTGCGCACGCCCCACCAGGGTTTGATCCATTCCTGCACAGCGAAAGCGAGCACGTCCATGACCCTGACCCACGGCTTCGAATTGCTGCGCGACGAGTACATCGCCGAGTTGAACACCCGCGCCCGGCTGTACCGTCACGCGAAAACCGGCGCCCAGCTCCTCTCCCTTGAAAATGACGATGAGAATAAGAGCTTTGGCATCACCTTTCGCACCCCACCCGCCGACAGCACCGGCATCGCCCATATCCTCGAACACTGCGTGCTCTGCGGCTCGCGGAAGTACCCGGTCAAAAAACCCTTCTTTGAACTGGTTAAAAGCTCGGTCAAAACCTTCCTCAATGCCATGACCTACCCGGACAAGACCGTCTACCCGGTCGCGTCCACCAATACGACCGACTTCTACAATCTGGTTGATGTGTACCTCGACGCGGTATTCTTTCCCCGTCTGACGCCCGAGGTGTTGAAACAGGAGGGTTGGCGGTACGAGTTGCCCCGGAAAGACGCGCCGCTGGTCTTTCAAGGGGTGGTGTACAACGAGATGAAGGGCGTCTATTCATCGCCCGATAGCCTGCTCTACCGGTACAGCCAGCAAGCCCTCTTCCCCGACACCACCTACGGCGTCTCATCCGGCGGCGATCCGCAGTTCATTCCTGACCTTACCTACGAGCAATTCAAACGCTTCCACGAGACTCTCTACCACCCCTCCAACGCGCGCATCTTCTTTTACGGCGATGATGACCCGCAGCGCCGCCTGCAGGTGGTTGAAGCCTACCTGAGCCAGTTCGAGCCACTGGAGAGCCCCTCGCAGATCGCCCTGCAGCCACGCTTCGCGGCCCCCCGGGTGGTCGAACAGACCTATGCCGCTCCGAGTGAAGAGAGCGGCAAGAAGGGCATGGTCACCGTAAGCTGGATGCTCGACGCGGAGAGCGATATGACCCGCGTGCTGGCCCTCGATGTGCTGAGTTACATCCTGGTCGGCACCGCCGCAGCCCCGCTCTACAAGGCGCTGATGGACTCGCGCCTGGGCGAGAGCCTTACCGGCAGCGGGTACAACGACGGTCTGCGTCAGCACACCTTCTCAGTGGGCCTGAAGGGGATTGACCCCGCCGATGCGCCAAAGGTCGAGGACCTGGTGCTCCACACGCTCGAGCGCCTGGCGAGTGAGGGTATTGACCCGGAGCAGGTAGCTGCGGCGCTGAACACGGTCGAGTTTGCGCTCCGCGAGAACAACACGGGCGCCTTTCCTCGCGGCCTGAGCCTGATGCTCCGCGCCCTGCACACCTGGCTCTACGACGGCGACCCTCTTGCGGCGCTGCGCTTCGAGGCGCCCCTGGAGGCGGTCAAAAGCGCCGTGGCCCGAGGCGAGCCGATCTTCGAGCGCCTGATCCGCGAAACGCTGCTCGACAATCCCCACCGCGTGCGAGTGGTGCTGCGCCCCGACCCCAGCCGGGCCGAGCGCGACGCCGCCGCGGAGCGCGCCCGTCTCGACGCCGCCCGCGCCGCGATGAGCGAGGCCGATCTCGAACGCCTGGTGGTTGAGACCGCCGAGCTGCGCCGGCTCCAGGAGGAGCCAGACCGCCCCGAGGACCTGGCCCGCATCCCCACCCTCACCATCGCCGACCTCGACCGCCACGGCAAGACCATTCCCACCAGTGAACTCAATGTGGGCGGCGCGCCGCTGCTCTTCCACGACCTCTTTACCAATGGCGTGGTGTACCTGGACCTGGCCTTCGACCTGCGAGCGCTGCCGCCCGAGTTGCTGCCCTTCGTGCCCCTCTTTGCCCGCGCCCTTACCGAAATGGGCACGACCAGGGAGGACTTCGTGCGCCTGGTGCAACGCATCGGCCGCGAGACAGGCGGCATTGGCGCCTCGGCCATCACCGCCACCCATGTGATCACCGGTGAGCCGGTGGGCCGCCTGCTGGTGCGCGGCAAGAGCACTCTGGCCCGGACTGGCGCCATGCTGGCGATCATCCGCGATATCCTGCTCGAAGTGCGCCTGGACGAGCAGGAGCGCTTCCGCCAGATTGTTACTCGCGCCAGGGCCGGGCGCGAGTCATCGCTGGCGCCCAGCGGCAACGCCTACGCCCGCAAGCGCCTGGCGGCGCGCTTCGACGCTGCCGAGTGGGCCGACGAACAGATGAGCGGTATCAGCGGGCTGTTCTTCGTGCGCGAGCTGGAGCGCCGCATCGCCAGCGATTGGCCCGGCGTCCTGACCCAGCTCGAGGCGGTGCGCCGCCACCTGGTCAACCGCGCGGCCCTGGTCGCCAATGTGACGGTCGATCGGCAGACCTTCAACACCATCGAGCCGGCCCTCGAGGACTTTATTGCCGAGCTGCCCGCCGCGCCCTACACGCCGGCCCCCTGGCGCGTGGCCGAGGCCGGACCACACGAGGGCCTGATTATCCCCGCTCAGGTCAACTACGTCGCCAAGGGCGCCAACCTGAAGGCCCTGGGCATCACCGTCGGCGGGGCGGCCAGCGCCATAACGCGCTTCCTCTATAACGCGTACCTGCTCGAAAAGATCCGCGTCCAGGGCGGCGCCTATGGCGCCGGCAGCAGTTATGACCGCAGCACCGGTATCTTCGCCTGGACGTCGTACCGCGATCCCCACCTGCTGCGCACGCTGGACGTGTACGATGGCACAGCAGCCTTCCTGCGGAGCGTGGAACTGGATCGCCTGGCGGTCGAACGCAGCATCATCGGCACCATCGGCGACCTGGACGCCTACCAGTTGCCCGACGCGCGGGGCTACACCGCCATGGTGCGCCACCTGACCGGGGTCAGCGATGCCTACCGTCAGAGCATCCGCGAGCAGATCCTCGACGCGACCGCCGCCGACTTCCGCGCCTTCGCCGACGCGGCCGAGGCTGCCAGCGCCCACGGCGCCATCGCCGTCCTGGGTTCGGCGGAGGCGATCGAGGCCGCCAACCGCGAGCGCCCGGGGTTGCTGCAACCGGTGCAGGTGTTGTAGGGGCGGAACATCCGTGGCCAGGGGCGCGAGGAACCTCGGGCGCCCCACTACACCCTTGGGGGTGGGGGAACCCGGTTCCCCCATGTCCCAACCGCTATTGGGAGCGGCTGGCGCCCCAGCCTGCAGGGGCGCGGTTCGACAAGCTCACCACAGGTGGGGAAACCCGGTTTCCCCGATGTTCACCTCAGCCGTCCATGCGGCTGCGCCGCACAACGACAAAATGGGTTTTTCTTGGGAGGGCGTAGAGGCGCGGCGCTGCCGCGCCTCTACGCCCAAACCCTCCCGCGCGGCCTATTTTCACATCAGGAGTAGCGCGCCTTGGCCCGTCAACGCGACCATTCTCACCCAACCGACATATTCGGGCTGCCTGAAGGACTGCTCGCCGCGATTGTCGCCGCGCTGCTCCTCATCATAGTCTTCGCGCTGCACGTTTTTGCCACCCCTATGCCGCCTCCCGAGCGCTGGGCCAGCCTGACTGCCTTCAGCTTCCTGGCCCTGGGGTTAACCCTGCCCGGCTGCGCCGCGCTGTACGACGGGCTGGGCCGCGTGGTGCGTCGCGACCGGCGTGCCCTGGCCGCGCTGCTGGCAGTGGCGCCAACCCTCTACGCAGCCTACGCGTTTGCGGTGCGCGAATTGAATGGCATGGGGTTGCTCTCGGCGATCCTCTTCACCGTCGTGCCGGCCCTGGCCTCTGGCCTGGCCCGCGACCGTCGTCAACCCACCCTTGCCGACGCTGTGGCTCTGGCCTACCTCGGCCTGGCCCTGGGCCTGCGCCTGGTTCCGCACCTCACCCTGCCGCAACAGGGCGGGCTGGTGGGCTTCTTCGGGTTGACCATGGCACCGCTGCTCCTGATCCTCTTCGCGGCGCGGGGCTGGCCTGGCCCGGGCTTCACCTGGCACCTCAGCGGGCGCGAATTGCGTGATGCTCTGGTCGCGGGCCTGCTGGCAGCCCTTGTGGCCCTCGGCGCCAGCGCCCTTATGAACGCGACCCGGCCTGCGGGTGCCCTGCCCTCGGCCGGTACATTCATTATGTCAATCATTACCAGCTACTTCTTCGTGGCCTTGCCCGCCGAGGTGCTGTTGCGCGGCGGCGTGCAGAACGGTCTGGCTCGGGCCCTGGCCGGGCGCGCCGGCCCCCGCGCGCCCTGGATAGCCCTCGCCGCGACGACGGCTCTTTCGGCGCTCGCCGGCATCGCGCCGGGCGGATGGCCGCTGGGACCGGTCGCCGGAGGCATCGCCGGCCTTGCCGCCGGCTGGAGCTACCTGCGCACCGGCAAGCTCACCGCCGCAGCCCTCGCCAGCGGGCTGGTGGTGCTGGGGACGAGTCTGCTGTGAACAGGGGAAACCGGGCAATCCCACACCCCACCTCGAGACAATGGTCGGAGTCCACCTGTAATGAGTGATACCAATTTCACTTGAACTCTCCGCAAGCAGCGTTGCGTCAAAGCGCACCTGGACGCCTTGCGCGACAATCTGCAATCCAAAATCTACAATCTGAAATGGTATGAGAAGGAGAACCTGCATGACCGCCCCGACCGCGGCCGCGCCACCGATTGATGATCGCCGCGAACTCTTTGGCTGGTATTTCTACGACTGGGCCAACTCGGCCTTTTCAACCACCGTTGTCACCGTCTTTCTCGGGCCGTTTCTCACCTCCATCACCGAGGCCGCCGCCGACGAGCGCGGTCTGGTCTACCCCCTCGGCATCCCCGTCGCTGCTGGCGCGTTCTTCCCCTACATGGTCTCGCTCTCGGTCCTGCTCCAGGTCTTCTTTCTGCCAATCCTGGGCGCCATCGCCGACTATTCTCACGCCAAGAAGGGCATGCTCGCGACCTTCGCCTACATCGGGGCAGTTGCGACATTGTTGATGTACTTCCTGGACGGCAACCGCTACTTCCTCGGCGGGCTGCTGTTCCTTATCGCCAATCTCTCCTTCGGCGCGTCCATCGTTTTTTACAACGCCTTCCTGCCCGAAATCTCCAGCCCCGACCGGCGCGACGCGGTCTCGTCGCGCGGCTGGGCCATGGGCTACCTGGGCGGCGGCCTGCTCTTGCTTGCCAATCTGATCCTGTTCAGCAACCGTGAGGCCCTGGGCCTGCCGACCAACCTGGCCGTGCGTATCAGTCTGACCTCGGCAGGGCTGTGGTGGGCGATCTTTACCATCATTCCTCTGCTCACCCTGCGTCGCCGGGAGCCATTGAAGCGTCTTCCGCCGGGCGAGCATTACCTGACCGTCGGCTTCAAACAACTGGCGCACACCTTCAGCCAGATGCGCCACTACCCGCAGACACTGTTGTTCCTGGGGGCCTACCTGCTCTACAATGACGGCATCCAGGCTGTCATCGCCCTGGCCTCACAGTTCGGAGCGCAGGAACTGGGTCTGGATCAGGGCATTCTCATCCAGGCGATCTTGATGGTGCAGTTCGTGGCCTTCTTCGGAGCCCTGGCCTTTGGCTGGGTGGCACAGCGCATCGGCTCGAAGCGCGCCATTTTTCTGAGCCTGGTCATCTGGGGCGGGGCGGTGGTGTACGGCTACTTTATGCCGGCAGGCGTGCCCGCGCAATTCTTCCTGCTAGCCGGGGTGATCGCCGTGGTGCTGGGCGGCAGCCAGGCCATCAGCCGCTCGGTCTTCTCACTGATGATCCCGAAGGGCCAGGAAGCCGAGTACTTTGGCATCTACGAGGTAAGCGAGCGAGGGACGAGCTGGCTGGCGCCCTTTCTCTTCGGGCTGGCCTACCAGTTCACCAGCAGCTACCGCATCGCGATCATCTCGCTGATCATTTTCTTTGTGGCCGGATTCGCCCTGCTGCTCTTTGTGGATGTGCGGCGGGCCGCCGAGGCGGCGGGCAATGTGGCCCCGGCGAACGCATAGGAGGGGTCAGGTGCGGTGAGGGTATGCGTGGCGCGGGGAACGCTGAAGCTTCCCCTTCTCCGTTCAGCGGCGCGGCGGGCGCCGCCGCTGCCCCCTGGCGCCACGCTCGACCATTGTCTGCCAGGCCGCATCAGGGTCAGGAGGACGGGCGAGGATCTGGTCGCTTACGCGGTGGGCCTGGGCATCGTTGAGTGAGGCCAGTTCCCGTTCGCGCTCCTCAACTTCAGGGTTCAACCGCGCATACTCTCGCCAGAGCCGCCAGAGCAGGGCAACCAGACCAACCAGCGCCAGCGCGGTCAGACCGAAGAGCAGGTAGAGCGTCATCGACGCCCCTCCTGGCGCTGCTTGAAGAAAATACCCGCAGCCTCGGTGCGGTTGCTCACGCCGAGTTTCTGATAAATATTCTGCAGGTGAAACTTGACCGTATTCTCGCTAACGTTGAGGCGCTGGGCGATCTGCGTATTGGTCAGCCCCTGGGCCACCAGCGAGAGCACTTCGGCCTCGCGCTCGGAGAGATCGGCGGCGGGGCCGGGACGCTGCCGGTGCTGGCGCAACCAGCGGCGGGCCGCCTGGGGAAAGACCAGTTGCCCCTGATAGACCTGGCGGATGCAGGCCACCGTCTGCTGAGGCGGCTCGGTCTTGAGGGCGAAGCCATCAGCTTCGGCTTCGAGGGCCGACTGGATGGTATCGCCATCGTAGAACGCCGAGAGCACCAGCACCTTGGCCGGCAGTCCTTCGGCGCGAATACGCTGCAAACACTCAATGCCGCTGACCGTGGGCATCTGCAAATCGAGCACCACCACATCGGGTCGCAACGCGCGCACCGCGTCAAGCACCTGGTCACCATCGTTGGCGGTGCCAACCACCTCAATATCGCCCTCGGCCTCGATCAGCGAGCGCAGCCCCTCCAGCACCAGAGCGTGATCATCGGCAAGAAAAACTCTAATCATTTCTCGCGTATGGCACATCAACCCGCACCCGGGTGCCCAGACCAGGGGTGCTCTCGATGCTAAAGCTCCCGCCCAGCAGGTGCACTCGCTCGCGCATCCCCTCCAGTCCGAAGTGACCGGCCAGGGGTTGCTGCATCACGGCGGCAACATCGAACCCGCAGCCATCATCGCATACCTGCATCACGATCCTGCGCCCATCACAGCTCAGGGTGACGCTATGGTGCCGGGCATGCCCGTGGCGCGCGGCGTTCGAGAGAGCCTCTTGCAAAATCCGGTACAGAGAGATTTTAACTGGTAGCGGCACTGTTGGCAACTCGCCAAGGATCTCCAGACTGACCGGGTTGCCGGTCAGTTCCTCGTGCTGGATCACCAGCCCTTCGAGGATGGAGACCAGGTCGCGGCGCTCGAACTCAGGGGGGCGAAATGCGCCCATAAAGTTGCGGATCTCGTTGAGCGCATTCTCCAGCAACCCGATACTGCGCCTGATCCGCAGCAGTTCATCGTTGAGCGCCGACTGCTGCGCCAGCCGCCGTTGTACCACGTATAACTGGGATAATGCGGCGAAAATATTCTGAACCGGACCATCGTGAATGTCGAGGATGATCCGGCCCACTTCGCGCTCAGCGATCTCAAGGAACCGCCCGGAGGCCTCTGTGTTCCCGTTGTCCGGTTGAGTGCTTGTCATGGCTGCGCCGCCTTTCCAGACATGTGGGCATATTATACACCCCGCCGGAATGCGACAACACAGGTCCCTGCGGTCCCTCAGAGTAATGATTTCTTAACTGACCTTCCACTTCCCGGTGCGAACATATGGGGACCCCGGGGTTCCCCACGGCCCCTCGCTGAGAGGAGGGTTTGGGAGGGCGCAGCCCTCCCAGGAGCATCTTTCCCGCTTCGGAAGAAGAAGGGGGCTGGAGGGTGAGGGCGCACGGCTGCTACGGTCCTCCTGCCGCGCTCCGGAAAACTCTACCCTTGAGAGCATCCCCACACCTCCAACCTCCCCTCAGCGCACCTCCACACCCAGGCGTCCGAGCAGCACCTTGTAGGGATCGGGATTATCGGGGTGCCACTCGAAACGCGCGCGCTCGAACCACTGCACGGTCAGCGCCCGCCCCTCGATGGTCTCGGTCTGCGCTTCGCTGAGAGGCAGGCCGAAGAGGGCGATGCTCTCCGCCAGGCTGTAACCGCGCCGCCCGTCAAACTCCAGACCTCGGGCGCGGTAGTAGCTCAGAAACGGCTCGCAGAGACTGAAACCGGTTTCGGCGAAGGAGAGGCAACCGGCAGGCGCGGCGCCGGCCCGGCCCGACTGGCGCCAATCGCGGCCCTGGCGCGCCAGCCCCTCGGCGCCGAGGCGCCCGAGCAGCACATCGTAGGGCCGCTGGTTCTGCGGGTGCAGCTCCAGGCGGTTACGCTCAAACTCCTGGGCCTGCACCTCGCGCCCCTCGATGCTCATGCTGCGCTGCGGGCCGATGGGCAGCCCGAAGACCGGCAGGCCCCCGTGCTCGCGCCAGTACTCCAGCATGCGCCCGCAGACCTGGTGGCCCGTTTCCGGGAAGGTCTGGCACTGCGCCGGAGCCGGTTGCGGCGGGGGCGCGGCCTGGCCCACCTCGCGGCGGAAGCGGTCGCTCAACTCGCGGGTCAGGCGCAGGTAGAGGTCGCCATACTGCTCACTCGGTTCGATGTGGCTGCCCTCGTAGAACTCGTTGAAGCTGGTCAGCACTACCGCCTGGGCATTGCGTTCGATGGCCGTCTGCCAGGTGCTCCGGTAGTACTCGCCGTTCTGGCGGTCGCGGGCGTGGCCGCCACGGATGCGCAGGTCGTCGTAGCCCGGCATCACCGTGGCCACAAAGGGCCGGTTCTGGCCGTTGGCGCGGTTCCACTGGTCGAGCCGGCTCGCATACGAGGCCATGGCCGCGCCGGGACGGCGCTCCCAACTGATGTCGAAGTAGTACAGCGCGTCGTAGACCTCCAGATAGCTGAAGGTGTCGGTGCCGCCAAACCAGAACTGCTCGCGCCCCGGATCGGCGCGGTTCCGCAACTCGCGCCATGCCCCAACCCCTCCCAGCGCGGGCGGGTTGAACCAGAACACCACCGGACGGCCCTGGTAGCGCAGGTAGTTCGGCTGGCCGAAAAAGTCGCGCTTCAGCACATCAATCGCCCGCGTCAGGCTCTCAACGCTCCGCAGGGCGCTCCATGCCGAATGGTCGGGGATGATCGCCACCTGGAGGTCGCGACCCCCTTCACGGGCCAGTTCGATTAAGCGGCGGCAGCGCTTGTTCAGTCGGTCCTCGTCGGGGCCATACCAGGTGCAGACCAGGGCATCAATGCCCGCGTCGTCGGCCTGCTGCACATGGCGGCGGATGGCCTCCTCGTCGCCGCCACTGTAACGCGGTGACGGCAGATCGCTCATCCGGCTGTACGACCAGTCTGATTGCTCCCACCACGGGTAGTAGAAGGCCATGATCGGCCGCTCAGTGGCCGCCCGCGCCGGAGCGACCGGGGGGATCATCAGGCCAGCCAGGATCACCAGGATCAGAAGTGGCCCGAGTCGTCGCAGGTGACGGTAATAAAGCATACTGCTCCTCCTGGGGAACGCGCCGGATCTGGCGTGGTATTCGCCTGAGCGGCGCGGCCCGTAGGTCTCGGCAGGCATGTTTCAGCCTGATCGGTCGTGGAGGTGTAGCGCGCAGGTGTTCACTCCTGGGGTAAGGCGTCACCCCGGGTGCGCGGGCGTCCCGCCCGCAATGGCCTGGATGCGGGTAAGATGCCCGCGTACCCCGGAGAAGTGTGAACACGTGCGTGCAGCGCTGCGGTGCCCCCCGCCCCCCACTCCAGTGAACCCGTTCCCATCCCGGGCATTCTACTCTCTTCGGTCTCCGCAGGCAGTAGCCCTTCGGTCCTGTTCGCAGGGGGTAGCCAGCCTGCTGCCCCCTGCCCATCGAGGCGCCAGGCGCCCCCATCACCGGTTGGGGGATGCGGCTGCTGGATTGGCGCGCCTCCCCGGAAGAGTCAAGCACACCATTCGCATTCGTTTATTCGTTTCCCATTCGTTGGCGTATTTCGTTTCCCCTGAGGTGAAAATATGGGGAAATCGGGTTTCCCCACCCCCCTCCCTGCGGGGAGGCGCCCGGTTCCCTCCCCCAGCGGGGGAGGGCCAGGGAGGGGGCGGCCCTCCCGAAGACGCCCTATGTTCATCGCGGCGTTGTGCGCCATGCGTATGACCGTCTAAGATGAAAACGGGTTTTTCTCAGGAGGGCGTAGAGGCGCGGCGCCGCCGCGCCTCTACGCCCAAACCCTCCCGCGCGCGGGCTATGTTCACGCTGGACGCCCATGCGCGGGGCGCACAACGCCAGCATGCAACCGTGGGAGGGCTAATACCAATTACCGTTGATGATACCGCATTGCTTGAAGCGGTTTTAGGCGTTATGCTGCCCAGCGTGGCAATCCACAATCCAAAATCCAAAATCTAAAATGGTATAACCCCCTCCCTGACCCTCCCCCGCTGGGGGAGGGAACCGGGCGCCTCCCCACCGGCAGGGGGTTGGGGCAACCCGGTTTCCCCGGTTCCCAACCGCTGGTGGGAGCGGCTGGCGCCCCACCGGCAGGGGGTTGGGGCAACCCGGTTTCCCCATATGTTCGCATCAGGGTGCGTTACCGCGGACCGCGCGCATACGCTACCGGCGCGCTGACCAGCGCCGATCTGCGGTATGATAGAATGAGCAATCGCCAGACAGACCAGCAGGAGACCCCCATGCTTACCGACCGCGCCCGTGAGACGCTCTACGCCTGGGTCGCCGCCGATAGCCTGCGCAAACACTGCGAGGCCGTGTCGGCCTGCATGGTCCACTTCGCCCGGCAGGGCGGCGCGGACGCCGACCTGTGGGGCGCCGTGGGCCTGCTCCACGATATGGACTTTGAGCGCTACCCTGATATGCCTGAGGAAACCCCCGCGGTGCATGCGCTGTCACACGCCCTTGTCGCCGGCGAACCGGTACCCGAAACGCTACCAGGGCACCCCTTCTATGGCGTGAAGTATCTGCGCGATAGCGGCTGGTCGCCTGAGGTGCTGCGGGCCATTCTCAGCCACGCCGATTACAGCGGCATTGCCCCCGAGTCACCCCTGGAGCGCACCCTGTACGCCGTGGATGAACTGAGCGGCTTCGTGACCGCCGTGGCCCTGGTGCGCCCGGACAGGTCCATCCACAGCGTTGAGGTCGCCTCAGTGAAGAAGAAGATGAAGGACAAGGCGTTTGCGGCCAAAGTGAGCCGCGAGGGTATTCGTCACGGCGCGGAGGTCATCGGTATGCCACTCGATGACCTGATCGCCGAAGTCATCGCTGCGTTGCGCGCCGCGGCGCCGCGCCTGGGGTTGCAGGGCACGCCTTGAGGCGGCCGGGCCATCCCCTGGTTCGACTATGCTCCCCCACCACATCTGGCCCGACACGGCCACCATCAGCGCCGGGCGCCTCCAGATTGGCGGCTGTGACGCGCAGGCTCTCGCTGCGGCCCACGGCACGCCCCTCTACGTGTTCGATGAAGCGACCCTGCGCAGGGCAATGCGCGCCTATCTGGCCGCCTTTCGACGCCAGGGGTTGCCCTTCGGCGTGCACTACGCCGCCAAGGCCCTGCTCACAACCGCCCTCGCCCAGCTTGTCGCCCAGGAGGGTCTGGGGCTGGACGTTGTCTCCGGCGCCGAGTTGCTAGTGGCGCGGCGCGCTGGCGTGCCAATGGCACAGATCCACTTCCACGGCAATGCCCGCAGCGACGCGGAACTGGAACGCGCCGTGGCATGGGGCGTCGGCGCCGTGGTGGTGGATACCCTCGATGAGCTGGAGCGGCTCGCCACGCTGACCGCCGGCCGCGCGCAGCCCCAGGGCCTCATGCTGCGCGTGGCGCCGGGTATCGAGGCGCGCACCCACCGCTATATCGCCACCGGTGACGCCGACTCAAAGTTCGGTTTGCCGCCCGAAGCTCTCGATGCCGCCGCGCAGCGAATCCGGGCAAGCGCTGGCCTGCGCTTCCTCGGTCTGCACGCCCATATCGGCTCGCAACTCTTCGACCTGGAGCGCCTCGGCGCCACCGTGGCCGTGCTGGTGCGCCTGGCGGCGCGCCTCCGCACCCGCCACGGCCTGACGACGGAGGAACTCAGTCCCGGCGGGGGCCTGGGTACGCCCTCTCTGGCCGAAGAAACCGCTCCTGACCTCGAAGCCTACGCCGCAACCCTGAGCGCCAGCCTGCGCCAGCACTGCGCCGCTCACGCCCTGCCACTGCCGCGTCTGACGGTCGAGCCAGGACGCTCAATTGTCGCCCGCGCCGGCGTAGCCCTCTACACCGTGATGGGGCGCAAACTGGCCGCCGATGGCTCAATACGGTACCTCTACGTGGACGGCGGCATGGCCGACAACCTGCGCCCGGCGCTCTACCACGCTCGCTACACTGCCCTGCTGGCCAATCGCGCCAGCGCGCCCCCTGGCCCGCCCGTCGCCGTCGCCGGGCGCTACTGCGAGTCGGGCGATGTGCTGCTGCGCGATGTCCGCCTTCCGCCAGCCCATCCTGGAGACCTGCTGGCCGTTGCCACCGCCGGGGCCTACACGCTGAGCATGGCCAGCACCTACAACCTGGTACCCCGCCCGGCCGCCGTTCTGGTCGCCGCGGGGCGCGCCCGCCTCATCCAGCGCCGCGAGACTGAAGCCGACGTGCTCGCGCGCGATGTGCCGCTCTGATGAAAACGGATCGCTTTATGCAGTTGTAGATTGCAGCGTATTGAGTTCAGGAGGGGGACGAACGCTCCAAACCCTCCCCTCAGGCAGGGGTATGGGGAAACCCGGTTTCCCCATAGGTTCACCTCAGGCCGTCGGAAAAGGAACTTCGTTCTATTCCGCGGTGACGCGGCGCAACCGCGCAGAGGGGCCGGAGCCAATGCGGATGGCCCTGCGACCTACAACAATAACGACACCGTATAGATCACCAACCCTGCCAGCCCTCCCACCACGGTACCGTTGATGCGAATGAACTGTAAATCGCGCCCGATAGCCAGCTCGACCTTGCGCGTCACCTCGGCGGTCTCCCAGGAGCGGACGGTCTGGGTCACGAAATCGCCGGCCGCACGACCGTAGCGCCGCACCAGGTAGCGCATCAGTTCCTCCGTCCAGCCTTCGACCCGCGTGCGCCACTCCGGGTCGCGCTCGAGGACATCGCCGACGTGGCTGAGGCCCTGGGCAATCGAGAGGCGCAGCGACGAACCCGGCGTGGCGCTCTGGATCAGCAGGTTTGCCTTCACGTCCTGCCACAGGTTCCCTGCCACCTCACGCAGGCGCGGGTGCTTCAACAACTCCTGTTTGAACTCCTCACCCCGGGCGCGCACCTGCGGATCGTACTGAAGATTGACGATCCACGAGTCCAGGGTCCTGGTGAACTGCTCGTAGAGCGGATGGTCGGGATCGTCACTCAGTTCGCTCAGGATCTTCCGGGCGCCATCGAGCAGCCGCTCGTAGATCTTCTGGTCCACGATACGTGGTACCCAGGGGGGCAATTCACCGGCAATGCGCTTGCGGATCATCTCCTGATTGGCCTCGATCCACTCCGTCAACACGCGCACCAGTTGCAGCAGCACGTCACGCTGGCGGTGCTCGGCAACCACGACGCCCAGGAGTTGCGCCACCAGCGCCGTGGCAGGCACGGCGCCCAGGCGCTCGCTGAGGGTGCGCTGGAGCAAGGTGCCGACCTCCTCATCGTTTGCGACCCGCAGCAAGCCGGCCAGACTCTCGGCGATCACATCAGCGGCCTGGGTGCTACGCCGCGGATCGCGCAACAACTGGGCAATGCGCCCGGCAACGTCCTGCTTGCGCAACCGATCGGCGATGCGGTCGGGATCAAGAAAATTGCGTTCGATAAAGCGCCCCAGGCTCTCGGCGATACGCTCGCGACGCCGGGGGATAATCGCCGTGTGGGGGATGGGTAGCCCGAGGGGATGGCGGAACAGCGCCGTTACGGCGAACCAGTCCGCCAGGGCGCCGATCATCGCCGCCTCGGAAAAGGCGTGCACAAACCCCACCCACGGCCCCAGATCGCGGTACAGGGTCGCGATCACGAAGATGATGGTCACCAGCACCAGAAGGCCCGTCGCCAGGCGCTGCATGCGCCGCAGCTCTGCGGCGCGTTGAAGGTCGTCCATATGTGGTACTCATGCGGCTTCGCCGCACACTACGAGAAGGTACGCGGTTTTTTCCCGGGAGGACTGCGCCTGCCCAGAGCCCTCTGCCCGACAGCCTCCAGCGATTATACCGCTTCTCCACTCCTCACAGGCGGGGGAATGGAGAAACCCGGTTTCCCCATAGGTTCACTTCCGAGCCGCGACGCTGGATGATTGATACCATTTCAGATTGTAGATTTTGGATTGCAGATTGTCGCGCAAGGCGTCCAGGTACGCTTTGACGCAACGCTGCTTGCGGAGTGTTCAAGTGAAATTGGTATGACGCCTCTGCGTCTCCACAGCGTGCCTGACCGTATTGTCATCTACCGCGAGCCAGCGGCCCAACACGTTCCTGCGCTCAACATGGCTCAGCCCGGCGCACCGTGAGCGGGCCAGACAGGCGGAGTCCAGTGATGCCAGATTATCATATCGTTATCTGATACAACTTCGCATGCGCAAAAGCTCTAGCTATAATAGCCGCAGTTTTCCCGTGCAGCCTGGTTCCGTTGGTTTGCTCCGGTTCGCCAAGGAGGAACCCGGTGTTTATCGCCCTATCACGCGTGGCGCCGACACACCCCGGTTTCGGCCTGCGACGCCTGGCCCTGGTCATGCTCCTGACCCTGTCGTTGCTGCCCCTGCTGACCGTCGCCCTCTTCAGGCCAACGCCTGTCCTCCGCCCGCGACCCTCGGGGAACGGCGCGCCGATGGCGCCTGCGTCTACAAGGCCAGCAACGCCCAGGCAGAGGATCTCTTCGGCACTTCCACCGCCGTCTCCGGCGATACCGTTGTCGTTGGCGCGCCCTACGAGGACGGTAGCGGCCCCATGCCGAACGAAAACGCCACCAACGCTGGCGCCGCCTACGTGTTCCTCAGCGACGACATCGCGCCCAGCGTGACGGTCGAGCAGGCCGCGGGGCAACCCGACCCGGCCAGCGCCGGCCCCATCCTGTTCACCGCTACCTTCAGTGAGCCGATCAATCCCAGCACCTTCACCGCCACTGACGTGGCCCTTGGCGGCACGGCGGGCGGGACGCTCAGCGCCAGCCTCACCCCGGTAAACGCCACCACCTTCACCATCGCCGTCAGCGGCATGCGTAGCGCCGGAACGGTCACGGCCAGCATCCCCGCCGGGGCCGTCACCGACCCGCTGGGCAATCCCAACCTCGCCTCCACCAGCGCCGACAACAGCGTGACGTTTGAGTACCGGGTACTACTACCGCTGATCGTGAGGTAGACAGCGTGGAGCCGCAGCCCGCCCGGCGCCGTCCACAGTGGGAGGGTCTGGGAGGGCTTCGCCCTCCCAGGAAAAAACCCATCAGCTACCACTGCTTCATGGTAAAATAACTACTGTATGGCACCCATGTTCTCCATCCTCGCCCGCGACCCGGCCTCGCGGGCCCGCGCCGGTCTGCTGCGGACAGCGCACGGCGATGTTGCCACGCCGGTGTTCATGCCGGTGGGCACCCGGGGCAGCGTCAAGGCCCTCACCCCCGATGAACTCCGCGCCCACGGCGCGCAGATCATCCTTGGCAACACCTACCATCTCTACCTGCAACCCGGCCACGAACTGATCGCCCGGCAGGGCGGCCTGCACCGCTTCACCGGTTGGAGCGGCCCTATTCTGACCGACAGCGGCGGTTTCCAGGTCTTCTCGCTCATCCACGGCGGGATCGCCGACGAAATCAAGGGCCGTCGTCCCCAGCAGCCCGGGCGCCTCAGCGACATGGTGAAGGTGACCGAAGACGCGGTAGTGTTCAAGAGCTACCTGGACGGCTCGCGCCACATCTTCACGCCGGAGCGCAGCATCGAGGTGCAGCACCACCTGGGCGCCGACATCATCCTCTGTTTCGATGAACTACCGCCCTACCACGCTGGCTACGACTACACGCGCGAGAGCATGCACCGCTCGCACCGCTGGGCGGCTCGCTGCCTCGAAGCCCACCGCGAGCGCGATCCTGAGACGCTGCCCACGCCCGACCAGCGCCTCTTCGGCATCGTTCACGGGGGCGTCTTTCCCGACCTGCGCCGGGCCAGCGCCGAAACCATCGGCGGTATGGGCTTTGACGGGCTGTGCATCGGGGGGTCACTTGGCGCAAACAAAGCGCAGATGTACGACGTGGTCGAGATGACGGTGCCGCACCTGCCCGACGGGCTGGCGCGGCACCTGCTGGGGGTCGGTGATGTGGACGATCTGATCGAGGGCGTGGCCCGCGGCATTGATATGTTCGACTGCGTAAGCCCGACCCGCCTGGGCCGCCACGGCACGGCCCTGGTGCGTGACCCGGAGCGGCGCTGGAAGCTAAACCTGCAAAATGCGTCACTCCGCGAAGACGACAGCCCCTTGCAGCCAGGCTGCGGCTGCACCGCCTGCCAGAGCTTCTCGCGGGCCTACCTCCACCACCTCTACCGGGCAAAAGAGCTGCTGGGCATCCGCCTGGTCAGCCTGCACAACGTGGCCTTCTTGCTCACCCTTATGGCCGACATCCGCGCCGCCATTGTCGAGGGCCGCTTCGCGGCGCTGTACGAAGCCTGGCTGGGCAAACCCCTCCCTGACCTGCGCTGAGGTCGCCCGAGAGGGAATGCCCGGCCCGCACCGCGCGGCGTCGCATCAGTGGGCGGCCTGTTCCACCACATCACGCTCCTCGACGTAGCGGAAGATATCCGTCTCGCTAATGATCCCTACCGGCACGCCATCGCGCACCACCACGACGCGGCGAATGTTCTTTTCCAGCATCAGGGCGGCACACTCGGCAAGGGTCTTCTCCGGCGAAATGGTGATCAGCGGCCGTGTGGCAATCTGATCGACCGTCATCCCGTTGACGCGCACATCGTCGCGGACGACCTTCTTGAGCACGTCGCGCATCGTCATGATACCCCAGCCCTTGCCGTCGCTCGGCTCGACCACCACCGAGGTGATACCCCGGGAGCGCATCAGGTGGGTAGTATCGCTGAGCGGCGCATTCCCCGCCACCGAGACCACATTGCGGGTCATCAGCGCGCCGACCGTGGCGCGCGGGAAGGTTTCGTGCTCGACCGGGCGTACCAGATCGGGGCTGACGATATCGTGGCCGATGCGGTGCTCATCGCCGATGACCCGATCCATATTGGCGATCATGGCATCGGCGAACTCGGAGGTGCGCACCTCGCGCGCGCCCTCCATGAGGCGGGCGAAGTCGTAGGTCACCACCTTCTGCTGGATGGTGCGTTCCAGGGCCGCGACGATCAGATCGGCGGCTTCGATCCAGCCCATGTAGCGCAGCATCATATCCCCCGAGAGAATCACCGAGCCGGGGTTGACCTTGTCGAGATTGGCATATTTGGGGGCGGTGCCGTGGGTGGCCTCGAAAATGGCGTGCCCGGTGACGTAGTTGATGTTGCCTCCAGGGGCAATGCCAATGCCGCCGACCTGGGCCGCCAGGGCATCGGAGAGGTAATCGCCATTGAGGTTTGGCGTAGCGATAACGTCGAACTCATCGGGGCGCGTGAGCACCTGCTGGAGGGTAATGTCGGCGATGGCGTCCTTGATCAGGATGCGCCCGGCCTTGAGGGCCTCGGACTGCTCGGCATTGGCCGCAGCCTCGCCCTGCACCGCCCGGGTGCGCTCCCACTGCGACCAGGTATACACATAGTCGCCAAAGGCCCGTTCGGCGTACTCGTAGCCCCAATCGCGGAAGGCCCCTTCGCTGAACTTCTGAATGTTGCCCTTGTGCACCAGGGTCACACTCTTGCGCTTGAACTGTATCGCGTACTGAATGGCAGCGCCGACCAGGCGCTCGGTGCCGATGCGGCTGATCGGCTTGATACCCACGCCAACTTCGACCTTGCCCTCGGGACTGGCGCCTAGCATTTGCAGGAAGGCATCGGTCTTTTCGGCGGTGCCAAAGCGGATCTTCTCGAAATCCTTCGGGAACGTGACCCGCAGGAACTCCAGAACCTTCTGCGCTTCGGGCGTACCGGCGCGATACTCGATCCCCGCGTAGAGATCCTCCGTATTCTCGCGGAAGATCACCATATCCACCTTCTCGGGGTGCTTGACCGGCGACGGCACGCCGCGGAAGTGACGCACCGGGCGCAGACAGACGTAGAGATCGAGGAGCTGGCGAAGCGCCACGTTGAGAGAGCGAATACCCCCACCGACGGGCGTCGTCAACGGCCCTTTGATACCCACCAGATACCGCTGGAACGCCTCGACCGTCTCGTCGGGAAGCCAGTTGCCGGTCTCACGGAAGGCCTTTTCGCCGGCCAGCACCTCGTGCCAGACGATCTTCCGTTTTCCGCCGTAGGCTTTCTCAACCGCCGCGTCGAAGACGCGCACGCTCGCGCGCCAGATATCCGGACCAGTGCCGTCGCCCTCCACGAAGGGGATGATCGGACGGTCAGGAACGACCAGCTTGCCGTCCTTGATTGAAATGATCTCGCCTTCAGGGGCCGTGCGCGTTGCCATCCTCGTATCTTCCTCCCGGATAGTCTTGTGCCAGGCCGCCCCGCACGCCGTTCGGAGCGCCGGGCGATGCCCGTGCGACACGGAACGCTGCATTGCGAACACAGGGGGTGGCCGGGCATTATTATAGCTTAGAACTGCCGGTTGTGCAGCAATGAGGCGTAAAACCCGCGAGGCCCGCGCCGTATCAGGGGTAACCACGCAGGGCCGGGAGCGAGGGCGGCCTGCCCTCGCTTCGGAGCGCAGGGTGAACACAGGCGGCGGCGCCCTTGCGGCAGCTTCCTGTTCGTCTTGATCGTGGGTGGCGCCGCCGCGTGGGCAGATGATACAATATAATTCCAGCACAGTGAAAAGTCTTTGCACAGGTCACGCACGACATTTTGCCCCATAGACAGGTGTGACGGGGAGGGAATTGCCCCTCGAATGCTTGATCTTTGCTTCACGATGATCGCACAGGGAAAGTAAACTCATTGCAAATTAATTGTCCATCCATCGTGCGGATTGACACAAGTTTAAAGATGCGTATAATTCCTTATAGCACCTGATCTGATCACCTGCTCGCACCACCGTTTGCCGACGCCATCAGGTCGTCGCTTCCACCCGGAATTACGAGCAACCCGTGCGCCGCCGCACCGACGCGATGCACCGCCGCCGTAGCGTCACGGCGCCCGCCTGCTGGAGGGAGCCATGCTCGGTTCGTTTGCGCCCATCCTGATCCTCTTCCTGATCGCCGTCTTTATCGCGGTGTTCGTGATCACCGTCTCCTCGCTCCTGGGGCCCAGGCGCAGCAGCCCGCGCAAGCTGGCGCCCTACGAGTCGGGCATGGAGCCAATCGGCCCCGCCATCCGGCGCATTCCGGTAAAGTTCTACGTCGTGGCGATGCTGTTTATCGTCTTCGACATTGAAGTAGTCTTCTTCTACCCCTACGCCCTGGTCTTCCGGCAACTTGCCGTGCCGGGCCTGATCGCCATCGGCGTCTTCTTCCTGGTGCTCGTCGTCGGGTTCGTCTATGAATGGAGGAAAGGGGCCCTGACATGGGAATAGAGGAAAAGGCCGGTGATCTGGGGGTGATCACGACCTCCCTTGAATATGTCGTCAACTGGGGCCGCACCAACGCGATGTGGCCGCTCCTCTTCGGCCTGGCCTGCTGCGCCATCGAGATGATGGGCGCGCAGAGCGCCAACTATGACCTGTCGCGCTTCGGGATGGAGATCAACCGCGCATCGCCCCGCCAGGCCGACCTGATGATCGTCGCCGGGCGCGTCAGCCGCAAGATGGCCCCGGTTGTGCGCCGACTTTATGACCAGATGAGCGACCCGAAGTGGGTGATCGCGATGGGCGATTGTGCCGCCTGCGGGGGGATCTTTAATAACTATGCCATTGTGCAGGGGGTGGATGAGGTCGTGCCGGTGGATGTCTATGTTGCCGGCTGCCCGCCCCGCCCCGAGGCGTTGATTCACGGTATCATGCTTCTGCACGAGAAGGTTAAGCGCGAGAAGATCAGCGGCAAAAAAGAGGACCCGATCCGCCTCAGTCAGCCGCTGATCCAGGTTGATGTGGCCAGGAAGTAGCCCTTCCATCGCTCCCGGCTGGTCACGACAATCTCACGAGCCAGCGTCTGCGCCGACGTTTGCCGAGCCGCCCGCTGCTCATCCGCAAGCTGCCAGCGAACACCGAAGTGACGTTTCCGCGGCAGCGCGCCAGCGTCACAGGATACAGGTCTTGCGTATGGATAACCAGACCCTGCTCAACCGCATCACCTCCCGCTTCCCCGATGCCATCGTCGAGTCGACGGAGTTTCGCGGCGACCTGAGCCTCAGCGTGCGCCCTGAACACTACCTGGCCCTGGCGCAGTTCCTGCGCGATGATCCGGCGCTGCGCTATACGTTCCTCGAAAACCTCTGCGGCGTGGATTACCTGGGGCGCACGCCGCGCTTTGAAGTCGTGGTCCACCTGGTGAGCATGCAGCACCTGCACCGCGTCTGTCTGAAAGTTGGCGCGCCCGAGGAGCATCCGCACGTTCCCTCGCTCACCCCCCTCTTTGCCACCGCCAACTACCAGGAGCGCGAAGCCTACGACCTGCTCGGCATCGTTTTCGACGGGCATCCTTCGCTGACCCGCATCCTGATGCCCGATGATTGGCTCGGCCATCCGCAGCGCAAGGATCACCCCCTGGTCGAGGAAGAAATCGCCTTTACCTTCAATCAAGAGCAGATCTACGCCCATAAGCCGTTCGCCAAGCAATGATGCGTTGCGCCCCCGCCCGGGGCGGGGCGCGTGCGCCGAGATACGCCCATGACGAATACCCTCCACGTGCCCACCCCGCAGGAGATTACCGAACCAGCCCTCGCCGGCAAGACCGAGACGATGGTGCTCAATATGGGGCCGCACCACCCCAGTACCCACGGGGTGCTGCGCCTGGTTGTGGAACTCGACGGCGAGGTGGTGGTGAATGTCGCGCCCGATGTCGGCTACCTCCATACCGGCATCGAGAAGACGATGGAGAGCAAGACCTACCAGAAAGCGGTGGTGCTCACCGACCGCATGGATTACCTGGCGCCGCTCTCGAACAATCTCTGCTACGCCCTCGCCGTAGAAAAACTGCTGGGCGTCGAGATCCCCGAACGGGTGCAGGTGATCCGGGTGTTGCTGGTCGAGTTGCAGCGCATCGCCTCGCACCTGGTCTGGCTCGGCACCCATGCCCTCGACCTGGCGGCGATGAGTGTGTTCCTATACGCCTTCCGCGAACGTGAGCAGATCCTCGATATCTTCGAGCTGGTGTCTGGCGCGCGCATGATGACCAGTTATATCCGCGTGGGCGGGCTGGCCTACGATGTGCCGGCGGAGTTTTTGCCCACCGTTGATGCGTTGCTGCGGATCATGCCCGAGCGCATCGATGAGTACGAGTCCCTGCTCACCGGCAATCCCCTCTGGCTCGAGCGCACCGTCGGCGTCGGGGTGATTGACGCCGAATCAGCTATCGCCTACGGCCTCACCGGGGCCAACCTGCGCGCCACCGGCGTGCCCTACGATGTGCGGAAGGCTATGCCCTACAGCGGCTACGAAACCTACGATTTCGAGATCCCGGTGGGGAAGAATGGCGACAATTACGACCGCTACCGGGTGCGGATGGCCGAGATGCGCCAGAGCGTGAAGATCGCCCGGCAGGCCTGGGAGCGCCTCAGCGCCCTTGGCCCCGGCCCCTACACTACCCTCGATCGCAAGGTCGCTCCCCCGCCCAAGAGCGAGATCACCCACAGCATGGAGGCGCTGATCCACCACTTTAAGCTGTGGACCGAGGGCTTCAAGCCGCCCCGTGGCGATGCCTATGTCAGCATCGAGAGTCCCCGCGGTATTCTGGGGTGCTACGTGGTCAGCGACGGTAGCCCTAAACCCTGGCGCGTCCACTTCCGCGCCCCTTCCTTTATCAACCTCCAGGCGCTCGCGCACATGGCCAGGGGGCGCCTCGTCGCCGACCTCGTTGCGCTGATTGCCAGTCTCGATCCGGTGTTGGGTGAAGTGGATCGGTGAGGCCGCGATCCCCCGGGTCTTGTGAGCCTGTGGGGTCCGCGCCAGCGAACAGACTCCAGGTGAACTGTTATGTTGCTTGAGACACACAGGGCCGAAATCGAGACCATTCTCTCACGCTACGACTCGCGGCGCAGCGCGGTGCTGCCGCTGCTCTACCTGGCGCAAGACACCTACGGTTACCTGACGGAGGCGGCCATTCGCGAGGTTGCCGCCATCCTTGGCCTGCCGCCCACCGATGTCTTTGAAGTGGTTGGCTTCTACACTCTGTTCTACAACCGCCCCGTGGGCACGTGGGTGCTCCAGGTCTGCGACGATGTGCCCTGCTGTTACCTCGGCGCCGAGGAACTGATCAGTGCGCTCAAGCAGAGCCTGGGGATCGCCGAGGAGCAGACCACCAGTGACGGGATGTTCACCCTCCAGCGTGTCAAGTGCCTGGCCGCCTGTGACCGGGCGCCGGTGCTCCAGGCTAATCTCGATTATGTCTACGATGTGACGCCGGAGCGGGTCAACGCGCTGCTGACGAACCTGCGCGCCCGCGCCGCCGAGGCCCGCCAGCGGGGCGTGAGCGGGCGCTTCGCCGAGGACTTCGAGTGGGGACCTGACGGCGCCCTGACCCTGATCGACCGCGCCGCGCCCTACCGGCCCCGCCAGTTTCCCGCGGCAAGCCCGCCCGCCCCGCTAGAGCCGGAACCCGTGCCCGAAGCCGATGCTGGCCACGACCGGCCCACGGACCGCAAGGCGTCGCCGCTCTGAGGTGAACCTGTGGGGAAACCGGGTTTCCCCACGCCCCTCCCTGAGGGAAGGGTTTGGGAGGGCGCAGCCCTCCCCACAAACGACTGCCCATTACCCCTAGAAATGCGAGCAGTGCCATGGGCCTGAGTGAGCATATTGTGATGCGGGAACTCGACGTTCCCGAGATCAACGACTTCGAGGTGTACCGACGCCACGGCGGTTGGGAAGCCTATCGCATGGCGCTCAAGGAGAAGAACCCCGCCGATATTGTGGCCATGGTCAAAGAGTCGGGACTGCGGGGCCGCGGCGGCGCCGGGTTTCCCACCGGCATCAAGTGGGGTTTTCTGCCCAAAGGCGTCTATCCACGCTATTTGCTCTGTAATTGTGATGAATCGGAGCCGGGCACGTTTAATAATCATCAGATTATTGACCGTAATCCTCATCAGTTAATTGAGGGAGTGGCGCTTTCGGCCTTTGCGATTGAGTGTCACACTGCCTACATCTATATGCGCGGGGAGTTCGCCGCGGCGGCAATCACGCTCGAACGGGCCATCGCTGAGGCCTATCGCGCCGGCTTCCTGGGCCGGAACATCCTGGGCACGGGCTTTGACCTCGACATCTACGTGCATCGGGGCGCGGGGGCGTACATCTGCGGCGAGGAGACGGCGCTCATGGAGTCGCTGGAGGGAAAGATCGGCCAGCCGCGCCTCAAGCCGCCCTTTCCCGCCGTGGCCGGGCTGTATGGCAAGCCGACGATTATTAACAATGTCGAGACGCTGGCCAATGTGCCCCGCATTGTCGAGAAGGGCGTGGCCTGGTACCGCAGCCACGGCACCGAGAAGAGTCCCGGCACCAAGTGCTTTTCGCTCTCCGGCCACGTCAACCGCCCCGGCAACTACGAACTGCCCTTCGGCGTGCCGCTGCGGGAGTTGATCGAAAGCCCTGAGTATGGTGGCGGGATGCGCGGCGGGCGCCCGGTGAAGATCATCATTCCCGGCGGGGCTTCCGCCCCCTGGCTGACCCACGAGCACCTCGATGTGCCCCTCGATTACGAGAGCGTCGCCGCCGCCGGCTCAATGCTCGGTTCCGGCGCGGTGATTGTGCTCGATGATACAGTGAAGGCGCCCCACGTTGCCTATAAAATGGACGAGTTCTTCAAGCACGAGTCCTGTGGTAAGTGTACTCCCTGCCGCGAGGGCACGCACTGGCTGGTCCGGGTGCTCCACCGTATCGCCGAAGAGGGTCACGCCACGCCGGAGGATATTCCCACGTTGCACGGTATTTACAATCAGATGGCCGGGAATTGCTTCTGCCTCCTGGGTGAGAGCGCCGTGATGCCGATCAAGAGCGCCCTGACGCTCTTCCCCGAGGAGTTCGAGGCGGTCGTCGCGGCCAGCCGCCGGCTGCCGCACGGCAATGGGCAGCGCGATGGCAAATCCGGGCCGGTGATCCCCCTGTCGGCCAGGCACTGAGGCTGGTCTGATGGGCGCATGGGGAAACCGGTTTTCCCCATCCCCCTGCCTGCCGGGGAGGGTTTGCGATGGCGCAGCCCTCCCGGCAACCAACCTGTGTTCTGGCAGGGTGCGGCGCGGCCGTATGGGCGTCTGGCATGCGGATCGGGTCGGTGGTTACTCGTCACTGGATAGAGCGCTCTGGGAAGCGAGCAGATATGGCGGATGTAACGATTACAGTTGATGGGGTGACCCTCAAGGTCCCCGCCGGAACGAATGTGGTTGATGCGGCGCGTATGGCGCAGATCGCCATTCCGGTCTTTTGTTACCACCCGCGGATGAAGCCGGTGGGGATGTGCCGGATGTGCCTGGTGCAGATCGGCACGCCGAAGCTCGACCCTGCCACCCGCCAGCCCCTCCTCGATGATGCCGGCAAACCGGTAATTGCGATGCTGCCGAAGTTGCAGACCGGCTGCACCACCCCGGTGAGTGAGGGCATGGTGATCAACACGCAGAGCCCCGAGGTCAAGTTCGCTCAGCGGGGCGTGCTGGAGTTTCTGCTGACCTCGCACCCGCTCGATTGCCCGGTCTGCGATAAGGGCGGCGAGTGCCCCTTGCAGAATCTGACCATGGCATGGGGGCCGGCTACCAGCCGTTTCGACTACACCGACAAGGTCCATTTCGAGAAGCCGGTACCGCTGGGTGACCTGATCCTGCTCGATCGCGAGCGCTGTATCCTCTGCTCGCGCTGCGTGCGCTTCCAGGATGAGCTGGCCGATGATCCGGTTCTTGGCTTTGACCACCGCGGGCGCAACTGGATGATCATCTCGCGGAGCGATCCGCCCTTCGATAGCAAGTTTTCCGGCAACACGACCGATATCTGCCCGGTTGGAGCGCTGACCAGCAGCGATTTCCGCTTCCGCGCCCGCGTCTGGGAACTGCGGCCCGTTCCGGCGGTGTGTACGTTTTGCCCGGTGGGCTGCAATATGACCCTGGATATGCGTCACGAGCGCCTGATGCGCGTGATGCCCCGCGAGAACGCCGCGGTTAACGATATCTGGCTCTGCGACAAGGGTCGCTACGGCCATCGCTTCTTCGAGCACGAGAGTCGCCTGACGACGCCGCTGATCCGCCGGGGTGAGCACCTGGTCGAGGCGAGTTGGGAGGAGGCCCTGGGTCTGGTGGCCGAGCAGCTCGAGGCGGTGCGGCGCGCCCGCGGCGGCGCGGCCATCGCCGGGTTGGCTGCGCCGCGCCTGAGTAACGAAGATCTGTATCTGTTCCAGAAGCTCTTCCGCGAGCACCTGGAGAGCAACAACCTTGACCATCTGCCCGGCGCTCCCGGCGAACCGGCCCACGACGACCTGGGGGCGCTGCTGGGCGTGGGGCGCGACGCAAACCTGATGGATCTGGGCGCGGGCGATGTGGCGCTGGTTCTGGGCGCCGATCCCGAGGAGGAGGCGCCGCTCTACGTGCTGCGGCTGCGCAGCGCGGTGCAGCAGGGAGCGCACCTGATTGTGGCCAACCTGCGCCCCACTAAACTGGAGCGTTCGGCCACCCTCGCTGCCCGCTACCTCCCCGGCGGGGAGCTGGCGTTCCTCCACGGTCTGCTGCGCGAGTTGCTCGCCACGGGCGGCGGCCGGGTAACAGTCAAGAGCAACGGGTTCGATGAGCTGAAGCGCGTGCTCAACGACACCACCGCCGAGCAGATCGCCGAACGCTCGGGTGTGGCCGTCGAAACCATTGGCGCCGCTGCCCGTGCCATCGGCGAGGCCAGACGCCTGGTGATCATCTACGGCGCCGAGGCGCGCAGCGCCGGGCCGGCGCTGGTCGAGGCCCTGGGCGCGCTGCTGGCGCTGAGCGGGAAGGCCGGGCAGAGCCACAGCGGCCTGATCGCCCTGCTGCCCGGCGGCAATAGCCGTGGCGCCCTCGATATGGGCGTGCGCCCCGACGCCCGCCCCGGCTACGCGCCCCTGGCCCGCCCCGGTCTCGGCGCTCGCGATCTCTGGCCGGCAATGCGCGATGGGCGAGTGCGCGCGGTGTGGATCGCCGGGCTGGACCCCGCCGCCAGCCTGCCGGCGGCGCGCGCGGCCCTGGCCGAAGCTGAGCTGGTGGTGGTGCAGGATCTCTTCCTCACCGCCACTGCGCGCCTGGCCCACGTGGTGCTCCCTGCCGCCAGCGTGGCCGAACGCGAGGGCACCTACACCACCGCCGAGCGGCGGGTGCAACGCTCGCGGCAGGCCCGTGGCCCCGTGGGCCATAGCCGGCCCGACTGGCAGATCTTCGCCGAGGTGGGCCGCGCCCTGAGCGCCCGCGCCGGCGAAGCGCCAGCTCGTGGCACTGCCTCCAGCGACGCCTGGAACTACCTGAGCGCCGCCGAGGTGGCCGCCGAGATCGCCGAGCGCGTGCCCGGTTACGCCGGCGTGACCTACAGCGCCCTGGCCGCCACCGGCAAACCCGGCGCCTGGGGCCGCCAGGCCAACGAGGCGATTTTCTATGACGGCACCAATTACGAGAATACCGAAGGTGTCGGGATCAAGCTGCCCGCGCCAATCGAAACCGGCGCCGTCAGCGTCAATCTGGTGCCCCGTCCCATCCCGGCCCCTGCCGACGATCGCCCGCTCCTCCTCTTGAGCCAGCCTCTGGCCTACGGCGGCGACCCGCTCCTGCGCGGCTCGAAACTGGAGCAGCATATCCCGGCCCCTTACGTCGCGCTGAACGTGACCGACGCCGACCGGCGCAATATCCACTTCGGCGACCTGGTGCGGCTCGACTCCGCCGCCGGCTCACTTACCCTGCCGGCCCGCGTGGTTGCCGACGTGCCGCCCGGCGTGGTCCTCGTTCCGTCCGATCTGCCGGGCGTGGAACTGGCCGCAGTCCAGACAGGCCCACGCACCCGTGTTCACCTGGTGAAGCTGGTGGTGTAGGGGCGCGGAACGCGCAGCAACGGGCTTGTGGCCCGCGGTTCCCGCCCCCTCAGAGGTGCGCATGAACTGGCTCAACATCCTCATTCTGGTCGTACAGGCCTTCATCATCACCCTGGCCGTGACGACCGCCTTTGCCTACCTGACGCTCTTCGAGCGGCGCCTGCTTGCCCGCTTTCAGAACCGCGTCGGGCCGAACCGGGCCGGGCCGGGGGGCTTCTTGCAGCCGGTCGCTGACGCGGTCAAGCTCTTCTTCAAAGAAGATATCGTTCCCGCAGCCGCGGATAAGCCGGTCTACCTGCTGGCGCCAGCGCTCGCCGTGATCCCCGCGATTATCATCTGGGCGGTGATCCCCTTCGGGTGCCTCAATGTGAACTGGGACTACCGCGCCTGCTTCGCCGACCCGCGAACCAGCGAGGTGCGTAACATACTCCAGATCGCCGAGATCAACGTCGGCGTGCTCTACCTGTTCGCAGTGACCGGCATCGGTGTCTATGGCATTACCCTGGCCGGGTGGGCCAGCAACAACAAGTACTCGATGCTCGGCGGCATCCGCTCGTCGGCCCAGTTGATCAGCTACGAACTGGCGCTCAGTTGCGCCGTGCTGGGCGTGGTGATGACCTACAGCACCCTGAGCACCGCCGAGATCGTCTACCTGCAAGGGGGGCTGTGGGGCATCGTGCCCCAATTCCTCGGCTTCGTGCTGTTTATGGTCGCCTCGACCGCCGAGGTGGTGCGCGCACCCTTCGACCTGGTCGAAGCCGAACAGGAACTGGTGGGCGGCTACAACACCGAGTATGGCTCGATGAAGTTCGCCCTCTTCTTTATGACCGAGTATATCAAGCTGATCGCCATCAGCGCCATTGCCGTAACCTTCTTCTTCGGCGGCTGGCGCTTCCCCGGTCTCCAGACCCTGGGGCAGGGCATAGAGGCGCTGGCCGGCCCGGTCGTGGCAAGCCTGGTCGTCGGGCTGGTCTCGCTGGGCGCGTTTTTGCTCAAGCTGGTGGCCTTTCTGTTCGTCTCGGTCTGGATCCGCGCCTCGTGGCCGCGCCTGCGCTACGACCGGCTGATGACCCTGGGCTGGAAGTGGCTGCTGCCCCTGGGGCTGCTCAATCTGGTCTATACAGCAGTGACCTTCGTCATCGTTCCCGATCAGCGCCTGGCCTCGTTCATCCTGCTGGCCCTGAGCCTGATCACCCTCGCCGTCGCGATTGGGTTCAGCTCGGTTCCGCGGCCAGTGGACAACGTGACCTATGTGAAGGATCTGCGCCAGGGCAGCGTGGCGCCGCCTCCCCCAGCCGAAGCCGGCGAGAGCCAGGCGGCGTCAACCAGCCCGCGTCAGCCGGCCAGTTCGCGGGGCTGAGGCAAGGTTCAATGTTTTCCCGACAGGTGACTGCGAGAGGAGCACCAAATGCTCGGAGAGCTATTCAAAGGTCTTGGCACCACCCTGCGTTACATCTTCAAGCCGCCGGTGACGGTGCAGTACCCGGAGGTCAAGCGGCCGGTGCGCGAACGCTTCCGCGGGCGCCACGAACTCAAGCGCTTTGCCGATGGCACGGAGCGCTGCATCGGCTGCTCGCTGTGCGCCGCGGCCTGCCCGGCTGACGCCATCCTGGTCGTGCCCGCCGAAAACGACCCGGACAACCCTGTCTCCCACGGCGAACGCTACGCCGCTGTCTATGAGATCAACATGCTGCGCTGCATCTTCTGCGGCTACTGTGAGGACGCCTGCCCCACCAATGCGATTGTGCTGGAGCACCAGTACGAACTGTCATTCTATGACCGGCGCGCGTCCATTTACACCAAGGAGATGTTGCTGGTGCCCCCCGACAGGGGCCACGGTGATCCGCCGCCCATCTTGCGCGAACTGCAACGTCGGCCCAGCCCGCCCGCGCAGATCGATCTGTAAGTAGCAAGCACTCCACAGCGCCACAGCTCGACCCCTCTACCCGAGCGGCTTCTGTGGCGCTGAACGCCAGATTGTCACGCGGGTTCGAACCTTCCCCGGGGGAAGCATTGAGAGCCATTGAGGAGAGAGACGAGGAAGCGCATGGATGTGATCCTCTTCGCTATCACCGCAGCGGTAGCCTTGATCGGGGCAATTGCCATGCTCGTGGCGCGGAACGCGGTGCACAGCGCCCTGTTCTTGTTGCTGAACTTCGCGGCCATCGCCGTGCTGTTCCTGCTCCTCCAGTCGCCCTTCCTGTTTGCCATCCAGCTCACCGTCTACGCCGGGGCGATCATGGTGCTGTTCCTGTTCGTGGTCATGCTGCTTGGGGCCGAGCGGGTCGAGGATACGCCCGACCGCATCGCCTGGCAGCGCCCGCTGGCCCTGGGGTTGGGAGCGGCCCTGGTGGCGGTGGCGGTGGTGAGTGTGCTGCGCGGAGCCTGGGAAGTGCCGCCGGGCGGCGAGGCTGCTGCCACCTTCGGCGATCCGGCACAGCTAGGGGCGCTACTCTTCACCAACTACCTGCTGCCCTTCCAGGTGACTGGCATTATCCTGCTGGTCGCGGTGGTCGGTGTGGCCGTGCTGAACCAGCGCGGGCGAACGACCTCGACGGTTAAGCGCGCGCCCTCGGGAGACTGAGCGCGCCGGCCGCACCTTTCGGCACGTTAACGGTTCGGGCAAGCGCAAACAGGTCCGGGGTTCATCTTGTGGCCCGCGCACCCGGGTTGCCCCCGAAGGGCTGCGCGCCGCAGGGTTCTCCGAGAAGAGCTGGCTGGCGCCCTGCGCCCCTCCCGACCACAGCGTTCACTGCACCGGAAGGACCACAACGGAGACCATACTCATGGTGCCTACCAGTTACTACATCATGCTCAGCGCGGCGCTGTTCGCCATCGGGGTGCTTGGCGTGCTGATCCGGCGCAACGCGCTCGTCGTCTTTATGTCGGTCGAGTTGATGCTCAACGCGGCCAATCTGGTCCTGGTGGCCTTTGCCCGCGAACGGCTGAGCATTGACGGGCAGGTGCTGGTGTTTTTCGTGATCACCGTGGCTGCCGCCGAGGTTGCCGTGGGGTTGGCGCTGCTGGTGGCGATCTTCCGCACCAAGCATACCGCCGATGTTGACGAGGTCAGTACGCTCAGGGGCTGAGCGCGGAAGATCCGAGGTACATGATGGAATGGTTGATCTGGCTCATTCCGCTGCTGCCGTTCATCGGCTTTGTGCTGAACGTCTTCGTGATCCGGCGCGAGCGCGCGGCGGGGCTGGTGGCAAGCGGGCTGGTGGTGGCCTCCTTTGTGGTCGCCGTACTCGCCATCGCTGCCCTGTCCGGGCTGCCCGAAGAAGAGCGGCGGATCATGTCGGTGAGCTGGCACTGGATCAACACCGGCGCCTTGCAAGTGCCCTTTGGCATTATGCTCGACCCGCTTACCGCGGTGATGGTGCTCCTGGTCACTGGCGTGGGCGCATTGATCCACGTGTACTCGATCGGCTACATGCACGGTGACCCGCGGGTGGTGCGCTACTTCGCCTATCTGAACCTCTTCATCACCATGATGTTGTTTCTGGTGATGGGGAACAACATGCTGATCCTCTTCCTGGGCTGGGAGGGGGTGGGGCTGTGCTCCTTCCTGCTGATCGGCTTCTGGTTCGAGCGCGCCGAGGCCTCCGACGCGGCGGTAAAGGCCTTCGTAGTCAACCGCATCGGCGACGCGGCCTTTATTCTGGGCATGCTGGCGATCTACGCCAGCTTCGGAACGCTCAATTTCTACGAGGTGAGCGTTGGCGGGCAGGTGCAGCCGGGCTTCCTCGAACGCGTGCCGGAGATCATCGGACAGACGATTGGCCCGGTCTGGCAACCCATCGCCCTGACCACAGCGATCAGCTTCCTGCTGCTCATCGGCGCCACCGGCAAATCGGCGCAGTTCCCCCTGTTCGTCTGGCTGCCCGACGCCATGGCCGGCCCCACGCCCGTCTCGGCGCTGATCCACGCCGCGACCATGGTCACCGGCGGCGTGTACATGATGACGCGCAACGAAGCCCTCTTCGCCGCCTCGCCCACCACCCAGAGCTGGGTGCTGTGGATCGGCGTGCTGACGGCCTTCATCGCCGGCACCTCGGCGATTGCCCAGTGGGACATCAAGCGCGTCCTGGCCTATTCGACCGTGTCACAACTGGGTTTCATGGTGGCAGCGTGCGGTATGGGCGCCTATGTGGCGGCGATCTTCCACCTGCTGACCCACGGCATCTTCAAGGCGCTCCTCTTCCTCGGCGCGGGATCGGTGATCCACGGCACCCACGAGACCCAGGATATGCGCAAGATGGGCGGCCTGCGTCATGCCATGCCTACCACCTACTGGACCTACCTGGTCGGCGCGGGGGCGCTGGCGGGGATCGTGCCACTGGCGGGCTTCTGGTCGAAGGACGAGATCCTGGCCCACGCCCTCAGCCACGATCACTGGCCGCAGTTGATCATCCTGTTCCTCACCTCGCTGATCACCGCCTTCTACATGGGGCGACAGGTGGCGCTGATCTTCTTCGGCCAGCAGCGTGACAGTCACTACCACGCCCACGAGAGCGGGCGGGTGATGACCGTGCCGCTGATCGCCCTGGCGATCGGCGCGATCATCGGCGGAGCGATCAACCTGCCCTGGGGCCACTGGCTCACCGACTGGCTCAAGCCGGTGCTGCACGAAGAGGCAGGCAAGTTCAACCTGGCGCTGGCGTTGATCGCCACTGCCGGCGCAGTGGGAGCGAGCTACCTGGGCTGGTGGATCTACACCAGGAACGCCGCGAAGATCAAGGTCGGCGGCAAGGACCCCGCCTACCGCTACTCCGGCGACATCTGGGACGGGCTGGAAGAGGCCTGGTATTTCGACCGGCTCTACCGGCGCATAATTGTGCGGCCCTTCCAGCGGCTGGGGTCCTTCCTGGCCAGCGTGTTTGACCCGCAGGGCATTGACGGACTGGTGCTGGGGGTTGGCGTCCTGTTCGGGCAGGCTGGCGAGCAGGTGCGCCGGTTCCAGAGCGGCTATGTACGCACCTATGCGCTGATCTTTACCGCCGGCGTGGTGATTGTGCTCGGGTTTGTGCTGCTCTTTACACGCTGAGGTGAACATAGCCCGCCCGCGGGAGGGTTTGGGAGGGCAAAGCCCTCCCAGGAAACAACCCGCCAGCGGGGAGGGTTTGGGAGGGCGAAGCCCTTCAACGGGTTTCACCTGCTCCGGGATAGGCTTCCTGGGACGCAGAGGGGAGATGGGCCAACGAATGGGAAACGAATAAACGAATGCGAGCGGCGTGTCTGACTCTGAGGTGAACATAGCCCACCCACGGGAGGGTTTGGGAGGGCGAATTCCTCCCAGGAACCAACCCGCCAGCGGGGAAGGTTTGGGAGGGCGAATTCCTCCCAGGAACCAACCCGCCAGCGGGGAAGGTTTGGGAGGGCGAAGCCCTCCCAAGAACAATACTATGTTCATTCTGGCGTTGTGCGGCACAGCCGCATGGACGGATGATGTGAACATACGGGGAAACCGGGTTTCCCCACCTGCGGTGAGCCTGTCGAACCGCACCCCTGCCAGTGGGGAGGGTTTGCGAGGGCGCAGTCCGGCCCGTAAACCCCTCTCGTCACGACTGACCGACGGCGTGCCGTTACAAGAGGTTGCTCTATGGAGACCCTGCCCATCCTCTCTCTGATCCTGTGGCTGCCCACGCTGGGCGCCCTCGGTCTATTGCTGGCGCCGCGCGACAACGCCGAACTGGCGCGCCGGATGGCCCTGATCGTCGCCCTGCTAACCTTCGTGGTCTCGCTGGCATTACCTTTCGGCTACCGCGCCACGCCCGGCGACGCCTCCACCATGCGCTTCGTTGAGAACCTGCCCTGGTTGCCGATGTTCGGCGCCAGTTACAGCCTGGGGGTTGACGGCGTAAGCCTGTGGCTGGTACTGTTAACCACCTTTCTGCTGCCGATCGTGATTCTGTCAACCTGGGACTCGGTGCATACCCAGGTGCGGAACTTCCAGATCCTCATGCTGCTGCTCGCCACAGCGATGATCGGCGTATTCATCAGCCTGGATCTCCTGCTGTTCTACATCTTCTGGGAGTTCACGCTGATCCCCATGACCCTGCTGATTGGCATCTGGGGTGGAAGCAACCGCATCTACGCCGCGCGCAAGTTCTTTCTCTACACCTTCTCCGGCTCAGTGTTGATGCTGGTAGCGATCATCGGGCTGTACGTGCTGCACCGCGACGCCCTTGCCATCGGCCAGCCCGGTTACACCGGCACATTCAACTTCACCACCATCCTGGCAAACCTGCGCGGCGGCGCCTTGCAACTGGATGCCACCATCGAGCGGTTGCTCTTCGGGGCCTTCTTCCTGGCCTTCGCGATCAAGGTGCCCCTCTGGCCCTTCCACACCTGGCTCCCCGACGCCCACGTTGAAGCGCCGACAGCCGGCTCGGTCATCCTGGCGGGCGTGCTGCTGAAACTGGGCAGCTACGGCCTGATCCGCTTCAACCTGACGCTCTTCCCCGAGGCCTCGCGCTGGGCAGCGCCCGCCATCGCCATTCTGGCGGTGATCGGTATCATCTACGGCGCGATAGTCGCCTTCGCCCAGAGCGATATGAAGAAACTGGTGGCCTACTCCTCCGTCAGCCACATGGGGTTCATCGTGCTGGGGATCTTCGCCCTCAACCACGAAGGCGTCAGCGGGGCCATCTTGCAGAGCATCAACCACGGCCTCTCGACCGGCGCGCTATTTCTGATCGTCGGCGTGCTCTACGAACGGCGACACACCCGCGAGATGGCCGAGTACGGCGGCATCTGGAAAGTTATGCCGGTCTACGGCGGCATTACCCTGCTCGTGACCCTCTCCTCAGCGGGACTGCCGGGCCTCAACGGTTTCATCGGCGAGTATACGATCATGCAAGGCGCCTTCCTGGCGCCCGAATTGAGCTGGCCCTTCCTGGGCTTCGCCGTGCTGGGCGTGGTGCTGGCCGCGGTCTACCTGCTGCGGATGTACCAGACCGTGTTTATGGGCGACCTGCGCAACCCTGAGAACCAGGACCTGAACGACCTGAACCCGCGCGAACTGACGACCCTGGCAGCCCTGTGCCTGCCGATCATCGCGCTGGGGCTATACCCGGCTTTTGCCTTCGAGCCAATGCAGGCCAGCGTCGGTGAGGTGCTCACCGGGATCGCGACCGCGGTGGCCGGTCGGTAGGCACATCACCAGTGGCGAGGTCGTTCCCGGAAGGGCTGCGCCCTCCCACACCCTCTCCTCGGGGAGGGGTGCGGTTCGACAGGCTCACCGCAGGTGGGGAAACCCGGTTTTCCCATCTTTTCAGATCAGAATACCATTGCGACCATCTACGATTTTAGATTTTGGATTGTGGATTGCCACGCTGGGCAGCGCAACGCCTGAAACCGCTTCAAGCAATGCGGTATCATCAACGGTAATTGATATCACACAGGGAACTGAGCGTATGGAGAGTCTACAGATCCCCCCGGTTGACCTGCGCCTGCTGACGCCCCTGTTGATCGTCGTTGGCTGGGCCGGGGCCTTGCTGCTGATTGATGTCTTCTTCGTTCCCGACGGGCGCAAGAAGATCACCGGCTACCTGGCAATTGCCGGCCTGGCCGTTGCGGGGCTGGCCGGCATCCCGCTGTGGAACCTGAGCGGCAGCACCTTCTCGGGCATGCTGGTGCTCGACCGCTACAGCCTGGCGCTGACCTGGATCTTCCTCATCGCCGGGGCGTTGAGCATCGCCGTAGCCCTGGACTACCTGCCGCGGCACGCCATCGAGCAGGGGGAATACTACCCGCTGATCATGTTCGCCGTAGGGGGCATGATCCTGATGGCCCAGAGCGCCGACCTGATCACCCTCTTTCTGGGCATCGAATTGCTATCAATCACCCTGTACATCCTGACCGGCTTCGCCTACCCGCGGGTAGCCTCGGAAGAGGCGGGGATGAAGTACCTGGTGCTGGGGGCCTTTGCCGCAGGGTTCTTTGTGTACGGCATCGCGCTGATCTTTGGCGCTACCGGCGCCACCAGCCTGGCCGGAATCGCCGCGTACCTGGGCCGGCAACCCTTCGCGCCGCAGGAAGAAACCCTCTTCCTGGCCGGCGCAAGCCTGGTGTTGATCGGCTTCAGCTTCAAAATCGCCCTGGTGCCCTTCCACATGTGGACACCCGATGTCTACGAAGGCTCGCCGACGCCGGTGGCAGCGTTCATGAGCGTCGGCACCAAAGGCGCCGCCCTGGCGGCGCTCCTGCGGGTCACACTGGCTCTGGAAGAGGCGCAGACCTTCTGGCTGCCGATCCTGGCAGTGCTGGCGGCGGCGACGATGATCCTCGGCAACCTGGGGGCGCTGGGGCAGAGCAACCTGAAACGCATGCTGGCCTACTCCAGCATCGGTCACGCCGGCTACATCCTGCTGGGGATCATGGTCGCGGCGGAGCGGGGGGCGGAGGCGTTCCTGTTCTACATCCTGGCGTACACCCTCACCAATCTGGGCGCCTTCGGTGTGCTGATCGCCCTGGAGCAGCGGGGCGAGGCGGCCTGGAGCATTGACGACTTCGCGGGACTGTACCAGCGCCGGCCCCTGCTGGCGGTGGCGATGGCCCTGTTTATGTTCTCCCTGGCCGGTGTGCCGCCCACCGCCGGCTTTATGGGCAAGTTCTTCATCTTCACCGCGGCCTACGCCGGAGGTCTGGGCTGGCTCGTGCTCATCGGCGTGCTGACCAGCGCCATCGCCGCCTACTACTACCTGCGCGTGGTGGTGAAAATGTTCATGCAAGAGCCGGTGCGCGAGGTGCGCCCGGAACTCACCCGCGGACTGAACACCGAGATCCTCATCGCCGGAGTCGCTACCCTGATCCTGGGCCTGTTGCCCACCCCGATTGTGCTGCTCGTGGAGCGCTCGCTGGTGGCGCTGGGGGGCTAGGGGCGTGGAGGTGTGGAGGTGCTGGAGGTTGTCGCTTCTTTACCGAAAGTTTACAGCCGGCTTAATATTTTTTGATGCAACTACCCTACAATTGACTCACTCAGCAGATGGGCAGGGATTTTGCGTCAGATTCCAGGCGTGCGCGCGTGGTGGTTGCAAGGCGCCGCCGGACGTGGTATTGTGTCGCCACCGCAGGGTGAGCTGTTATTTCATCGTATCCGCACCAGATCCTCAGAGAGGAGGCTTCCACTATGGGCTATGCGGAGATGCACCGTCGTTCGATCGAGGACCCGCAGGGCTTCTGGGGCGAGCTTGCCGAAGAACTCCACTGGTACAAGAAGTGGGACAGCGTGCTCGACGACAGCAAGGCGCCGTTCTACCGCTGGTTTGTGGGCGGGGAGACGAACCTGTGCTACAACGCGGTTGACCGGCACGCCCTGGGCGCGCGTCGCGGCCAGGCAGCGCTGATCTGGGAGAGCCCCGAGGTTGGTCAGTCGCGCACCCTCACGTATTTCGAGTTGTACCGGGAGGTGAACAGGCTTGCCGCAGCGTTCCAGCGGCTCGGCGTACAAAAGGGCGACCGGGTGATCATCTACATGCCGATGGTGCCCGAAGCGGTCTTTGCCATGCTGGCCTGTGTGCGTCTCGGCGCGGTGCACTCCGTCGTGTTCGGCGGGTTTTCCATCGCCTCGCTGGCCTCGCGCATTGACGACGCTGAGCCGGTGCTGATCGTCACCGCCGACGCCGGGATGCGCAAGGGGCTGCCGGTGCACCTGAAAGAGATTGTGGACCGGGCGCTGGAAGCCGCCGAGAAGCCGAGCGTGCGCCACGTGCTGGTGCTGAACCGCGGTCTGGTCAACATCGAGCTGCAAGAAGGTCGCGATCTGGACTGGGCCGAGCAGATCAAGGAGTCGGGTTCGACCTATGTCGAGCCGGTGCGGGTGGCCTCTACCGATCCGTCGTACATTCTCTACACCTCCGGCACTACCGGCAAACCCAAGGGCGTTGTGCGCGACACCGGCGGCTACATGGTGGCCCTCCACGCCTCGATGAGCCAGATTTACAACTGCGGCGACGGTGACGTGTACTGGTCCACTTCCGACATCGGCTGGGTCGTGGGGCACAGCTACATTGTCTACGGCCCGCTGCTCAAAGGGGTGCCGACGGTCGTCTACGAGGGACGCCCCGACCACCCTGATCCGGGGGTCTGGTGGCGGGTGATCGAGAAGTACGGCGTGACCCATGTCTTTACGGCGCCGACGGCGCTGCGGGCGCTGCGGAAGTTCCCCGAGCACTGGATGCAGAGCGCCGATATTAGCTCGCTGAAGATCCTCTTTGCCGCTGGCGAGCCGCTTGACGCGCCCACCTATGAGTGGGCCAGGTCGGCGCTGAACGTGCCGGTGATTGACCACTACTGGCAGACCGAGAGTGGCTGGAGCATGCTCACCAACCCGGTCGGTGTAGAGTTGTTGCCGGTCAAGGCCGGCTCGCCGACCATGCCGGCCTTCGGCCACAAGCTCGAAGTGGTGGATGCCGATGGCAACGCCCTGCCGCGCGGCGAGAAGGGCTTTCTGGTGGATCACGGCCCGTTGCCTCCCGGGATGCTGATGACGCTCTGGAACGACGACGAGCGCTACATTCAGAGCTACTGGAGCCATTTTAAGGGCAAACTGCTCTACATGACCGGCGACTACGCCATTCAGGACGCCGATGGCTACTTCTGGATGCTGGGTCGCGCCGACGAGGTGCTCAATGTCTCCGGCCACCGCCTCGGCACCCGCGAGATCGAGGAGGTGATCTCCGGCCACCCGGCAGTGGCCGAAGCCGCGGTGATCGGCGTGCGCCACGAACTCAAGGGCGAAGGCGTGCTGGTCGTCGCCGTGCTCAAGCAGCATATCGCCCCTGCCGATCAGGACAGCGTCGCGCGCAGCATCACCACGCTGGTGCGTGATAGCATCGGCCCCATCGCTACCCCCGACGCGATCCACTTCGTGAGCATGCTGCCCAAGACCCGCTCGGGCAAAATTATGCGCCGGGTTATCCGCGCCGTCTACCAGGGTGACAATATCGGCGATCTGAGCACCATCGAGGACGACGCCACCGTGGATATGGTGCGCGAGGCCATTGATGTGCTCAAGGGCGATCTGTAGTGTCAGTGGAACAAGGAGGTTATCCAATGGCCGAGATCCGCGACGTTGCGCTGCCCAACACCTCGGACGTGTATCGGCCCAGCGACGCTATCGTCGAGAACTCGAATGTGATGGCGTATGCGCGCTCCAGGGGCTTCAGCAGCTACGAGGAACTCTACCAGTGGACGCTCGATAACAATGAGCAGTTCTGGGCAGACATGGCCTCTGAGCTGGAGTGGTTCCAGCCCTGGGAGAAGGTGCTCGACGATAGTAACAAGCCCTTCTTCAAGTGGTTCGTTGGCGGGAAGACCAACATCGTTCACAACGCCATCGATCGCCATGCGTCGTCCTGGCGCAAAAACAAGCTGGCCATGGTCTGGGAAGGCGAAGACGGCACCCAGCGCACATTCTCCTACCACGCGCTGAACCGCGAGGTCAGCAAGATGGCGAATGTGCTCAAGAGCGTCGGCGTGAAGAAGGGCGACATCGTCACGATCTATTTGCCGCGCATTCCCGAACTGCCGATGATGATGCTGGCATGCGCCAAGATCGGCGCGGCGCACTCGGTGGTCTACGGTGGCTTCTCCGAGGCGGCTCTGGCCGACCGCCTGGCCGATGCACACAGTAAGGTGCTGGTCACTGCCGATGGCGGCTTTATGCGCGGCAAGATCGTCGAACTGAAGAAGATCGCCGATGAGGCCATGGCGCGCACCCCGTCGGTGCAGACCTGCCTGGTGATCAAGCGTACCGGTCATAACGTGGGCATGGAACTGGGCCGCGACCTCTGGCTCCACGAGTTGATGAGCCTGCCCATCGCTGCCACCGATTGCCCAACCGAGGTGATGGACGCTGAGGATCCGCTGTTCATCCTGTACACTTCGGGAACCACCGGCAAGCCCAAGGGGGTGGTACACACCCATGGCGGTTACATGGTGGGCATCTACGCCACCTTGAAGATGGTCTTCGACATTAAGGAAGATGACCGCTACTGGTGCGCGGCTGATCCGGGCTGGATCACCGGGCACAGCTACATTGTGTACAGCCCGCTGATCATCGGCGCCACGTCGTTTATGTACGAGGGCGCGCCGAACTACCCCTTCCCCGACCGCTGGTGGTCGCTGGTGTCGAAGCACTCGATCAGCATCCTCTACACCGCCCCCACCGCGATCCGCGGCCTGATGCGCTTTGGCGAGGCCTGGCCCTCGCGCCACGACCTGAGCAGCCTGCGCCTGCTCGGCTCGGTGGGCGAGCCGATCAACCCCGAGGCCTGGAAGTGGTTCTACAGCGTCATCGGCAAAGAGCGCTGCCCGATTATGGATACCTGGTGGCAGACGGAGACCGGCCACTTCATGATCACGCCCACCCCGGTGGTGCCGCTCAAGCCCGGCAGCGCCACCAGGCCCTTCCTTGGCATCGAGGCCGACGTGGTGCGCGAGGACGGCACGCCCTGTGGCCCGAATGAGGACGGCCTGCTGGTGATCAAGCGCCCCTGGCCGGGAATGATGCGGACCATCCTCAACGACCCGCAACGCTACGTGGATACCTACTGGACGCGCCTGCCCGGCATGTACGCCGCTGGCGACAGCGCGCGGAAGGACGAGGATGGCTACATCTGGGTGATCGGGCGCCTGGACGATGTGATCAAGGTGTCAGGCTACCGCCTGGGGACAGCCGAGGTGGAGAGCGCCCTGGTGAGCCATCCGGCGGTGGCCGAGGCAGCGGCGATTGGCCTGCCCCACGAGGTCAAGGGCAACTCCATCCACGCCTTCGTGATCCTGCGGGCCGGCTTCGAGGGCAGCCCGAAGCTCGAAGAGGAACTCCGCGCCCACGTGGGCCACGAGCTTGGCCCCATCGCCCGGCCTGATGCCATCACCTTTGTCAGTGTCCTGCCCAAGACCCGCTCGGGCAAGATCATGCGCCGCGTGCTCAAGGCGCGCGCCCAGGGCCTGCCCGAGGGTGATATCTCCACGCTGGAAGAGTAATGCCGCTGGCCCTCCGCCGGGAGGGTGAGGAAAGCCGCTTGCTCCCCGTTGGGACGAAGGTATCCTTCGCCCAACGGGGAGCGCCGGTTTTTTATACCAATTCTGCTTGATGGCATCGCACCGGCTCAGCTCCACAACGGCCTGTGTGGCGATGGAGCGCAGCGGAGATGCGCCGAACAATGCGGTGTCGCCAGCTCTATCTGGTCTGGATGGCGCCGCGGGCGCACCGGTCTCCGACTCACCCGCGGCGCCGCCTGCGTTCACCCCAGACTGACCAGGCACGTCGCCAGTTTGCGCCGATAGGCCGCACCGGAGAGCTTCTCCCAACGGGCGGGCAGATCGGCGCCCAGGTGGGCGGCCTGCTGCTCGCGCTGCGCCAGGTAGGCTGTCACGGCGGGGCCGGTCTGCGGATCATCGGCGTGGGGCGCGAGTATGTGCCGGGCCACGCTGATGTCGTTGAGCACCCCCAGGTGATCCTGAAAAGCCATCAGCGGCTTGATGACCTCGTCGGCGTGAGAGCCGAGGGTCTCGGCGAAGAACTCGAGCACGTAGCGCAGACGCTTGCCGTCAATGCGCATGGCGTGGAGTTCTTCGGCATCGGCGGGCAGGCCGCTGCGATCGTGGGCGCGCAGGATCTCGTAGTGGCGCCAGATCGTGCTGCCGGCAAGATCGCGCACCCGGGGATGGTTGTCCCAGCCATCGTGTTCGTTCATCAAGGTGGCGAAATCGCGCAGAAAGGCGGCGTAGGCATCGCTTTCCAGGAAGGCGATCAACGCCGTGAAGGCCGTGCTGCGCTCCTCGCGGAGCCGCTCGATCAGCGCCGCGACCGCCGGCTGCACCCCGGCTGGCAGCGTGGGCGCCCGCTCCTCCAGGTCGGCCAGCAGCACATCACGGTCGCGGACCGGCCCGGCGACGCCGGCCAGCCGTCCCAGACCCTTGCTGGAGGCGCGCAGGCCGCCCGGTGTGAAGACGGGGGTCAACAGACGTAAGGTGGCGCGCAGACGGCGCGTGGCGACGCGCAGATCGTGGACCGACTCGATTGGCGCATCGGCGCGCACCTCACGCTCGGCCAGGCGCAGGCGACGCAGATGGCGGCGCAGCAGTACCCGGCCCAGTTCAGCCAGAGGCGCCTCGGGGGCAGCATACCAGGGCTTGAGGAGGGCTACTTCCTCCGCTTCATCCGCGGCCGGCTCCTCAGGCGTGCCGGGCGCTGGCGGAGCCACTGCGCCGCCACCCTCCGCTTCATCGGCGGCCGCCGCGTCGGGCGCGCCGGACGGCGGCGGGGCAAGCGTTTCCGTTCCCTCCACCCTGGCGTAAAGCGGCTCGCCGAAGACCTTCTGCCACAGATCGGCTTTGGCAATTGCGCGCGCCCCATCCTCGGCGGCACAGGGACCGCTGAGGGTCAGCATCAGGCCATCGTCGGCGGGCGTTACCGCCAGCAAGCGGGTCGTTTGCGACTGGCTGTAATCCAGGCCATCGGCCACGCGCAGGATGGCGGAGAGGCGCAGGGCATCGCGCTGCCCGCGTCTGCCCAGAGCCAGGTAGGCCGGCTCGAGCTGGGGCCGCACCTTCTTGCGGTGGAAGGCGACCATACAGGCGACGATGGCGCGCTCGCGGGGCGAGAGTTGTTCGATCCCCTCGTTCAACACAATGTCGCGCCCGACCAGGTGATGCTCGGGTGGGTCGGTTGTCATGCCGACATTGTGGAGCAGGGCGCCGATTTCAAGCAGGCGACGCTGGGCGGGAAGCAGCTCGTAGCGTTCGACGACGGCGTCGAACAGCTCCAGCGCCAGATCGGCCACCTGGCGTGCGTGAGCCACATCAACGCGATAGGTGTCGAGAAGTTCGTTCACATCTGGCATAGAGCTTCCTCCTGAGTTCAGTATGCCGAGGTAAAAATAGGGGAAACCGGGTTTCCCCAGGCCCCTGCCTGGAGGGGCGCCAGCCGCTCCCACCAGCGGTTGGGAAATGGGGAAACCGGGTTTCCCCACCTGTGGTGAGCTTGCCGAACCACGCCCCTCCCTGCGGGGAGGCGCCCGGTTCCCTCCCCCAGCGGGGGAGGGCCAGGGAGGGGGCGACCCTCCCAGAGATACCCCTGGTTTCATCGCGGCGTTGTGCGCTCCGCGCATGGGCGTCTAAGTGAAAATAGGTGGGGAAACCGGGTTTCCCCAGGCCCCTGCCCGGGGGCGGATTTGCACGCTTCTCGCCACGGGGGCAGGGGCAACCCCCTCGCCCCACGCCCCTCCTGGCAGGAAGGGTCCGAGCGGGTGTAGCGTGCTCAGGCCCTCCCGTTCAAGAACGCACGGGATGCCGAGGTGCGGAGATGAAGGCCATGGTGGGATGCGCAACAGGGGCGTGGTACAGCCGGGATTCCCGTATGTTCAGAGCGTGAGGGCGCGTTCCAGCTTGCTGCGCGGCTCAGGCGTCAGCGCGACGAGTGCGGCCAGTTCACCAGCCAGGGCGCTGAGATCGGCAGTTGTGCCGGCCTCACACAGTTCAATCTCCACCTCGGTGAAAGGTCGCTCGCGCGCATTGGCCCGCATCACGCCGCGATCGAGACAGAGCTCGGCAACCGGGGCGCCCTCCCGCGTGATGTGCAGCACGCGCCGCTCGGTGCGGATCGCCACGCGGGGGAGCAGAGGCGCGCCAGCGGTAAGGGCGAGCGCCAGGTCCCGCGCGACGCCGGGGGGCCAGGTTTCCGGATCCGGATTGGCGCCGGGGAACTCGAACTCGGCCCGGCGATGCACCCCGTCATCGCTGACGTCGGCAGGCCCCTTGAGGGTGATCAACGAGCGTTCGCCGGTGCGCCGCACCCGCAGGCCATGGCGCGCCGCCGCGAGCCGTCCATCGGCGGTGTCGTAGTAGACGTTTTCTTGCATTTCCGGGACCGGCTCCGGCGTGACCACGTAAGGGCCCAACTGCTTGAGCGAGGCGAGGGTCTCCAGGTCAGCGCTGCTTACAACGTATTTTGCTTCAATCTCCATTGCTTTGTTCGCGGAAACCGGGGTTTCCCGTACTACTCCCTGCCCGGCGGGAGGGTTGCGAGCGTTCTGTCCTCTTCCAGCCCTCTGCTGGGGGAATGCGCCTGACTCCCTCTCCAGGCGGGGGAGGGTCCGGGAAGGCGAAGCCCTCCCAGGAGAATCGCTCTTCAGTCATCCATGCGGCTGCGCCGCACAACGACAAGATGAACATGGATTTTTCCTGGGAGGGCGCAGCCCTCCCAAACCCTCCCCGCTGGCGGGTTGGTTCCTGGGAGGGCTGCGCCCTCTCAAGCCCTCCCGCGGGCAGGCTATTTTCACCTCAGGCACCATTCGCGGGGCGCACAACGCCGCGATGACCATAGGGCGTCTTCGGAAGGGCCGCCCCCTCCCTGGCCCTCCCCCGCTGGGGGAGGGAACCGGGCGCCTCCCCGCAGGGAGGGGATTGGGGAAACCTGGGTTCCCCGTATGTTCACCTCAGGCGGTCATGCGCATGGCGCACAACGCCGCGATGACCATGGGGCGTCTTTGGGAGGGCCGCCCCCTCCCTGGCCCTCCCCCGCTAGGGGAGGGAACCGGCCTCCTCCCCGCAGGCAGGGGAATGGGGAAACCCGGTTTCCCCGTATTTTCACCTCAGTCCTGTCATACGGGGCGCGGCCGTAAGAATATCTATCAGGATACCATATTTTCCTGAATCAGGATCGAAACAGCGTTTCCGCGACAGAGCCGTTGCAACGTCGCCGGGGCAAGCCTCGAACCGGAAACCGCGCGTGGAGGCGGCTACACCGCCTCAAACCCTGGCGTCGGAGGCAGATCTGCAACCGCCCCGGGTTCCGGGAGGGCCGTGCCCTCCCGGACCAGCTTTTGAAGAACGCGCCGGACGCATGCCTCAGCGAGCAGGCGAAGCAGCCCCGGCGAAGGCGCGAAACTGCCCGATCACCCCGTCCGGATCAGACGCCGCGCGAGTAGTCGCGGTGACGCTGAAGTAGACATCCACCCGCGCGCCACTGGCTTTGCCACGGAAGTGAACTCCGTAGACACCGGGCAGTGAGTCGGGCTGGATCTGGAGGTCGAGGGGCGGGCTGTAGCCAATGCGCCCCTGGGCATCGGCAACGGGGTTATCGGGGAACAGCACGTAGGTCCCCGACGGGTCGGTGATCCAGAACTCAAGAGGCTCGCCAGGACGCAGACCTTCGCCGCGGATCTGCACGACACCGCCTGGTCGGGCCTCGGCTGGCGTGGCGCTGCCGCGATTATTGCCGGGCAGCGGCGTCCCCGGTCCCGCCACAAAATCGCGGGTCAGGCTGAAGGCCGCGGCCACGGTCACGCCACTGTTCCGGCCGCGGGCCACCGCCGAGTAGATGCCCTCAGGCAGCCCGCTGGTGGCCACGCTAACCTGGGCCGTGGTCCCATCACGGCGCACCCGGGCGGGATCGATGGGCGCGGAGCGACCGGTCGGCCCGGTGATCCAGGCGCTCACCTCTTCGCCGGACTGGAAGCCGCGAGCCAGGAGGACAAAGGTTGCGCCGGGGGGCGCGGCGACCGGAATGATGAACCCATCGCCCTGCCGGCCGAGCAAGTCGTGTGCAACGCGGCCCAGTCGGCCGGGATCGCCCGGGGGCGTGACGCGGGTAACGCGGAAGTAGCCAACCGCCTCGCGCCCGCTACTGACGCCGCGGGCATTGAACGACCAGAGACCTTCGAGCGCATTCTGGGGGGCGGTAAAATTGATATTCTCGCCTTCGATTGTACCCCGGTTGTCGGCAGTGGCCTGGAAGCCAGTGCCAAAGGTCGCCTGGTCGGGTGCAGTGACCCAGATCCCCACGCGCTCGCCGGCGAGGAAGCCGCTGGCGACGAACAGGAAGGTCGTGCCGGGCGGCCCGATCTCCGGGGTTACCCGGGCATTAATGCTGGGCGGGAGCGGCGGGAGCGGGGTCGGCATGGGCGCCGGAGGTGTGGCAGTGGTACCCGGGGGCGGCGCGGGTGCCTGGCGCTCCGGGGGCGCCAACCGGCGCCCCAGGGTACTGATCAATACCCGGCGTCCCGGAGGAAACTCAGGCCAGTACTCGAAGCGCGCCTTTTCGAAGTACTGCACGGTGTGCCAGCGACCGCTTTCGAGCTGCTCCTGGATCTCATTGCTGATGGGGAAGCCGAAAATACGCTCGGCGCCGCGGGTCTCCCAGATCTCCTTGAAGCCGTACTGGATGATGGTCTGAGTCTGAGGAATGTAGCGGCGGTCAGCGGTATTCTGGATAGGGGGCGATTTGGGGAAGATCCGCCCCTGCGTGATTTCCAGACCCAGGTTCCCCAGTTCCACCACGGGGGTGCTACCGCCCTGGGCCAGTTCAAAACGCGCCCGCTCGAACCACTGCGTGATACGACCATTGGGACCGGTAAACTCCTCGGTGATGGGAAAGCCGAAGATCTCAACCCCGCCATTGGCTTCCCAGAAAACGCGAAAGGCCCCGCGCAGGGTATGCTGGGTCTCGGGGAAGTAGCGCACATCGGATTGGGCCCGGAGCGCGGGTAGGCTCCCCAGCAGCAGGGCGAGCGCCAGCACCATCCCCGCCAGGAGCGTAGCCAAACGGCGTAGCGGTTGTGCAGCCATGCGGTCCTCCTTCTATCAGGCGCGGTTCCAGAGACGGGGGTCAACCGTGGCGGGGGTAGCCCGCAGGCGCGCCCGGGTATCCGCAAGGTGATCCCGTGAAGACCAGCGAGGTGAACCACAGTGTCGCGTGTCACTTTACGGGTGATCCGCGATCATGGGCTTTATCATAGTCTTTTTTCATGCGATCTGTCAAGCGTGTATGTAGAGGTGGGTGTTCACATTTGGGGTAATACCATTTTGGATTTTAGATTTTGGATTGTGGATTGCCACGCTGGGCAGCACAACGCCTGAAATCGCTTCAGGCAATGCGGCATCATCAACGGTAATTGGTATAAGGCGTCAACCCGGGTGCGCGGGCGTCCCGCCTGCAATGGCCTGGAATGCGGGCAAGATGCCCGCGCTCCCAGGAGAAGTGTGAATACGTACATGTGGAGCCCTCAAGGGCTGACAGGATGCGCACGGGTTTTTTTCCCTGAGAGGGCTGCGCCCGCCCAGACTCCTCCCTCGGAGAGGGGTATGGAGAAATCCGGGTTCCCCATACTCTGACATGATAGAGACAGTTTTTTGGGGGAGGGCTTGGCCCTGCCAAACCCTCCCGCGCGGGGTGCCGTATCCCGGGGCATGTCCAGGCGGTGTATGGGACGAGAGGCAGGCTCCGGAGGGAGAGATGCTTATTCGTCTGGCAATCGCCTGGATGCTGGGGATCGTCATTGCCGAGCAGGCCCGCCCCCCAACGGGCTGGCTGTGGGCTGCGGCGGGGGTGGGGCTGGTCATGGCGCTGGCCGTCCGGGGTCAGCAGCGAGGCACACTACGCCTGGCGGCCCTCGCGCTGCTGTGCGCGGCTCTGGGCGGGCTACGCTACATGGGCACGCTGCCGGCCCTGGGGCCGCAGAGCGTGAGCAGCCTGAGCGGGCGGGGCGAGGTCGTGCTCACGGGCAGCGTGGCCGGCGAGCCACGCCGCAGTGAGGAGCAGCAGCGCGTGGTGCTCCAGGTCGAGACGGCCACGGTAGAGGGAGCGACCGCGGCCTACGAGGGGCTGGTGCTGGTGGTATTACCGCCCTACCCTGCCTATGCCTACGGCGATCGGCTCGAGGTTCGGGGCGCGTTGCGCCGTCCGCGGGGCGCAGAGCGGCCCGGCGAGTTCGATTACCGGGCCTACCTGGCCCATCGCGGCATCTTTGTGATGATGACCAAACCCGAAGAGGCGCGCCGGCTGACGGGCCAGGACGGTCTGGCGCCCTTGCGGGCCGTGCTTGCCTTTCGCGCTCATTGCCAGGCGGTGCTGCTGCGCACCTTGCCCGAACCCCAGGCCGCCCTGGCAATCGGGGTCGTTCTTGGCATTCAGTCAAGCATCCCCGACGAAGTGTACCGAACCTTTTCGATCACCGGTACGAGCCATATCCTGGTAGTATCGGGATGGAACTTCACGATTGTGGCGGGGATGCTGGGAGCGCTGGCGGCACGCCTGCGCCTGGGGCGAGGGGCAACCCTGGCGCTGGCGCTGGCGGTGATGTGGGTCTATGCCGTGTTTACCGGCGCCTCGGCGGCGGTGCTACGGGCGGCAGCCATGGCCAGCCTGGCCGCCGTGGCCCGCGCCACCGACCGCAGCAGCGAGCCGTGGCATCTGCTCCTCGGCGCGTGCTGGCTGATCACTCTGGCAGACCCACACACGCTCTGGGACCCGGGGTTCCAGCTCTCGGCGCTGGCAACGGCCAGCCTCTTCGCCTACGCCACGCCGGTGGCGGCGTGGTTTAACCGGCGGCCCTTCAACTGGCCGATGATGGCTCCGGTCACAGAGGCACTGGTGGCAACATTCGCTGCCCAGGCGCTCACCCTGCCGCTGATCTTATACGCCTTTGGCAACCTCTCGCTGGTGGCGCCACTGGCGAATATCGTGATCGTGCCGGTGGTGCCATTCGCTATGGCTCTGGGCGCACTGGCGCTGGTAGGCGGCCTGATCTGGCTCCCGTTGGGGCAGTGGCTGGCCCTGGGGGCATGGCTGCCCTTCACCTGGATCGCCGAGGGGGCGCGCCTTCTGGCCATGCCACGCTGGGCCAGCGCGCAGGTGCCACCATTCCCGCTGTGGCTGCTCCTGGGTTGCTATGCCGCCATCGGGCTGCACTGGTGGAGCAGGCTACGCACCGCGGGAGAGAGCGCCTGAGGTGAACATACGGGGAAACCAGGTTTCCCCATCCCCCTCCCCGAGGGGAGGGTTTGGGAGGGCTTCGCCCTCCCGAGAATAATTATTTTCATTCCGGCGTTGTGCGGCGCAGCCGCATGTGAGGTGAACATACGGGGAAACCGGGTTTCCCCATCCCCCTCCCTGCGGGGAGGGTTTGGGAGGGCTTCGCCCTCCCGAGAATAATTATTTTCATTCCGGCGTTGTGCGGCGCAGCCGCATGGATGACTGAGGTGAACATAGGGGGAAACCGGGTTTCCCCATACCCCCGCCCACGGGAACGTGAACATATGGGGCAACCGGGTTTCCCCTCGCCCCCTCCCTGTGGGACGACAGGCCCCCGGAAGCACACTGCGTGGCGCGGGTATGCTATACTTGGCGCGCTGTGATGACGAACGCGATCGATCTTACGCCATTGATCCAGGCCATTCACGCGGCGCCCCAACGCCTGGTGTATGTTTTCGCCGGAGCAGGGAGCCTGGCGCTGCACTGGCTTCACGCCGTCGCCGGCTCGTCGCGCACGCTGCTCGAGGCCCGCGATTGCTACGCGCCCCGCAGCCTGGCGGTCGTCCTTGGTGCGCCCCCGGCCCGTGCTGTCAGCGTCGAGACGGCCAGCGCAATGGCCGATTGGGCCTGGAAGTATGCCGCCAGCCTGGCCGAAGGCCCCTGGCCGCTGCTCGGGGTGGGTTGCACCGCGGCGATCGTCACCGACCGGGCGCGCCGGGGCGCCGATCGGGCGGTGGTCGCCGTGCGCTCGGCCAGCGCTACGCGGATCTATGAGCTGCTCCTCGCCAGGGAGCGCCGCGACCGGGCCGGCGAAGAGGCGCTGATCAGTCGCCTGGTCGTCCTGGCGATCGCCGAAGCATGCGGTCTGGGAGCAGTGCATCTGGACCTGGAGCCGGGTGAGGCGCTGCATCTGGCGGGGATGGGCTGAGGTGAACAGAGGGGAAACCGGGTTTTCCCACCCGCGGTGAGCCTGTCGAACCGCGCCCTCCCGATGGGGCGGGTTCGGGAGGCCGCAGTCATCCCCGGAAAGATCCGGTTCATTCCAGTGATACGTGACGAAGGCGCATTGACGCCTGGCAGTGGAGCACCTGCAACCTGTGCCTGAACGCGATACCGAACCGACAAAAAGCCCGGATACCCCTATAGGGTCTGCCCTGCAACCTGCGCCTGAACGCGATACCGAACCGGAGGGTGTCCCCATCCCTCCTGCGGAGCGTGACCCGTTCCCGATTGACGAGGTCATGGCTACCCTCCGCGCGACTATGCCGGCGTTTCAACGGCCGCTGATCGACCAGATGGGGGTGGAAGGGACCACCCCGTTCCGGGTGCTCATCGCGACCATTCTCAGTCTGCGCACGAAGGACACGCTTACCGCCGTGGTCGCTCCGCGCCTCTTTGCCGCTGCGGATACGCCGGAGGCGATGCTTGCGCTCGGTGAGGAGCGCATTGCCGAACTGATCTACCCGGTCGGTTTTTACCGGAACAAGGCGCGGAGCATTGTGCAGATCTGTCGTGTGCTGATCGAACGCTACGGCGGCGCGGTGCCGGCTGACCTCGACGCGCTGCTGGAGCTGCCTGGCGTGGGGCGCAAAACGGCCAACCTCGTGCGTACCGCCGGCTTTGGCCTGCCCGGTATCTGCGTTGACATCCACGTGCACCGGATCTGCAACCGCTGGGGCTATGTGCAGACGAAGAACCCCGACGAGACGGAGCAGGCGCTGCGGGCGATACTTCCGCCTCAGTACTGGATCGAGATCAACGGTCTGCTGGTGACCCTGGGGCAGAATATCTGCCTGCCGGTGTCGCCGCGCTGTTCAGTGTGCCCGGTGGCAGCGACCTGCGCCCGTGTCGGCGTGACGCGGAGCCGGTAAGGGCCTGGAGGGTATCGGTTGCACCACGAAGGCACGAAGATCGTGCGGATGGGCGGCGCGGACGTTTCCCTGTAATACCATTTTAGATTTTAGATTTTGGATTGTGGATTGCCACGCTGGGCAGCACAACGCTTAAAACCGCTTCAAGCAATGCGGCATTATCAACGGTAATTGGTGTAAGTCAATGCTGCTTTTTCGCCTCCAGGTTGTCATTCCCGATGCTGGACGGTGGCAGAGCCGCTCCGGCGGGCCGCGAGCAGGGCAAGAGTCGCTTCGTGCTTCTCGCGGGTAATCGGGTAGAACCAGGTGAGGATCATCCCGCAGATCAGAATGAGGGTGGGCACCGGGCCGAGCATGAGGCGGATAGCCAGCCGGGCCGAGTCGGGCTGCAGGTCGGCGGGAAGGTTCTCGTTGAAGCCAGCGACTTGTAACCCCAGCCCTACCAGGAACAGGCCCAGGGCCAATCCCAGTTTCTGCAGCAGCACCATGAAGCCGTAGAACATCCCCTCGCGGCGCTGACCAGTCTCCAGCTCGTCCAGTTCAATCACATCGGGCATCATGCTCCAGGGCGCCAGGTAGGCGGTGGCAACCCCGGCGCCGGCGATCACCGCCAGGATGATTGCCAGGGTGATCTGTTCAGGTTGCAGAAAGAAGAGAAACGCCTGCACGCCAATCCAGATCACGCTACCGACCAGGTACACCGCCTTCTTGCCGATGCGCCGGCTCACCGCGCTCCAGACGAACAGAAACACCAGCGCCGATCCCTGCACCGCCAGGAGAAAGGTGGTGATCAAATCCGGCCGGCGCAGCCAGAAGGTGATGTAGAAGGTCAGCACTGCCGAAGTGACCTGCACGGCCAGCCAGGAGAACATGTAGATCCCAACCACGAACAGGTAGGGCCGGTTGTTGAAGACATAGCGAATCTGCTCGCCGAGGGAGAGATCTCTGGCCTCGGGGTCGGGTTCGTAGCGCTCGCGGGTACCCAGAAAGCACCACAGGAACGGCAGGGCGATCAGCGTGCCCACCACCGCGCCGGCCACCAGGTATCCGGTTTGAGGATCATCGGGGTACCGTCCGACAATCGTCTGGTGCAGAATGCCACCCAGGAGACTGCCACCGATACTGAAGGCGAAGCGGTAGGAGTTCAGGGCGGTACGCTCATCGTAGTCGCGGGTAAGTTCGGGAGTCAGAGCAGTGTAGGGGACATTAACAATGGTGAAGGCGGTGTCGAAGAGCAGGGCAATGATCAGGTAGTAGACGAACTTGCCGGTGACGTCAAAGGGCGGAACGATCCACTGGAGGAAGAAGAGCAACCCGAATGGCGCCGCGCCGAAGAGCAGCCAGGGGCGTCGGCGTCCCCAGCGGGTGCTGGTGCGGTCGGTCAGCCAGCCGATGATCGGGTCGTTGAGCGCGTCCCAGATCTTGACCACCAGGAGGATGGTACCGGCCAACCCCGGAGGCAGGCCAGCCACGGTGGTGAGGAAGAAGAGCTGGAAGAACCCGGCGACGATGGTGGCGATGGCAGGCCCCAGGTCGCCGGAGCCAAAGGCGAGTCTGGTGCTCAGGGGCAGGCGTTCGTGGACAATCAGATCGGTAGGGACGGCGGGCCCGGTCATGCTGGCTCCTTGTTGCAACCTTGCGCAGCCAGGTGGTCTGTCACGATGGTCGTGATCGATACAGCGAGAGGGGGTGCGGGAGGGCTTTGTCCTCCCGGCAAAAACCCGTTCATCACAACCAGGTTGACGAGCCACGAGGCCCAAACGTCGGCATAGCGTGGGCTTGTTCATCCAGGCGACTCGGACGAATGGAGAGCCAGACGAGTATAACAGGTATCTGTACTGCTACAATATGTTAGCGCACCTCTGGTGGGTGTATTGACTGAATGTTGTGTGCAGGTGATCAATGCATTATCACCCAAAAGCGGCGTTGACCCAGGTGCAACGCGCGCGAATCCAACAATTGTATCGTGAAGGAATGAGCCAATCCGCCCTGGCGCGTCAGTTTGGCGTGCATCGCCGCACCATCCAGCGTTGGGTTGGCCGGACGGATACCACGGATCGCTCTGGTGGACCGCGCACCCATGGGCGGCGCGTGGTGACGGAGACGTATCGCCAGGCCGTGATTGCCGAACGGCAGGCGCATCCGCAGGATGGTCCCAAACGGATTGCGCACGAACTCCGGGCGCGCTTCCCCACGGCCAATACGGCAACCGTGTGGCGCATCCTGAAGGACGCCGGCTTGACGCAGCGCCCGCCCAAAAAAACGGCAGCGGCGTCCGATCCCGGTCGGACGCCATCGGGTGCAACTGGACATCCGGGAATTGCCAGCGATTCGCGGGGGTCATGGGCGGGAATACCAGATCAGCCTGATTCATCTGCGCACCCGGATGAAGTACTCGGAAATCCATCCACGCGCCACCAGTCACCGGATTGCCGGAGTGCTGCAGCGGGCGATCGGCCGATTGCCCCCGTTTCATCTGGTGGTGACGGATAATGCGATGGTCTTTACCATGGCGCATACCCCGCATCCGGAGCGGCGTACGGCGTTCGAACGCACCATCACGGCCCTGGGCGTGCGGCATTGGCGGATCAAACCGCGATCGCCGTGGCAAAACGGGATCATTGAACGGAGCAATCGGACGGATAATGCGGAATGTTTCCATCAGCAGGAGTTCTCCTGTTCCGAACATCGTCGGTATGTGCATCGGTTATGGGAGATGTACTACAACGATCACCGGCCACATCAAGGGCTTGATGGCGCCACACCGTTGGCGATCTTCCGTCGGTACTATCCGATCCATGCCGCTGCCATGGGTGCGCTAACATAGTGAAGCAGTACAGGTATCCTTTAAGCCCGCCAGCAGAGATGACCAGGGGGGCCGGACGGCATCGCCACGGGGCGGTGGGGCGCGCCGGGGTGGCGCGGGGGCGACCGCGGCATTGCCGCGGGGCGGCGGGGCGCGGGGGCAACGGCGGGGCGTGCAGCATTGCCGCGGGGCGGCGGGGCGCGGGGGCGACGGCGGGGGTCAGGCCGAAGCATTCGCGTGGGCGGCCAGGGTGGCCCCGATGGGGGTGGGCGCGAATGCTTCGGCCCTACGGCGGGCGCCGACCGGACCCGCGGTTCACGCGGCATGCCGCGGGGCGGCGGGGTGGCACGGGACCGCCCCGGCATCCCAACGCCCCACCGGGTCGTCACTCACCGGCGACCCGGCGGGGCGTGCCGGTAGAGGCGCCCCGGTGGGGCGTCTCTACCGGTGCGGCGCGGCGGCACTGGGGGCAACAACAAGGCGCAGTTGCGATGGATTGCGCACATAGATCACCGGGTCGCCCTGGTACCATTCAATCGTCCCGGTGACCTGCACGCGCTGCCCTGGCGCGTAGAGTTGCTCGGGGGAGCGCGCAAAGTTCGGCCAGTCCTGTTTGAGGATGCGCACCAGGAAGTGGCCCCGGTGCGGCGAGTGGTAGGCAAGGTAGACGGCTTTCCCGTTGTTGAAGACCTCGCGCAGGACGCCCTCGACGGTCACGGTGCGACCAGCGTAGGCGCGGGCCAGGGTATAGTCAACCACGTCTCGCGACGTGAGGGCCTCCGAGGCGGTCATGTCCCGACCTGCTGCACCGGGGATGCTGACACCCCGGGGCTGACCGGGTTCGAGCGCAACCACGGCCCCATCGGTGCTCACGAAGTAAAGCGTATTGTTGCTGATCACCCAACCGGCATACTCGCTCCAGTAGCGGTCATAGACTGCGCCCTGGCGCCAGTAGATGTAGAATCCAGCGGGCCACAGGCGAGTATTGTAGAGGCTGGCGCCACAGTAGTGACCGGTGCTGAAGCCCGTTCCGCAGGTATCGGTATCCTGCGACGTGGCGATGTGCGGCAGGTTGGTGACTGGAATGGGGTTGGTACTTGTCCCACGGGCCGGCGAGCGGTCGCCGATGGTGTGGGCCATCCCGGCTTCCCAGTGGGCAGCGAAAATCTGGTCGCCAGCCAGCGCAAGGTAGGGCTGCTCATCGGTGGGAAAGAACGTGCCCTCCATGAAACGCACATCGCCGGCTCGGTAGCCCGGCACAGTGGTATCGTTGAGCATCAGCTCGCCCAGGTGCGAGTCCCACCGTCCATCGCAAGGTTGAGCCTTGCACGGCGAGCCGCGCATGACGACATAGGCCACTTCGGAGCCGTCGCTCAAACGCCTGATGACAGGCTGCGGACCCATCGGCATATAGTCGCCATCACCGAAGCCACCGTGGCCGACATTGGGCACAAAGGCCGTTGCGCCATTGTCAAGCCGCAGTGCCAGCAGGGCCTGCTCACGGGGATTGTTCTGCAGGTTGCGTCGCATCTCGGCATTGGTTGAGGGCCAGGGGTTCCAGGTCCAGAGGGTTTGCCAGTCGAGCTGGAGCTTGATCAACACCAGCCCGTTCTGCTCGGAGATCACCGGCCAGCCGTTGCTGACCGCTGCGAAATCGTTCTGTCCAGAAGCCGTTGGGTCGCCGGGGGTGTGCGGAGCGGTCCTGGTGCGCCACACCCGGCCACCATCAGCGCCGCGAATGCCATGGACGAAGAGGTCGCGTGAGGCGACCACCACCAGGTTGCGCGCGGCGGAATAGGCGGGCGGCGTATCAACGGGGGACCCGGCGTCGTAGCGCCAGATCTGCTGCATCGTGGCCTTGTTCACGGCATAGACCGAGGCGCCCATGGAGAAGAATACCCGATCGCTGCTGATGGCCGGCGGCAGGGGCAGGTTACTGTCGCCAGCGGCGGCGAAATTACCCAGGGTCCGTCCATCGGCAGCATCGAGCTTGTAGAGCGTTCCATTGCTGGATACAACAAACAGCGCCCTGGTGTCGGCATCATAGGCAGGAGTGGAATTGATGCTTCCGCCGGGATTGCGGTTCCAGACCGGAGCGCCGCTGGCGTTGTCGAGGGCGTAGACCCCGCGGCTGCCTGCGGCGATATAGACGCGACCGCCGCCGGTCACTGGCTGGCTGTTCCGCGGCAAACCAAATTTGCCGGTAGAGATGCCACCGTTGGCATCGGGGCCGTTCCAGGCCCACTTCCAGCGCCAGGGGGCAGGAACCGCGTCCGGGTAAAAACTCGTACGCTGGGCATTGAAGGCGTGCTGCGACCATTCGGTGGAAGGGTTGGACGGAGGAAGGCCAGGTAAGGCGAGAAAGGGTAGCAGGATCGGAACGTTTGGCCGCTGCCCAAAGCTTGTTATCTGAAAGGGTTGGAGAAGTGCAAAGCCTACCAGCAGGGCGATCACGGTGGCGGTTATCAGAGCGGGCCTTGAAGGTCGTCGCATAAGCTCCTCCGCGGCGTGGTTGGTTGGAATGCCATTTCGGTGTGCAGCGTGCTGCCATAGCCTTGCCGTGGGCTCTGGCTGTAGCGCATAGACGGGGCTCGTTCAATGCCAGTTGGTGTAACCGGTTAGCAGCACACGGTAAAAAACGCGCTGCCACCACGAAGGCAGCACGCAGGCGACCGTTGCCGCGGCCTTGTTCTACCCTGAGCGCCCCCGGGGCCACAAGGGTTTCTAGATTACAATAAGATTACAATTTGCAATAGACAGCTTTGCAGCTCCTGAGGTGAAAATAGCCCGCGCGCGGGAGGGTTCGGGGTGCCGGGGGGGGCGGGGTTGGCCCCCGCCCCAAATAGCCCGCGTGCGGGAGGGTTCGGGAGGGCGAGGCCCTCCCAGGAAACAACCCGCCAGCGGGGAGGGTTTGGGAGAGCTTCGCCCTCCCAAGAATAGGTATTTTCATTCCGGCGTTGTGCGGCGCAGCCGCATGGATGACTGAGGTGAACATACGGGGAAACCGGGTTTCCTCAACCCCCTCCCTGAGGGGAGGGTTTGGGAGGGCTTCGCCCTCCCAAAAACAAACCTGTTTTCATCTCGTTAATCGAGCAGGGCAGCCGCGCCATCACGCTCGGCTCGCTCATCCTTCAGCGCGACGCCGCTCAGTTTGAGCCGTCGCGCTTCGCTCATCAGATAGATCAGGGTCTGGGCGGCGGCATCGTAACTCTGACCGCGGGCATGGATGTTGGAAATGCAGTTGCGTTCGGCATCGGTGCGCCCGGGGCGCGGATCGTAGGTGAGATACACTCCCAGGCTATCGGCGACGCTCAGACCCGGGCGTTCACCGATCAGGATAGCAGCCTGCCGGGCGCGAAGCAGGCTCCCGATCTCGTCGGCGATGGCCACACGGCCCTGATGCACCACGACAATCGGCGCCAGGCGCCAGCCCAGGCCCTGCAGGGCTCCGGCTACACGGGTGGCAAGGGGCACGGCGTGGCGGTGCACTGCGAGGGCCGAGAGACCGTCGGCGATGACCAGGACGGCGTCGTAGGCGTCCCCGTCGGCGGGGGCGTGGGGAGGAAGGGCCGCCCGCGACGCCTCGCTCAGACGCCGGCCCAGGTCGGGGCGCTTCAGATAGGTTGACCGGTCAGGGGCGGCGCTGTGAACGATCAGCACGGGCAGATCGGTAGCGGCTGCGGCGGCGGCCACGCCTGCGGCGTCAAAGGGCAGATGTACGGCGTCACGGGCGCGGGCGTGGTCGTACTGAAAGGCCAGTTGGGCAGCGGTGGGCAGGCTATCGCCGGCCCGCCCCAGGGCGATGCGGGCGTTGGTGTAGCGGCGCAACCCCTGCCACAGGTCGGCAGAGGGTAGTGTTTCGTCAGACACAGGGAACCTCCTCGGCGAGAGGCGCCATTCGTGGAACGTACAACACCTCCCCACAGGCAGGGGCGTGAGGAAACCCGGTTTCCCCCTATGTTCACCTCAGTCATCCATGCGGCTGCGCCGCACAATGCCAGAATGAAAATATTTGTTCTTGGGAGGGCTTCGCCCTCCCAAACCCTCCCCGCTGGCGGGTTGTTTCCTGGGAGGGCGAAGCCCTCCCAAACCCTCCCGTACACGGCCTATTTTCACATCAGACACGCGCGCTGGCGAGCCGAGCCACTTCCCGGAGCAGGCGAGGCTGCTCACGCGGAGCCAGGCGTCCATCAGGCTCGATGATACCCATCGCGATAAGCCAGGCTTCAAACTCCGGGGCGGGTCGCAGGCCCAGGGTGGTTTGCACGAAGCGCACATCGTGGTACGAGGTGCTCTGGTAGTTGAGCATCACATCATCGGCGCCGGGCACGCCCATAATGTACGCGCAGCCGGCCACTCCCAACAGTACCAGGAGGTTGTCCATATCGTTCTGGTCGGCTTCGGCGTGGTTCGTGTAGCAGGCATCGCAACCCATCGGCACACCCATCAGGCGACCGCAGAAGAGATCTTCGAGCGCGGCGCGGATGATCTGCTTGCCATCGTAGAGGTATTCAGGGCCAATGAAACCAACCACGGTGTTGACCAGCAGCGGCTCAAAGTGGCGAGCCACCGCGTAGGCGCGGGCCTCACAGGTTTGCTGGTCAACACCATGATGAGCATTGGCCGAAAGGGCGCTGCCCTGACCGGTTTCAAAATACATCACGTTATCGCCGATGGTGCCGCGCCCCAGGGCCAGCGCGGCGGCGCGCGCCTCGCGCAACAGGGCCAGATCGATCCCGAATGAGCGGTTGGCAGCTTCGGTGCCGGCAATTGACTGGAAGACCAGGTCCACCGGGGCATGGCGTTCGATAGCCGTAATCTGGGTGGTGACGTGGGCCAGTAATGAGGACTGGACAGGGATGGCGTAGCGCTGGCGCAGGTCATCAATCAGCTCAAGCAGGGCTATCACGGCCTGCGGGCTATCGGTAGCGGGATTGATGCCGATCACCGCATCGCCGCAGCCGTGGAGCAGGCCGTCGAGGATCGAAGCGGCGATGCCGCGGGGATCGTCAGTGGGATGGTTGGGCTGGATGCGCGACGAGAAGCGCCCGGGCAGCCCGATCGTCGTGCGAAAGCGCGTCACCACACGGCACTTGCGGCTGATAGCCACCAGATCCTGGTTGCGCATGATCTTCGACACCGCAGCGGCCATCTCGGGCGTGATGCCGGGGGCCAGGGCGGCCAGAGCTGTATCGTCGGTCGCATAGGACAGCAGCCATTCGCGGAAAGCGCCCACGGTGAGGCTGCTGACGGGGGCAAAGGCAGCGCGATCGTGGGTGTCAAGGATCAAGCGCGTCACTTCGTCGTCCTCGTAGGGGATCAGCGGTTCCTCGAGGAAGGTGGTCAGCGGCACATCGGCCAGGCACAGTTGGGCAGCAACCCGTTCTTCGGCGCTCTCGGCAGCCAGACCGGCGAGCTGGTCGCCTGAGCGTTCAGGAGTGGCCTTTGCCATGAGCGTCTTGAGATCGTCGAACTGGTAGGTGCGTCCGCCGAGAGTTCGGGTGTAGGGCGCCATAACTCCTCCTGGGACGGTGATGCAGTGAGTCTGGGGAAACCCGGTTTCCCCATATGTTCACGTCAAGATCGGATGCGGCTGCACCGCGCAATGAAAGGATGAAAACTGATTTATTTTTGGAAGAGCTAAGCCTTCCCAACTCCTCCCCTCAGACAGGGGCGTGGTTCGGCAAGCTCACCACAGGTGGGGAAACCCGGTTTCCCTATGTCCCAACCGCCGTTGAGGGCGCCTGGCACCTCCACAGGCAGGGGTGCGGTTCGACAGGCTCACCGCAGGTGGGGAAACCCCATTTCCCCGTATTTTCACCTCAGGAAACAACCCATCGTGGCGAAGGTGGGGAAGCGGGAGCAAGACGCAGCTACTGGCTGCCGGAGGGGTAACCAGATTTCCCCTCTGGCAGCCAGCTTCGTGGCGAGCGGCAAACCGTCAAACGTGCTTCAGTTCGCGCTCGGCCTCGGCGATCAGCGCCGCTTCCTCCTCGGGCGCCTGGGCCACAAGACGCTTGCGGCTGTAGAAGAAGTAGTAAGCCACCATCACCGCCATAAAGATCGCCGTCCCGATCACGCCGGGCCGGTTAGCCTCGATCGCCATCGTGGCGAAGAGGGAAAGCACGGCCAGAACCGTGCCGACCACCGCCCCTGGCACCCCGAGGGGGCTCTTGTAGGGGCGGTGCAGGTTAGGACGGGTGATCGCCAGCTTGATGTACGAGAGCATGACCAGCGCGTAGGAGATCACCGCGCCGAAGACGCTCATCGTTAACAGGGCCGCGCCGACACTGCTGCCGCTGCCGAGGAGATCGATCAGCAAAGCCAGCACCAGACCAACCACACCGCCGAGGACCAGCGCCCGGGCCGGGGTATGGCGCGCGCCGGTAACGGAAATCCAGCGCGGGATATAGCCGGCGCGGGAGAGGGAGAAGAGCACTCGCCCGTAGGCATAGATGATGGTATGGAAGCTCGCCACCAGACCCGTGAGCGCCACCAGGGTCAACACGATCGTCGTGGCGCCGGCGCCAAAGATGGCGCGGAAGCCGATCTCCAGCGGCGCCGCCGATTCGCCGACCTCGGCCGCGCCGCCACCCACGCCGGAGTTGAGCACCAGGGTCAGCAGCGAGAGCGCCAGCAGGGTGAGCAGGCCCCAGATCAGCGCTTTGGGAATGTCGCGCACCACATCGTGGCTCTCCTCCGCGGCCAGCGGGAGTTGCTCAATCGCCAGGTAGAACCAGATGGCGAAGGGGAGGGCCGCGAACACACCGTACCAGCCAAAGGGGAGGAAGGCGCTGTTCCCCGGTGCAGGCTCGATGTTGAACACCAGATCCCAGCTAAACGCTCCTGACGCAACCGCGCCGATGTAGAACACCACCAGCGTGCCGATCGCCAGGAGGGTGACGATCAGGCCGACGCGCAGCGTGAGGGCCGTGCCGAGCACGTTGATGCCGACGAAGACGGCATAGAACACCACCCACCAGACGTAGAGCGGCACGAAGGAGAAAATGGTCTGCATATAGGCCGCGATGGAGGTGACAATCACGGCAGGAGTGACAACGTACTCGATGATGTCAGCTACACCATTTACGAACCCAAGTGTCGGCCCAAAGGCATTGCGGGTGAACGAGTAGAAACCGCCGGCGTGGGGCAGGGCCGCGGAGAGTTCAGCGATCGAGTAGACCATGCACAGGTACATCACCGCCACGACGAAGGTGGCGAGCAACAGACCACCAAAGCCACCCGCCGATAGCCCATAGTTCCAGCCGAAGAAATCGCCGGAGATCACCGCGCCGACGCCCAGGGCCCATAGCAGCACCCAGCCAGCGCTCTTGCGCAGGCGGCGCTGCGCCAGATACTCTGCGCCCACCTGCTCGTAGGTTACTCCTCCGACATCGACCTGTGCCTTTCCACCGAGCGCCTGCGGATTCTCAGCCATAACCGGACTCCTCCTACCATGCCATGCTCAGACCAGAACAAACGCGCATACCTGGACCAACGCACGGCTCCGACGCGCGATACACTGATCGGCGTCTGACCGCACACCAGCCACAGGCTGGAGGCGGCACTGTAAAGCTGCCGCGCGCATAAACGGCAGCGCATCCAGGCAGCATGCGACCGGGGCAAGGCTATGCCCACCCGCTGCATTGAAGGAGTCGCGGTCGCTCGTCACACATGCTGGGGAAAGTACTTTAACTGTACCGGATCGGGAACAGCTTGTCAAGCAACGTGGGAGTGCGGGCAGCGTGCCCTCGAACGCTGACCGGGGCGGGACGACCGCGCTCCCGGGCTTGCGTGGTTACCCCAACGCCGAACGCATAGCTCATCCGCGCTTGCGCCGCACGAGGATGCGGTAGCAGAAGAGGAAAAGCACGCTGCCGCCGCTGGCCCAGTAAAGTCCCTGGATCCAGGGATTTGCGCTGTCGGTGCCGCTGAAGATGCCGTGAAGCAGCGCCAGGGCGAACAGCGCGAAGCTCAGGAAGTGAATCAGCCGCCACGCGCTGCGCCCCATCCACGCCTTGACGTAGAAGCTCAGACCGACCAGGGCCAGCAGGTACAACCCGATCTGGCCGAGGCCGACCCAGAGGGGTTGGTGGTCAGCATAGGCAAAGGGAACCAGAATCTGACGCAGGTCGGCCTGGATGTAACGATCACCCAGCAGAATGAGGGCGTGGAACAGCGCAAAGGCCAGCCCCAGCAGACTGGTATGCTGGTGGAGATCGAAGGCAACCGGTCCCCCTGGCCAGAGACGGGCCAGCCGGCTGGTCATCATCAGTCCAGCGAGCATGGAGAGCCAGAGCAAGACGTAGGCGACCATGGCGCTGCTGCGGGCCAGGTACCAGTAGGCATGCGGCGCATCGCCCAGCAGGGAAGCGCTCAGGGCCGGCAGCCAGGCAGGCAAGAGAAAGACTGCGCCGAGGGCGCCGGCAACCGTGGCGGCGAGGAGGCTGAGCAAGGCGGGCAGAGAGATGGCCGGGGCCATCGTGTCGTAGGACTCCCGGGCCGCCGCGGGGCTGGCCGTGACCGCGGGTTGCGGCGCCGCGGGGCTGGCCGTGACCGCGGGTTGCGGCGCCGCGGGCGCATCGGGCGGCATGGTTTGTTTGGCGGCGTTGGCTGCGCGAATGGCGGCCAGGCGGGCGGCTTTTTCGTTGGTCATGGTAGTTCTCCAGTTTTGAGGTAAACATATGGGGAAACCGGGTTTCTCCACCTGCGGTGAGCCTGTCGAACCGCACCCTTGCCTGTGGGGGCGGCAAGCCCTCCCCAGCGGGAAGGTTTGGGAGGGCACAGCCCTCCCAAAGATACCCCTGTTTTCATTGCGGCGTTGTGCGCCCCGCGCACGGGGCCTGATGTGAGCATACGGGGAAACCGGGTTTCCCCACCTGCGGTGAGCCTGTCGAACCGCACCCCTGCTGGCCGGGGCGCCAGCCGCTCCCACCAGCGGTTGGGAACTGGGGCAACCGGGTTTCCCCACCTGCGGTGAGCCTGTCGAACCGCACCCCTGCTGGCCGGGGCGCCAGGCGACTCCACCAGCGGTTGGGGGGTGGGGAAAGCGGGTTTCCCCGCCCCTCTGCCTGCCGGGGTGGCAAGCCCTCCGCTCGTGAGGTGGCGAGACAACCGGTTTCGCCGACGCCCCGGCTCGCCGGGTTGAAGAGCTGTGAGGAAACGCGGTCCTCCCCGTGTCGTGCCCGGGTATCACGTTCCTCCATCGTTCCACAGGAACGGTTCGAGCGTTGGCGTGCGCAGCACGGCGCCATCGGCGCGGACCAGAAGCCCGGCCAGCCAGGGGCGCGCGTTCAGCCAGGCCAGGCCGGCATCGCTCCCCAGAATGAGCGCGGCCTTCGTCGCGATCTCGGCATCGGCGACCCGTGCGGCCACCACGGTCACGCTGAGCAGGTCGGTTTCGGCGGGCATACCGGTACGCGGGTCAATGATGTGATGACGCTCGGCAGTGCCCTGACGCCAGCGCCGGTAATCGCACCCGGAGGTCGCTACGCCGCCGGAGGCGATCACCAGGAGCGCCAGGGGCTGGGCGCCGCCACGGGGATCCTGCACGCCAATCGGCCAGGCTGTGCCGTCGCGGCGCGGGCCGCTGATGGCGATATCGCCACCGACGTCAACCAGCGCCGGCCCGTGGTGAGCAATCAGGCCCAGGGCCCGGTCGGCGGCCCACCCCTTGGCAACTCCGCCCAGGTCGAGGCGCATACCCGGGGGGCGACTGATGCTGCTGCGGGCCAGATCGACGCCGATACAGCGCCAGTCGGCGACCGGTTGGGCGGGCAACGTTGCGGTAGATCCCTCCTCGGCGGTGACAGCGGCAAAGTCGCGGTCATAGCCGGCGCGCTCCAGCGCCTCCAGCACCAGAGGCGTTACCAGGCCGCCGGTCGTCTCAGCAGCGCGCACGGCGAGGGCAAGTACCTCGGCCAGGGTCGGGCTGAGGGCGAGCCACTCGCGTTCAGTGTGGTTGAGATGGCTCAGTTCGCTGTCCGGGCGGAAGCGGCTGAGGATTGTTTCCCAGGTCGCGAAGCTCTCCTGGAGGGCCACCAGGGCCGGCCGGGCGATAGCGTCAGGCGCCTCAAGCCCGATCAGGATCTGGCTGCCCATAGCGCGGAAGGTGTGTGTAACCATGAGCTGTATTACCAGGGTATGAATACCGTGCGGTACAAGCCACGCCGGCTCGGATGTTCTGTCCGCCCTTAAACCCCGCGGGGGGAGGAGCCTGGTTCCCCTCTTAGCGTGACGAGCGGGTCACCGTCACCGGTGCGGGTTGTACCGCAGCGATGCCGGGCGCGCTTGTGGAGACTGCCTGGCTCGCCGCCGGGGCCGGGCTGGCTGCGATCAGCGGCGCGGTCGTTGCCGCAGGCAGTGATTGCACCGTCGCCACGGGCGGCAGCGTGGGGATCTGCGGTTCGCTGAGCAGCCACGCGGGGGGTGGCGCGGTATAGGTTGTACCGCCGGCAGATGCGCCCGCCAGCGCCCCGGCGGGTGACGAGGCGCTCAGGACGGCCCAGCCGGCCAGGGTACCCGCAAGCGAGGCAACGGTGATCAGTGCTTTGACCCCGGATACTCCCGCGGGTCGCGCAGGTCGTCGTTCGGTGGACATGCTTCAAACTCCTGTAGCTATCTGGTTTGCGGTACGAGAACGGTATGCGGCTGCGCCGCGCAACGACACGATGCACATGGGGTTGTTGCCTGGGAGGGCGCAGCCCTCCCAAACCATCCTCACCGCAGAACCCTGACTGTCAGTCATCGTGCTCATCGTGGCGCCTGTCATCGAACCGGTGCTCGCTGTCCTCGCCCGTGGCGATTCTGGCATAGACAACCTGGCCGGTGGTCGCGTCAACATAGACGGCGCTCCGGTCGCTGAACTTCACATCGTAGACCGGCAGGCCGTGCTCGGTCTCGCGTTCGACGGCGACGACCTGGCCGCCGTAGTAGCGTTGCGCCACGGCAATGGCCTGTTGCTCACTGATGGCCGCGCCAGCAGAGGGCGCAGCGGCAAGTGACACGCTGCCGGGCGCGTTGCTGGTTGCCCGGGCCTGCGTGGCGCTGGCGAGTTGTTGATTGGCGCTGGCAATCTGGGCATTGGCCGCTTCAAGGCGGGCGTTGGCCTCGGCCAGAGCGGCCTGATAGGCGGCTTCGCGTTCGCGCAACAGGGCCTCCACGGTCGGGTCAAGGGCAGCGGGAGCAGCCGATGGAGTTACGCTGGCGTCGCCCGCGGGAAGCGCGCCCGCTGTCTGGCTCGTGGCGCCGCTCATATAGACGCTCAGTCCGCCGACGATAACCAGAACGAAAGCGGTCAGGGCCGCGGCGATGACCAGGGCAAGACGCTGGCTCATAGGTAGGTTCCTCCTCAATCATCAAGCGTTACCGTGAACATTGGGGAAACCGGGTTCCCCATCCTCGCGCCCGCATCGGCGAGCGTCTGGTTGTCCCGCAGGCTTACGGGAGCCTGACAAGTTTCATTGCTGCCAGGGTAACGGATGAGGTTTGGAACTTTCTTGGAAGGGCCTGGCAAGTTTCCAATCTTTTTCCAAGGTTGATCGTGTATGCTGATGGAAACACCGGGAAACCCGGGCTTCCCCACCTGCGGTGAGCCTGTCGAACCGCGCCCCTGCCTGAGGGGAGGGTTTGGGAGGGCTGCACCCTCCCGGGAGAATCGCTTTTCATGCAACGTGAGACCGGCGCACCGACGCCGGAAGGAGAGATCAATCCCTGCGATGCGTGTTCTGATAATCGAAGATGATCAGCGCCTGGCCCGCCTGGTCGCCCGCGTGCTGGGTGAAGTTCATTACCAGGTGGATGTGGCGCACGATGGCGATACGGGTCTGGACCTTGCCCTCCGTGGCAGCTACGATGTGGCAATTGTTGATTGGATGCTGCCCGGGCGCGACGGGCCGGCAATTTGCCGGGCGGTGCGGATGGCGCGCCTCCCGATGGCGCTGCTGTTGCTGACCGCCCGCGGCCAGATTGAGGATAAGATCGCCGGTCTGGACAGTGGAGCGGATGATTACCTGGTCAAGCCGTTCGCCTTTGAGGAGTTGCTGGCGCGGGTGCGCGCCCTGAGCCGCCGCTTCATGCCGCCCGGCGCTGAGGCCCAGGAACTGCGCGCGGGCGCGATCGTCCTCGACCTGCGCGGGCACACGGCGCGCCGCGGCGCCCGCACGCTCGACCTGACGCCCACCGAGTGGAACCTGCTGGAATATCTGATGCGTAACCAGGGCCAGACCCTGACCCGCCAGCAGATCCTGGATTACGTCTGGTCGTATGAACACGATGTGCAACCGCAAATGGTTGACGTGTACATTTCTTACCTGCGACGCAAATTGAACGAAAGCGGGGAGCGCGATCCGATCGTGACCGTTCGTGGCGTCGGCTATCGGCTGGAGGCGCCCGATGTTTAGAGGCTTGCGGTTACAACTGACTTTGCTCTACACCCTGGCGGCATTCATGCTCGTGGCGCTGGTGGGTGGCGGAGCCTATCTGGTGGTGGCGCGGTACTTTCAGCAGGTGACCGATCTGGCCCTGCGCCATAAGATGGCGCACGAGTTTAATGCGCTCAACGCGCCTCTGCCTGCCGACCTGGTCTCGGCGGACCGTGACTGGTCGCTCATCCGCAATGAGCCGGGCCTGTTGTCGCGTCAGTGGACCGCGCCGCTCTCGGAGGCCGAGGCGGTGAAGCGGGCGGTGGCTTACCACGGCAACGGCGCGCCCGAACGGGTTGAGCGTGAAGAGAAGCGTGGCCGGGAGGTGTACGAGGTGCGCTTTCCCGATGGAGCGAAGGTGATTGTGGATCGGTCCAGCGGGGCCATCCTCGACGCTGAGGGCGGGACGGAGCGCAGAGGGGAGCACGCGCCGCTTCCGACGCCTGCGGCTCCAGGTGCGCCGCTCGCCTACGATGGTGAACTGGCAGCCATCTTTGTGTTGCCGCTCGATACCTCAGGCCAGGTGCTCTTCAATCCCAACCCGGCTGCGGCGCCGCTCGCCCCGGATCGGCAGGCCCTGGAGGCCGCGCTGAGTCAGGGCAGCGACGAGCGCACGGTGAGCCTGAGCGACGGGCAGCGGGTGCGCCTGTTGACCTACCGCCTCACCCGCGCGGACGGGCCGGCGGCGCTGCAACTCGGCCGGGTGCTCAGCGACCAGGACCGGGTGCTCTGGCAACTGGCCCTGGGTTTGCTCGTGCTGGGGAGTTTGAGTATGGGGTTGCTGGGCGCGGCAAGCTGGTGGCTGGCAGGACGGGCGCTGCGCCCGGCGCAGGCGGCCTGGGAGCGTCAGCAACGCTTCATCGCCAGCGCCAGTCACGAACTGCGCACACCGCTGACCCTGATCCGCGCCAGCGCCGAGGTCGCGCTACGCAACGTTGCGCCCGAGGATGCTGACCAGCGCGAGTTGCTCGGTGATGTGCTGGCCGAGAGTGACCATATGCGGCGACTGGTGGACGACCTGCTCACCCTGTCGCGGCTGGACAGCGGCCAGTTGCCGCTGTCCCTCGCGCCGGTCGAGGTGTCGCCCTTCCTGGCCGAGGTTCAGCGTCAGGTGGCGCGGTTGGGAGTTGAACGGGGTGTGACGGTGATGCTGGAGGAGGCGGGAGGGGAGGTTTGCGCCGATGTGGACCGCCTGCGCCAGGTGCTGTTGATCATCCTCGATAATGCCCTGCGGCATACGCCGTCGGGTGGGCGCATTACACTCGCGGCAACGCCCCGGGGCCGCGAGGTGCGCTTCCAGGTGACCGATACCGGCAGCGGGATTGCGCCGGAGCACCTGCCCCACATCTTCGAGCGCTTCTACCGGGTTGACCCGGCTCGCGGGCGCGCCAGCGGCAATGCCGGGTTGGGCCTGTCGATCGCGAAGGCGCTGATTACGGCGATGGGCGGGCAGATCGGGGCGAGTAGCGCGCCCGGCCAGGGTACGACGGTGTGGTTTACCTTGCCGGGCAGATAGGCGCCGCTGCGCCCCTACGCCCCACCCTCCTCCCACGGTTCAGGGGCGGACAGAACGTATGAGCGCCGACGGGCGGTATGGCGTGGGGATGCGCTGCCTGGTCCTCACCCCCTCCCCCTCTCCAGCGAAGCTGGAGAGCCTGCGCTGAGCCT